>JBBDQX010000099.1:0-7463 GCA_040905765.1 Acetobacterales bacterium
CAGGCATGCCCGTTACCCTGCACCACGCTTTGAAGCCCTGAAGGTCCCTAGCGGGTCGGCATCGGCTTCTCGCCGCGATAGTCGTAGAAGCCGCGCTTGGTCTTGCGGCCGAGCCAGCCGGCCTCGACATACTTCACCAAGAGCGGACAGGGGCGGTATTTGGAATCGGCGAGCCCCTCATACAGCACCTGCATGATCGAGAGACAGGTGTCTAGCCCGATGAAATCGGCAAGCTGTAGCGGCCCCATGGGATGATGCGCGCCGAGCCGCATGGCGGTGTCGATGGCGTCGACCGAGCCCACGCCCTCATAGAGCGTGTAGACCGCCTCGTTGATCATCGGCAGCAGGATGCGGTTCACCATGAAGGCCGGGAAATCCTCGGAGACGGCAACCGTTTTGCCGAGAGTCTCGACGAACTCCCTGGTGCGGCCAAAGGTGGCGTCCTCCGTGGCGATGCCGCGGATCATCTCGACCAGCTCCATCACCGGCGCGGGATTCATGAAATGCAGCCCGATGAAGTGCTCGGGCCGGTCGGTCGCAGCCGCCAGCCGCGTGATCGAGATGGACGAGGTGTTGGTGGCGACGATGGCGTCCGGGCTGAGGAAGGGACAAAGCGCCACGAAGATCTTGCGCTTCACCGTCTCGTCCTCGGTGGCGGCCTCGATCACCAGGTCGGCATCGCCGAGGCCGGCCAGCGTCTCGGCATAGGTGATGCGGGCGAGCGTCTTCTGCCGCTCCTCCTCGCTGATCTTGCCGGAGGCGACCTGGCGGGCGAGGTTCTTGTCGATGGTCCCGAGCGCCGCCTCGACCCGCTCCTTGGCGATGTCGTGGAGCGCCACGTCATAGCCGTGAAGAGCGACGACATGGGCAATGCCGCCGCCCATTTGGCCCGCGCCGATGATGCCGATCTTACGGATGGGGGCCACGTCAGATTCTCCCTGCGCGGCTTCTTCGGCGCGGAGCCCGGCACCTTGAACTATGTCGTCCATGGTCATTCCTCTTGAACCCGCTCTTACTCTAATACCCTGCCTTTTTGAGCTCGGCGTCGAGCTCGGGCAGGACCGTGAAGAGGTCGCCGACGAGGCCATAGTCCGCGACCTGGAAGATGGGTGCGTCGGCATCCTTGTTGATGGCGACAATCACCTTGGAATCCTTCATGCCGGCGAGGTGCTGGATGGCGCCCGAGATGCCGACGGCGATATAGAGCTCCGGCGCCACCACTTTTCCGGTCTGCCCGACCTGATGATCGTTGGGCATATAGCCGGCATCGACGGCGGCCCGGCTCGCGCCCACCGCCGCGCCGAGGCGGTCGGCCAGCGGCTCGAGCAGAGCCTTGAAATTGTCGCCCGACTGCATGCCGCGCCCGCCGGAAATGACGATGCGGGCCGCGGTCAGCTCGGGCCGCTCGCTCACGCTGATCTCCGAGCCTTCGAAGCTCGAGAGGGAAAGGGCGCTCGGGGGCGTGATCGCCTCGATCCCGGCCGAGCCGCTGTCGCCGGCACTGGCGAAGGCGGTGGTGCGCACCGTGCCGACGACGACCTTGTCGCTCGTCTCGACGGTCTCGAGCGCGTTGCCGGCATAGACCGGACGCACGAAAATATTGGGCGACTTCACCTCGACGATGTCGGAGATTTGGGCCACATCGAGCATGGCGGCGACCCGCGGCAGGACGTTCTTGCCCATGGTCGTCGCCGGCGCGAGCAGCACGGAATAATTCTGCATCAGCGGCAGGACCGAAGCGGCCACTTCTTCGGCGAGACGCTGCGAGAGATGCGGGGCTTCGGCGAGGAGGACCGTGCGCACGCCGTCGAGCTTGGCCGCCTGCCCGGCGACGCCGCGGCAATCCTGGCCGACAACGAGAATATCGACGTCGCTGCCGAAGGCGCGCGCGGCGGTCAGCGCCTTGGCGGTCGCCGGCGCGAGGCTCGTATTGTCGTGCTCTGCCAGCAGAAGGACTGCCATCTACAGGACCCCCGCCTCGTTCTTCAATTTGTCGACGAGCATGGCGACGCTATCCACCTTGATCCCCGCCTCGCGGGTCTTGGGCTCGGCGATCGACAGCACCTTGAGACGCGGCGCGATATCGACGCCGAGCGCCTCCGGCGTGGTCTCGTCGATTGGCTTCTTCTTCGCCTTCATGATGTTGGGAAGCGAGGCGTAGCGCGGCTCGTTGAGCCTGAGATCGGTCGTCACCACGGCGGGCTTGGCCAGGATGAGCGTCTCGAGCCCGCCATCGACCTCGCGCACCACTCTGACCTTGGCGCCGTTGAGCTCGATCTTGGAGGCGAAGGTGCCTTGCGGCCAGCCGAGCAGCCCCGCGAGCATCTGCCCCGACTGATTGCAGTCGTCGTCGATGGCCTGCTTGCCCATGATGACGAGATCGGGCTTCTCGTTATCGACCACGCGCTTGAGGAGCTTGGCGACGGCGAGCGGCTCGACGCTCTGGTCGGTCTTTACGAGAATGGCGCGGTCGGCCCCCATGGCGAGCGCCGTGCGCAACGTATCTTGGGATTTGATGCTGCCGATGGAGACGGCAACGACCTCCGTCGCCTCGCCCCGCTCCTTGATGCGGACGGCTTCCTCGACGGCGATCTCGTCGAACGGATTCATCGACATCTTGACGTTGGCGAGGTCGACACCGGTACCGTCGGGTTTGACCCGTACCTTGACGTTGAAATCGATGACCCGCTTCACGGGCACAAGTATCCTCATCTTCCCCACGGTCCTTTGGCGGAGTCGGGCTCCGGCGCGCGGTCGAACAGCGGCACGCCGCGCCGCCTCATGAAAACCACAAGCACGGCCCCGGCGACAAGTCCGCCGATGTGCGCCCACCAGGCGACGTTGTCCTCGCCGTCGCTGCCGAGGGCGGCGACGAACTGGAAGGCGATCCAGAAGCCGAGGACATACACGGCGCTGAGACGGAGCGGAATACGCAGGAACAGGAGTATCCAGATCTTGGCGCGCGGGTGAAGCAGGAGATAGGCGGCGATGTTGCCGCCGACGGCCCCGGAGGCGCCGATTACCGGCGCGTGCGAGGTCGGATCGGAAAGGACAAACGCGTAGCCCGCGGCAATCGAGCACAGGATGTAGAAAACGAAGTAGCGCACGTGGCCGAGGGCGTCCTCGACGTTGTCGGCAAACACCCACAGGAAGATCATGTTGCCGAGGAGGTGCATCAGGTCGGCGTGGAGGAAGGCGTAGGTGACAAGCGTCAGCAGGTCGGGCACTGCGGTCAGTTCGACGGGACGTTCCGCGAGACCGTTGAACGCGGCGGGGATGAGACCGAACTGAAGCACGGAGGCCTCGGCCGCCTCGCCGCTGATCACGACGGCGAAATAGACGACGATGTTGGCGGCGATGATACCCCACGCGACCCATGGGCGCCGGATGTGGCGCCAGGGATTCGCGTCGTGGAGCGGGATGAAAGCCAAGGCGGTTTCGCGACTTTCGGCTGCTTCTTGTCTAGCGGTTCTCGCCGGGCACCCACAGCACGTCCGTCTTGCCGCCGTCGTTGGCGCGGCGGGCGGCGACGAAAAAAAGGTCGGACAGGCGGTTGATGAAGTGGAGCGCCTCGACGTTGACCGTCTCACGGCCGGCAAGGTCGACCATCAGGCGCTCGGCGCGGCGGGCGACGGTGCGGCAAAGGTGCAGCGCCGCGGCGGCCGGCGTGCCGCCGGGCAGGACGAACGAGGTCAGCGGCTCGAGGCTTCGGTTCAACGTGTCGATCTCGCGCTCAAGCCGCTCGACCTGCGTGACGGCGATGCGCAGCCGCTCACGCGCCTCCGACCTTTGCGGCGTAGCGAGGTCGGCGCCGAGATCGAAAAGATCGTTCTGGACACGGGCGAGCATGGCGGCGACGTCGGCGCCGAGGGCTTGCTCGTGCAGGCGCGCCATGCCGACATGGGCGTTCAGTTCGTCGACAGTGCCGATTACCGCGAAGCGCAAGTCCGACTTTCGCCGCCGCTCGCCGGTGGCCAGTGCGCTGGTGCCGTCGTCCCCGGTCCGGGTGTAGATCTTGCTGAGGAGCACCATCAGCGTGTGCCGAAGTAGAGGGCGGTCATGATGACAACGATGGCGATGAATTGAAGAATGACGCGCCAGCGCATCAGGGTCTGGGAACGGTTGCCCGATCCGCCGCGCATCATGTTGACGAGGCCGAGCAGGAGCACGACGGCGACGGCGCCGACGGCGAACGGAGCGAGGTACTGAAGGGAAGCAGGCATCGTTCGTGGTCGCAACGGCCGGTCCGGGGCAAGGTTGCATATAGCCATATTCGTCCCGCCCCGTCTTGCCGTTTCGGGGGAAGGCGCGCATCGTCACAGCTATCTCGCGGACCTTCGGGCGAATCGGACGGGGAGCGGGGACATGCGGGGGCTGGACGGCAAGAGGGTGCTGATAACCGGCGCGGGGACCGGCTTGGGCCGGGCCGCGGCGGTGCGCTTTGCCGAAGAGGGGGCGAGCGTCGCGGTCAATTTCATTGGCGACCCGGAGCCGGCGGAAGCGCTGATCGAGGAACTGACCGGGATCAACCCCGCCGGCGGCCATGTGCTGGCTCCGGCCGATATCTCCGACGAGGATGCGGTCGATTCGCTGTTTGCCGGCGTGGTGCAGGCGTTCGGCGGGCTCGACGTTCTGGTCAACAACGCGGCGATCAAGGCGGTCGATGAGCCGCACGAGGCGCACATTGTCGATTTCGACAGGGTGATGAACGTCAACCTGCGCGGCGCGTTCCTGTGCGCGCAGGCAGCGATCCAGCATTTCATCGACGTCAGACAGCCGGGCGTGATCGTTTCGACCAGCTCGATGCACGAGGTCGTGCCGATGCCGGAAGCGATCGCCTATCAGATGTCGAAGGCCGGGCTTGGCGGCATGACCAAGTCGCTGGCGCTGCGCTACGCCCGCGACGGCATCCGCATTGTCGCGGTCGGGCCCGGCGCCGTGCAGACGCCGATGAATCCGGAGTTCGAAAATCCGCAGGAGCTGCGACGGGTGGAGCGGGCCGTCCCGATGGGACGCGTGGCGCGGCCGGAGGAGATCGCCGCGGTCATCGCGTTTCTCGCCTCTGACGAGGCCTCGTACATCACCGGCCAGACGGTCTTTGCCGACGGCGGTTTGATGATCAATCGGCCGCTTTGAAAGGGCGGTTGTGCGCGGCCTAGCGCTGGCGGAGAAGCACGCGATCCATCATCGGCGTCGGCAGGATGCGCTTCAGCCACGCGCCGATGAGCGTCGGAATGGTGACGCGATAGCGGGCGCGCGGCGCCGGACTTTCGAGGGCATGGATCAGCGGCGCCAGCATCGCTTCCGGCCCGAGCTTGAAGGCCGAGCGCTTGCTCGAACCGGACAGGCGCGACAGCTCACGTCCATAGTCGGTTCGGAACGGCGAATTGCGCACGTCGATCGTGTCCATGAACCGCATGCGCGCGTTCTCGAGCATGCGGCTCCGGATCGGGCCGGGCTGGAGAAGCGAAACGCTTATGCCGGTGCCGCGCAGTTCGAGGCGGAGAGCGTCGCTCCAGCCCTCGACGGCGAACTTCGAGGCGCTGTACGCCGATGTAAAGCGCACCGCGACGAAGCCCAGCACCGACGAGCAGTTGACGATGCGGCCGGAACCTTGCCGGCGCATTGCCGGGAGAATGCGGCGCGTCAGGTCGTACCAGCCGATGAAGTTGGTCTCGAGAAGCGTCCGCAGGTGCTTTGTCGACAGGTCCTCGACGGCTCCGGGATGAGCGTATGCGCCGTTGTTGAAAAGCGCATCGAGGCGGCCGCCGGTTTCCGCCAGAACGTAGTCGACGGCTGCGGCGATCGAATCCTCGTCGCGGTAGTCGAGGCGGACGGTTTCCAGACCCTCTCGCGCCAGGCGATCGCAGTCGATCTGCTGTCGGCAC
This sequence comes from Acetobacterales bacterium, assembly GCA_040905765.1. Taxonomy (GTDB): domain Bacteria; phylum Pseudomonadota; class Alphaproteobacteria; order JBBDQX01; family JBBDQX01; genus JBBDQX01. The sequence goes on from JBBDQX010000099.1 coordinate 5,889, forward strand.
GCGGCGAAAACGCGCCAGCCGCGTTTCTGCAGCGCGTGAGCGCAATGATAGCCGATGCCGGACGAACAGCCGGTGATCAGAATCGTTCGCGGCTCGGCGGCGCCGAGCGGGGACTTCGTTTGTGCCGCGTCCATTGCAGACGGGTCACGGGCAGGCGGGCGCCCGATGGTGTCCAGCATTCAAATTTCCCCCAACCCTCCGCCGCAGACAGAACATGACCGAGTTCGGAGTCGTGGCGCAAGGGGTTTGCGGTCATCAAACCGGCCAGCAACGCCGAAAACCCGGTCATTGTGCCCTTCAGGTCTCGCTTCTGGCGACCGCATTGCTGTGTCGCTTTAACGAGCGCCTGTAAGACTTTGGTGACGCTACCTCTTGGCCAAGTCCGGCCCGACCGGGCCGCCTCCGGGCTCCGAATCGCGTATCGTTCCGGCGAATATACGGGAAGAGGGACTGCGGAAGCGTAAATGACCAGCACAAATCGCGGTTTCCTGCGGTCCGCATGGCTCGTCCTGACCGACGCCCTCGGCCATTTCAACGCCGACGACGGCTGGGCCATGGCCAGCCATGTGGCCCTGTCCTCCCTCATGGCGCTCTTCCCGTTCCTGATTTTCGTGGCCGCCTTCGCCGGCGCCATCGGCGAGGCGGCGCTCGCCAACCAGGTCGCCGAGATCGTCTTCAACGCGTGGCCGGAGGAGGTTGCGGGCCCGATCGCTGCCGAGGTCCGGCGCGTACTGGCTCCCGTGCCCGGCAGCCTGCTCACCATTTCGGCCGTGGTCGCGCTCTTTCTCGCTTCGAACGGAGTCGAGGCGGTGCGCACCGCGCTCAACCGCGCCTACAGGGTCGTCGATCGCCGTTCGATCTTCTTCCTGCGGGCGCAGAGCCTCGGCTTCGTTCTGATCGGCACGGTCGTGCTGCTGCTGCTGGCCGGCCTCGCCGTCTCGGCCGGGGCGCTGCCGATACCGCCGCCGTTCGGCCGCGCATTCGGGGCGATCGGCGTGGTGGTGACCAGCGTGCTGGTCGTCGCGGCTCTCGCCGCCGCGCATCTGTGGCTTCCGGCGGGGCGGCCGCCATGGCGGGCGTTGTGGCCGGGGTTCGCGACGACGCTCGTCACGTGGCTGCTGGCGGCGTGGATTTTCGCCTATTATCTTCGCTCTTTCGCCAACTATACGGCGACCTACGCCGGGCTGGCCGGCGTGGTGACGGCGATGTTCTTTCTCTATGTGGTGGCCGTCTTGATGATCTTCGGCGCGGAGTTCAACGCGGCGCTCGGCCGGCTGCGCAGCGGGACGATCTAGGCCCAGCCGGTAACGGTGTGTGCCGCCGCGGCGTCGAGCGCGGCATGCATGGCCGTGTACAGCTCACGCGGGCTGTAAGGCTTCAGAACGGAGCGGGCGAAGCCGGCGGCGCGAGCGCGGGTCGTCATCATGTCGGTGCCGTCGTCGGCAAGCGCGATGATCGGCAGCGTGCCGCGCGCGCCGAGCGCGCGGATCAGCTGGACCGCGACGAAGCCGTCCATGTCGGGAACGGCCAGATCCAACACCACTAGGTCGAGTGGGATGTCTCGGCGGAGCAGCG
>JBBDQX010000100.1:0-213 GCA_040905765.1 Acetobacterales bacterium
GGAACAGGTCGCCGAGCATGTAGACGCCGGGGCGGGTCTCGGTGACGCCGTCGAGATGGCGCGCGTGCAGGGCGGTGGGCGTCGAGCCGACGCTCACCGTCTCGCAGGGCAGGCCGGCGGCGCGCAGACGTTCGGCGGCGCGGACGGCGCCGGCGCGCTCCGCCTCGGCGCAGTCGGCGGCCTGCTTCTCGGTACGGCTGTCGTAGGAATGGC
>JBBDQX010000100.1:223-7432 GCA_040905765.1 Acetobacterales bacterium
GGCGTGCGCCAGCACGCCCGCGAGCTCGGCGCCCGGGGCGTCGTGCAGCGTGCGGCCGATCTCGAGCAGCGCGTCGTCCTCCGGATCGAGGCCGCCGCGGTGCTCGCCGACGTCGACTTCGATCAGCACCCGGAACGGCGCGCCGGCGGGGCGGGCGACGCCGGCGATGGCGCGGGCGACGCCGGGATCGTCGGTGACGATCTTCAGGTCGGCGCCGCGGTCGATCAGGGCGGCGCAGTCGGCCAGCTTCGACGGCACGATGCCGACGGCATAGACGATGTCGCGGATGCCGTGGCCGAGGAAGTATTCGGCCTCGTGCAGCGTCGAGACGGTGATGCCGCCGAAGTTGCCGTCGAGCGCGACGCGGGCGACGTCAATGGACTTCGCGGTCTTCATGTGCGGGCGCAGGCGGACGCCGTGGCGCGCGACGGTCGCGGTCATGCGCCGGCAGTTGGCGGCGAGCACGCGACGGTCCAGGATGAGGGCGGGGGTGCGGAGATCGGCGAGCTTCATGCGTCCAATCAATCGCGACGCGCGGCTTGGGTCAACGGGATTGCGGCGTGCTAGGATCGCGGCGGGAGGCAACGCCATGGCGAGAAGACCGATGATGTCCCGCCGGCTGCGGCGGTTGCGCATGGGACTGGCGACGCTGGTCGGCCACAAGCCGCAGGGGTTCTTCATTCCGTACCGGCGCGCCGCCGAGATGCGACGGCCGCATTACGACGCGCTGGAGGCGCGGCTGCACGGCTGCGAGGCGCAGTTCCGAAAGGTGCTGGCCGACGCCGACGCGCTGGCCGACGATCTGCTGCGGATCGGTGCCGACGCGCCGCCGGAGCCGCGCTGGAAGCAGGACTGGTTCCCGCCGCTCGACGCGCTGGCGGCGTACACGATGCTGCGCACGCTGAGGCCGGCACAGGTGGTGGAGATCGGCGCCGGCCACTCGACGCGGTTCCTGGCGCGGGCGGTGCGAGACGGCGGTCTGGCAACAAAGATCACCGCCATCGATCCGCAGCCGCGCGCCGACCTGTCGCAGCTTGACGTCAAGTTCGTGCGCAGCACCGCGCAGCAGGCGGGGCCGGAACGGTTCGCGGGGCTGCAGGCGGGCGACTTCCTGATCGTCGATTCGAGCCACGTGCTGGTGGCGGGCAGCGACGTCGACCTGGTGCTGAACGTGCTGGTTCCGGCGCTGCCGTCGGGCGTGGTGCTGCAGTTCCACGACGTCTTCCTGCCCGACGACTACCCGCCGGAATGGCGCTGGCGCGGCTACAACGAGCAGCAGGGGCTGGGGCCGCTGATCGCCGGCTGGGAGGTGCTGTTCGCAGGCCGCTACGTCGCCACGCGGATGCAGGACGCGATGGCGGCGAGCGTGGCGGGCAGGCTCGACGCGCCGAAGAGCCCCTACGAATCCTGCCTCTGGCTGCGGAAGCCGTAGAAGGCGATCCTCTACCCGGTTCCGACCGAATGGCCGCGGCGGATCAGTCCCAAGGCGACGCCCTGCACTACCAGCGAAGCCACGGTGGCGACCAGGATACCCGGAAGCACTCCTAACGGTACAAGGCTCACGCCGAGGACGAAAAAGAAGGTCGCGAAGCCGTAGAGCGCGAACACCATGCCGCGCAGCACCTGCGTTGCCATGACCGGGCCGCGCACGCGGTGGGCGAAAACGGTGAGGATGATGCCGAAGACGGGGAACGAGGCGAGGATGCCCGCGACCTTTGCCCCGACGAGGGATGCGACGGCTGTGAGCGTTACGACCAGGGTGGTGACCACGACCATGCGGGCCGGCAAATCCCACCACGGCGGCGCGATAGTGCTGCGCAGTGTGTCGTGGTGCGGAACGTAACGGGCCGAGAGGGAGAGCGTTGCCAGCGCCAGAGCGAAGTAGCCCCAGTGCGGAAGGGGCATCGCCTGGAACAGGAGGCCTGCGATGGCGTAGGCCACCGATCCTCCGATGAGAGCGGCGACCCAGCCGCGCTGTGCCAGCAGGGCATATGCAAGGCCGAAACACGCCTGTGCGGCCGTTCCGATCAGGGAACCGCTGGTAGCGAGCGCGGCGAACTCCGGCCCATGCTGGATGGCCAGAAAGGCCGCGACCGGACCCGAAGTGAGCGGCAGTCCAACGAGCCATCCGCCGATGGCATCTCCCCATCGCCGCCCGACCAGGCTCGCGACAAGGATAAGGAAGGGCGGAAGTATCAATTTGAACAGGAGCAGGCTCATATTCCGTCCGCGGTTCGGTGCTCAATGACAGGATGGGGCCGTCCCGGGTCCTGAACCTACAGGCGTCTGCAGCGGACGAGGTAGTTCCGGTTGATGCGGAAACGGCGGCGCAGGTGGCCGGACAGCAGCTTCCGCGTCGACAGGATCTCCGCCGCGAAGCCGGCCGCGCGCAGGCGGTCGACGATGTCGTGCCCGTAGATGCGGAAGTGGAACGGGTGGCCGAAGGCGGCGTTGCGGCCTTCGGGCGTGTCGATCGACGGGTCCTCGTGTGTCGGCTTCGACGGGTCGAGCGGCACCATGATCGCGGCCCAGCCGCCGGGGCGGACGACGCGGCCGAGCTCGGCCAGCGCCGGGGCGTCGTCGGGTACATGTTCCAGCGTGTGCGAGGAGACCAGTACGTCGAACGACGCGTCCGGCAGCGGCAGGTCGCGCAGGTCGGCGCGGACGTCGGCGGCGGGGTTGAACGCGTCGACGCTGACGTAGCCGCGGCCGTGCACGGCGCGCAGCATCGGCTCGATGCAGGGTTCGGGCGCGGTGTGCAGCACGCGCCTGCGGCCGCGCAGGATATCGGTGCGGTCGCGCAGGTACAGCCAGAGGAAGCGGTGCCGCTCGACCGAGCCGCAACCGGGGCACTGCGCGTTGCGGCGGCCGGCGAGGCCGAACGGGAGGAAGCGCCGCGCCACGGTGCCGCAGACCGGGCATTCCAGCACGCCGCCCGGCTCGTGGCGCACGGCGGCGGTCGCCTGGTAGAGGCGCGGGTCGGCGTAGGCGGCGGCCTCGGTGAGGCGGCCGGCCATCGCCGCGCCGAGCAGGCGCTGCTGGTGGGTCAGGGTCAGTGGTACGGGTCGGCCGCGTCGCGCAGGCCGTCGCCGAGGAAGTTGAACGCCAGCACGGTGACGATCACCGGCGCCATCGGCAGCATCAGCCAGGGATAGAGCGCCACCGCCTCGATGTTCTGCGCCTCGGTCAGCAGCACGCCCCAGCTGGTGATCGGCGGGCGCAGGCCGAGGCCGAGGAAGCTGAGCGCGGTCTCGCCGAGGATCATCGCCGGGATCGACAGCGTCGCCGAGGCGATCAGGTGGCTCATGAAGTTGGGCAGCAGATGGCGGCCGATGATACGCGACGGCCGGGCGCCCATCAGGCGCGCGGCGGCGCAGTAGTCCTCCTCGCGTAGCGCCAGCAGCTTCGAGCGCACGGCGCGGGCGAGGCCGGGCCAGTCGAGCAGGCCGAGGATGATGGTGATGCCGAGGAACACAAGGATCGGGCTCCACGTCACCGGCAGGGCGGCCGACAGCGCCATCCACAGCGGTAGCTCGGGAAGCGACCGCAGCACCTCGATGACGCGGCCGATGACGTTGTCCACCCAGCCGCCGAAATAGCCCGCCATGCCGCCGATGACGATGCCGAGGATGAAGCTGATGGTGATGCCGATCAGCCCGACGGTGAGCGAGATCTGGCTGCCGTAGAGGATGCGCGAGAACATGTCGCGCCCGAGCCGGTCGGTGCCGAGCAGGAACATCGTGCCGTCCGCGGGCGGGCATACCAGGTGCAGCGTCGAGGGCACGAGGCCAAGCCACTCATAACGATCGCCGCGGCAGAGGAAGCGGATCGGCCGCGGCACCGTCCGGTCCTCCGCGTACTCCCGCTTCAGCGTCGTCATGTTGAGGGTGTATTCGAGGTCGTAGACGAACGGCCCGACGAGGCGCCCCTCGTGGAACAGGTGCACCGGCTGGGGCGGCGCGTAGATGTGCATGGTATTCCGGCTGTCCAGCGCGTAGGGCGCGAGGAAGCCGGTGAACGGTATCGACAGATACATCAGCAGCAGGATCGCGCCGCAGACCACGGCGACGCGGTGGCGGCGGAACCGCCACCACATCAGCCGCCACTGCGACGCCATGTAGTAGCGCTCCTGCTCCGGCGTCAGGACCTCGCGGTCGTAGGGGTCGAACGGCGCGTCGGAGACGTAGTGGCCGAGGGGGGCGCGGGTGTCGGTCATTCGCGTGCGCTCCCGGACAGGCGGATGCGCGGGTCGAGCAGCGCCAGCAGAACGTCCGACAGGAACATGCCGACCACGGTCAGAACGGCGAGGAACATCAGGAACGAGCCGGCGAGGTACATGTCCTGGCTCTGCAGCGCGCTGAGCAGCATCGGCCCGGTGGTCGGCAGCGACATCACCGTGGAGACGATCACCGAGCCCGAGACGACCTGGGGCAGCAGGTTGCCGATGTCGGCGACGAACGGGTTGAGCGCCATGCGCAGCGGGTACTTGCGCAGCAGGCGGCCCTCCGACAGGCCCTTGGCGCGGGCGGTGACGACGTACTGCTTCTGCAATTCGTCGAGCAGGTTGGCGCGCAGCCGGCGGATCATGCCGGCGGTGCCGGCGGTGCCAATGACGACGACAGGCACCCACAGGTGGGCAACCACCGACATCGCCTTGCCGGCCGACCACGGCTGGTCGAGGTACTGCGGGTCCATCAGGCCGCCGATGCTGGTGCCGAACCAGATGTTGCCGAGATAGAGCAGGATCAGCGCCAGCAGGAAGTTCGGCGTGGCGAGGCCGAGGAAGCCGATGAAGGTGAGCCCGTGATCGCCCCAGCTGTACTGGTGCGTCGCGGAGTAGACGCCGATCGGGAACGATACCGCGTAGATGAACAGCACGGTGGCGAAGTTCAGCACCAGCGTCAGCAGCAGGCGGTCGCCGACGACGTCGGTGACCGGCATCTCGTACTCGAAGGAGTAGCCGAGGTCGCCTCGCAGCAGGCCGGCCGCCCAGTGCAGGTACTGCAGCCACATGGGGTCGTCGAGGCCGTAGCGCTCGCGCAGGAACCGGATCTTCGACGCATCGACCATCTCGCCCTGCGCCTGCAGCTCGGCGATGTAGGTGGTCAGGTAGTCGCCCGGCGGAAGCTGGATGATGACGAAGACCAGCGCGCTGATCACCGCCAGCGTCAGCATCATGGTGAGCACGCGACGGGTCAGGAAGTGAATCAATGCGGCTGCTTTCCGTCGGGCGCGAACCAGAAGGTGTCGGGCCGGTAGATGCCGAAATGGGCGCCGGGATCCCAGTTGTAGACGCCCTTCTCCGGCACGTTGCGCAGGCGGCTGTTGACCACCACCGGCTGCGGCACCGCCGAGACGATGCCGATGGTGTAAACTTGGTCGGTGAAGATGTGCAGCATGTCGTGCCAGATGCGGCGGCGCTCGTCCTTCGTGCGGGCGTAGCGCCAGTCGCGGTCGAGCGCGTTGAGCGCGTCCACGAGGTCGAGGTCGACCGCTGCGCCGGCCTTGCCGCTGGTCTCGTGGTGCTGACCCCACTTCGGCCACTGCAGCTGTTGCTGGCTGGTCGCGGCGAGCTCGGCCGGGCTGCTGTCGGCGGTCGGGATGCCGTTCTCCAGTCCCGACCATACCGACATCATCGTCGAGCCGGCGAAGATGCGGTTGCGGAACACCTCGCGCTGCAGCGGCTTGATGTGGATCTTGATGCCGAGCTTCATCCAGCTGTCGTGGACGAGCTGCAGCACGTCGGTCTCCTCGCTGCTCTCGCCGGCGGTCTCGACGATGATCTCCATCGGCCTGCCGTCGGGCAGCAGGCGGATGCCGCGCGAATCGCGCTTCGTCAGCCCGAGGCCGTCGAGCAGGGCGTTGGCCCTCACCGGGTCGTACTCCGCCCACCGCCTGGCGTACTGCTCGCGGTGGAGCGGGCTTTCGGGAAGCACCGCGTTGCCGCTCTCCTGCGCGAGGCCGAAGTAGATCGCCTGGTTGATCTCGAACCGGTCGATGCCGAGCGACAGGGCGCGCCGGAAGGCGGTCTCGCGGAACAGCGCCCGCCAGCCGGCGTCCTTGTGGTTGAGGTTGGGGAACAGCGCGATGTGCGAGCCCCGGGCGGTGCGCCACAGCCGCACGTCGTAGCCGTTCCGCTTCTCGCCCTGCTTCAGGAAGGTGTAGTTGTGGAAGTCGATGTTGCGCGCCTGCAGGTCGGATTCGCCGGCGCCGGCCTTGGCGGGAATCAGCTTCGAATTGGCGATCTGCACCGCGACCTCGTCGATATAGGGCAGCTGCTGCCCGAGCTCGTCGACGCGGTGGTAGAAGGGATTGCGCCGGAAGATGAAGCGCGAGGCGGGCGGCGCGGTTTCCACCGTCCACGGCTGCAGCGTCGGCAGCGATGGGTTCTCGAGCGTGTACATCCGCCCGAAATGGTAGTGCAGCGCCACCCAGTCGCGCAGGTTGTGCTGCTTGACCAGGCCCTCGATCTCCTCCGGCGTGCGGTACCTGCTGTGGTACTGCTTGAGGTAGGTCGAAGGCGCGTAGATGTACATCGGCCGAGCCGCGGCCAGCTCTGGCAGGAAGAACGGGTTCGGCTTGTCCCAGCTGTAGCGGACAGTGTGTTCGTCGACGATCTCCACCGTCGGCTTCTCGCCGTCGACGATCAGTTCGCGCGGCGGGCCGGCGGGGTTGAGCTCGGCGTTGTTGGCGATGTCCTCCCACCAGTAGCGGAAGTCCTCGCTGGTGAACGGCTGTCCGTCGGACCAGCGGTGGCCGGGCCGCAGGTGCAGGGTGAAGATGCGCCCTTCCTCATCCTCGACGGCCTTGAGCAGGTCGGGGCGCAGTTCGTAGTCGCGGTCGTAGCCGACCAGCCGGGCGTAGCTGTAGACAACCATCACGCGGATGTCGCGGCTGCGCGCGAACACCATGTCCAGTGTGCCGCCGTGGCGGCCGGGCTCGGTGCCGGGGTGCGGAAACCGCACCACCGACGGCTCGTCCGGCAACCGCCCGGCGACCGGCGGCAGCTTCCCCTCGGCGACCGGCACGGCGAAATACGGCGTCTCGACGAAGTCCATGGCGGCTGCGCCGGCCGGCATGAGCGCGGCGAGCAGCAGGGCAACGAACGCCGCGAGGCTGGTCATGCCGGCACCTTGTCGCGCGCCGGCGCCTCGTGTGCGCGCACGAAATGGCCCTCGCCGAGGCCGATCATCGGCGGCTCGGCATCCT
>JBBDQX010000101.1:0-37622 GCA_040905765.1 Acetobacterales bacterium
CCTGCCCGGCGCGACCGCGCTGGAGACGCTGCGCGCCGCCGGTATCCCGCACGCCAGCGTCTGCGGCGGGCGTGCGCGGTGCTCCACCTGCCGCGTGCGGGTGGGGGCGGGAGGCGACGCGCTGCCGGCCGCCGCGCCGACCGAGGCGGCGCTGCTGAAGCGGATCGGCGCGCCACCCTCGGTACGACTCGCCTGCCAGCTTCGCCCCAGCGCCGACGTGGAGCTGGTGCCGCTGCTGCCGCCGGACGCGACGCCGGCGGACAGCCGCGGCCGGTCCAGCTACCGCCAGGGCGCGGAGCGCGAGATCGTCGTTCTGTTCGCCGACCTGCGCGGCTTCACCAGCTTCTCCGAAGGGCGGCTGCCGTTCGACGTGGTGTTCGTGCTCAACCAGTACTTCTCCAGCATGGGGCAGGCGATCGAGGGCGCCGGCGGCGTGCTCGACAAGTTCATCGGCGACGGGATCATGGCGCTGTTCGGCGTGGAAAGCGGCCCGCGGCAAGGCGCGCTCGAGGCCATAGACGCCGCGCGCGCGATGTCGCAGCGGCTGGTCGAACTAAATGAGGCGCTGGCCGGCGACCTGCCGACGCCGCATGAGGCGCTGGCCGGCGACCTGCCGACGCCGCTGCGTGTCGGTATCGGCCTCCACCTCGGGCCGGCCATCGTCGGCGAGATGGGCTGGGGCCGCGCCATCTCGCTCACCGCCATCGGCGATACCGTCCACGGCGGCGACCTGCCGGGCTGATCGGCGCGCTTTAGGCGGCGAAGCGCTCGCCGACCGCCTCGACGACTGTATCCACCGACAGCCCCGTCATCAGGCAGCGGTCGTCGTCGTCGCCGTCGCGGCGGCGCTGGACCAGTTCCTCGTAGCTCTCGGGGGTGCGCACCGCGAGCCCGTGCACGCCCCATGGCCGGTAAAGGCGGTCGTCTGTCGGGCCGAACAGCCCGACGGTAGGGGTGCCCGCGGCGGCGGAAAGGTGCATCAGGCCGGAGTCGTTGCCGAGGAACAGCGCGGCGCGGCGGAACAGCGCGCCGGTCAGGGGCAGCGAGGCGCCGACGGCGTCGATGCTCTGTCCGGGCGGCAGGGCCGACAGTACCGGCTGCGCCAGGCCGCGTTCCGGCGCGGCGGCAGTGACCAGGACGCGGTGCCCGGCGAACGCGGCGCCGGGCGCTGTCAGCCGCTCGGCCGCCTCGACGAAGCGTTCGGCCGGCCACATCTTGCCGCGCCAGTTGGCCGTCGGCGCGATGGCGATGAACGGCGGCTCGCCGCCGATCATCCGCCCGGCCTCGCGCTCGTGCGCCGGGCCGGTCCACAGCACGGGCGGCTGCGGCGGCAGGAGAAGCGTGCGTGAGATCAGCGGCACCCGGTGAGTGCCAGCACCGTCGGCAGGCAAGCCAAAGCGCTCTTCGGCCAGCAGCAGGTGGCGCAGCATCGAACGGCGCAAGTCGACGACGACCCGCCAGCGCCGCCCCACGGTGTTGCGCCAGAGGTCGAGCCAGTGGCCGCCGCCGCGCCGCTTCTCGATCACCAGGATGCGTTCCAGCCGCGGCACGGCCTCGAACAGCGGTGCCGGCAGCGAACCGCAGGCGACGGTGACCGGCTCCTGCGGATGGCGTTCGAGCAGGTGCGCCAGCAGGCCGCTCGACAGGATCGCGTCGCCGATCCGCGTCGAGGTGACGAACAGGACCCCCATCGGCACTCAGGCGGCCTGCGCGAACCTTTCGAGGTCCGCGACCGGCCGCGCGAGATCGGTACTCGCCGAGAACAGGGCATCGAGGGCCAACCCGACATCGAGCAGCATGGCGTCGTGCCGGTACGGTCCGATCACCTGCAGCCCGAACGGCAGGCCGTGCGGCCCGCGTCCCGCCGGCGCCGCCAGAACGGGATGGCCCATCATGGTGATCGGCGCATTGATGTTGGCCTTGTCGCCGTACAGCGGACGGCGCTCGGCCTCCTCGTCGGCCACCATCTTCTCGTTGCGCGTGGCGATGTCGTCGAGGGTGTAGAACGGCCGCGCGCGCCCCGGCGTGATCAGCAGGTCGTAGTCCTCGAAGAACTCCTGGAAGGCGCGGAAAACGCGAGTGTGCTCCTTGTGCGCCCAGCCGATGTCGGTGGCGGTGAGTGCATGGCCGCGGCGCAGGTCGGTGCGCGCCTGCGGCGTCAGGTGGCGCAGGTTCTCCGCCGTCTGCTGCTCCGGCGGATAGCGCGTCAGGTGCACCAGCGAGCGCAGGTTCAGATAGGCGCGGTGGATTTCGCCCATGTCCGGGTGCGCCCAGTCGCAGCGGGTGAAGGCGCTGCCGAACAGCGCCACCTTGCGCTCGAACGTCTCGCGCACGCCGTCCGCAAGCTCGACCGAGCCGAGGTCCGGCGAAACGGCGACGCGCAGCCTGCCGAGGTCGGCTGGCCTCCCTTCCTCGATCAGCGCCATATCGATCGGGGCACTCAGCGGATCGACGGAGTCGGTGGCGATCATGCCCTGCAGCAACAGGCGGGTGTCGGCGGCGCTGCGGGCCATCGGGCCCAGCACGCTCATGTTGCTCCAGCCGAGCGGTCGGGTCTCGTCGGGTACCAAGCCGCTGGTCGGGCGCAGGCCCCATACGCCGCTGACGTCGGCCGGGCCGCGGATGCTGCCGCCGGTATCGCCGCCGGTCGCCAGCGGCACCATCGAGGCGGCCAGTGCGACGCCGGCTCCGCCGGACGAGCCCGCGCAGGTGCGCTCGGGATCGTGCGCGTTCCGGGTCAGGCCGTAGACGGGGTTGTCGGTGGTCAAGCCGTTGGTCAGTTCCGGCACGTTGGTCTTGCCGATGACGATGCCGCCGTTCATGCGCACCGTCGCCACCATGCCGCAGTCGCGCTCGGCCATCTTGTCCTTGTAAAGCAGGGAGCCGCGCGTGGTGCGCAGGCCCGCCACGTCGGCGTTCTCCTTGATCGCCACCGGCAGCCCGTGCAGCGGCCCCAGGTCCTCGCCGTCGATCACCGCGCGTTCCGCCTCCTCGGCCTCGGCGCGCGCCGCGTCGAGGCGCATTTCGACCATCGCGTTCAGGGCGGGGTTGGCTTCGCCGATGCGTCGGGCACAGCTATCGAACAGCTCCACCGGCGAGATTTCCTTGCTGCCGATCATGCGGCGCAGGTCGACGGCCGGCAGGTCGCAAAGCTCGGTCACGGCGCAATCTCCGGGGATGGTGCGTGGACAGGATCGGTTCGATGGGTCCATTCTATCAGCATCCTCGTCCCTAGGGCGACCGCTTCACCGGCCCTGCCACAACGGCCTTTTTCGTCATGAGACTGCTTGTTCTCGCGCTCGTCGCCATGTTCGTGCAGCAGGCGGTCGCGACGATGAGCAAGGTCATCGTTCCGGTGATCTCGCCCGCGATCCTCGACCGCTTCGACGTCAGCCCGGCCCTGGTCGGTGTGTTCGTCGCCATCGCCGCCTCGTTCAGCATGGTATCGACGATGGGCTGCGGCGGCCTCTTCAGGCGCTATGGCGCGCTGCGCATGAGCCAGGTCAGCCTGCTGCTGATCGCCCTCGGCATGTCGTTCGCCGCCTTCGGCATGCTGTGGCCGCTGGTGCTCACGGCGGCGATCGCCGCGCTCGGCACCGCGATGGCGACGCCGGCCAGTTCGCACCTCCTCGCCCGCTACTCGCCGCCGGGTTACGGCCCGCTGGTCTTCTCGCTCAAGCAAACCTCGGTGCCCGCGGGCCTGATGATGGCGGGGCTGCTGATGCCGTTCCTCGTCGGCCTGTGGGGCTGGCAGGCGGCGATGCTGGTCAACGGCGCCCTTTGCGCGGCACTGGCGCTGGCGCTGCAGCCGTCGCGCGCGGCGTTCGACAACGACCGCAAGCCCGACCACCGGCTGTCGATCGACGTGTTCCGCTCCACCTTCATGACGGTGATCTCGACGCCGGGCCTCGGGCTGATGGCGTTCGCCTCGTTCGGTTTCGTCGGCTTGCAGGCGGTGTTCACCTCCTTTTTCGTGCTGAACCTGAACCGGTCGCTCGGCTACGATCTCGCGGCGGCGGGCGCCGTGTTCGCCACCGCGACCGCCGTGGCGGTGCCGGCCCGTATCCTGTGGGGCTGGGTGGGCAGCCGGCTGGTGGCCCCGCGCCTCGTGCTCGCCATGCTCGGCATCGGCGCGGCGCTGGCCACTTTCGGCTTCGCCGCCTACGATGCCGGCTGGTCTACATGGGCCGTCCTCGCTGTCGCGATCTGTTATGCCGCGACCGGCCTGAGCTGGCACGGCGTGCTGCTGTCGGAGGTCGCGCGACTGGCGCCGCCGGGGCAGGCCGGGGCGATGACCGGCGGTGTGCTGTCGTTCAGCAGCGCCGGCCAGATGCTGCTGCCGCTGCTGTTCGGCGGCGTGCTGGAGCTTACCGGCACCTTCGCGACCGGCTTCGCGCTTACCGCCCTGCCGGCCCTCGCCGCGGGACTGATCTTCCTGCGCCGTCCGCCGCCCGAGACGGCGTCGGTCACCGAAACCACGCGCTGAAAGCGGAACGGACCATGCTGATCGAATTCAATACCTTCACCATCACCGCGCGCTGTCCGCGCACCGGCGCTCTCGGAGTCTGCATGGCCACGGGGGAAATGGCGGTCGGCTCGCGCGTGCCGCACGTTCGCTCGCGCGTCGGGGCGGTGGCGACCCAGGCGATGACCGACCCGCGCCTTGGGCCCCTCGGGATCGAACTGCTGCAACTGGGCTATTCGGCAGGCAAGGTCGTTCGGGAACTGGCCGACAGCGACCCGGGCATCGAGAGCCGACAGGTCGCCGTGGTCGACGCCGATGGCAATGCCGCTGCGCGCACCGGCCGCGACAACCGCGACTGGAAGGGCCACCACGTCGGCGACGGCTACGTCGCGATGGGCAACCGCATTGTCGGGCAGCCGGTGGTTGAGGCCATCGCCGAGGCGTTCGAGGTGAGTGCGGACGAACCGCTGCACGAACGGCTGATCCGCGCCATCGAGGCCGGGCGCGATGCCGGCGGCCAGCCGGACGGGCAGCGTTCGGCGGCCATGCTGCTTTGCGAGGACCAGCGTTTCCCGATCGTCAACCTGCGCGCCGACGAGCATGCAGAGCCGGTCGGAGAGCTGCGCCGCCTGCTCGACATGTATACGCCGCTGCTGCCCTACTACCGGGCACGGGCGGCGAACCCCAACCTCGGCACCTATGACGAGTGGCTGGCGCGCCGGAAGGACTGAGCGTTCAGGGCGAGCCCTCCTCGATCTCGAGCACCGAGACCGCACGCTTGCCCTTGAACACCACGAGGAAATTGTCGTCGTCGGCTTCCGTCTCCAGCGGAGGCTGGGTGCCGACGACGATGCGGATCTTGCAGCCGCCGAGGCAAAGGCCCGGCAGGTCCATCGCCGCGCCCGGATCGATCCTGGCCGGCGTCGATGGCGGCTGATCGGCCGCGGTCACGGTGACGTTGATCTCGCGTTCGCTATCGTTGGCGACGAGCACGGCCTCGGCCGCGCCCGGCGTTAGCGCGGATGCGACGACCGCAGCTCCGGCGAGCAACCGGAACATGATGCACCTCCCCCCCATTGGAGGGGGCGATTATACCACTTTACGGAGAAATTCCAGCGGCGTGCGACTCAGCCGCTCTTGCCGCCGCCCTTGTCGTCCTCGCCGCCCTGCTTGCCGCCAGACTTCTGGCCGCCACCGCCCGTCTGCGGCTTCAGCGCGTCGAGCTGCTGCTGCATGGCACGCAGCTGACGCTGCAGCGTGTCGATGGTTTCGTCGCGGCTGGGCATGGCGGCGCCACCCTCCTCGCCGTCGTTCGTCGGCACGAAGGGCGTGAACATGCTCATCGTCTTCTCGAACAGCGCCATGTTCTGCTTGCCGATCTCCTCCAGCGGGCCGAACGGGAACAGCCCGCCCATGGCCTGGCGCATATAGGCCCGCATCTCCTCCTGGTTGCGCGCGAAGGAGCCCATGCTTTGCTCCAGATAGCGCGGCACCAGCGCCTGCAGGCTGTCGCCGTAGAAGCTGATGAGATGGCGCAGGAAGCTGATCGGCAGCAGGCTCTGCCCCTTCGCCTCCGCCTCGACGATGATCTGGGTCAGCACCGAGCGGGTGATGTCCTCGCCGGACTTGGCGTCGTAGACGACGAACTCCACGCCCTCGCGCACCATCTCCGCGAGGTGCTCGAGGGTGACGTAGGAACTGGTTGCCGTGTTGTAGAGCCGCCGGTTCGCATATTTTTTTATCGTTACCGACGTCTCGTCACCCGGCTCGCCTGTCTTGCCTTTCGCGGCCATGCGCGCCGTGCCTCCCAAGGCTTGACGAAGTATGATGGCATACTAGCCTCCGGGTTCTTGGCGGCACCAGCTAAATTCGAGCCGCTACCGGAGAGGCGCTATATAGTTCCGCCCATGAATGACGGACGCGACGATGCCGAGCCCGATCTCGCTGGCCTGGCCCGCCGGTTCGTGGAGTTGTGGGAGTCGCAGGTGCTTGCCCTGGCGGCCGACCCGCAATACGCCGAGATGGCGCGGCGCATAACGCAGCTCGCCCTGACGCAGATGAGCCTGCAGGGCAAGGCCGGCGCCGCGATGATGCGGATGGCAGCGGAGATGTCCGATGAGTCGCAGCGCGGCGGGAAAGGCGGAACGTCCGGCAACGGCGCCGCACCGGCCGGCGCCGCGGCTGGGGCCGCGGCCGCTGCCGCTGCACCTGGCGGGGCAGACCCTGCTGTGGACGAGTTCGCAGGCCGCCTGGCGGATGTTGAGCGCCGGCTCGCTGAACTGGAGGGCGGACCTCCGAAGTGAGGGAAACCGGCTGCTCGGGGAAATAGACGCCGCCGGACCTGACCGCTTCGCCGAGGCGCTGGATGCCGAGGCGCGCCGCCGGCTGGCGGCATTCATGGACGGCGTGCTGGCCTACCGTAGCCATCCCTACCGTCGGCGCGTCGAGCCGCCGCCGGCGATCTGGCAGGAGGGCACGACCCGCCTGCTCGACTACGGCGCCGCCTCGCGCCGCCGCCGGGCAGGCGGCACGGTGCTGGTGGTCCCCTCGCTGGTCAACCGCTACTACGTGCTCGACCTCGACCGCGGCCGCTCGATGATGCGCTACATGGCGCAGCGGGGCATGCGGCCGCTGATGGTCGACTGGGACGCGCCGGGGCCCGAGGAGCGCCGCTTCGGTCTCACCGACTACGTCGCCGGCCGGCTGGAGCGGGCGCTGGCACGCGCCACGGAGGAGGCGGGCGGCCCGGTCTCCGTCGTCGGCTACTGCATGGGCGGCAACCTCGCGCTGGCGCTGGCGCTGCGCCGGCCGGAGCTTGTCGACCGCGTCGCAGCGCTGGCGACGCCGTGGGATTTCCACGCCGGGAAGACACCGACCGACGCGATGGCGACGGTCTACACCGCGGCGCTGCTGCCGATGATCGCGACCTTCGACGAACTGCCGACCGACGCCATCCAGTCGCTGTTCGCCGCGCTGGACCCGGTCGGGGTGGTGTCGAAGTTCCGCCGTTTCCCGCGGCTCGATCCCGATTCGACGGCCGCCCGGCTGTTTGTGGCGCTGGAAGACTGGCTGAACGACGGCGTGCCGCTGGCCGGCCCGGTGGCGGAGGAGACGCTGATCGGCTGGTACGCGGAGAACCGGCCGGGGCGTGGCGAATGGCGTATCGCCGGCGTGCCCGTACGGCCGCAGGAACTGCGCCGGCCGCTGTGGGTCGCGATCCCCTCGCAGGACCGCATCGTGCCGCCGGCCTCGGCCTCGGCACTGGCGGACGTCGTGCCGCATGCGGTCGGCCACCGCGTGCCGGCGGGACATATCGGCATGGCGGTCGGCGGCCGTGCCCGCGAGGCGCTGTGGAAGCCGCTCGTGGACTGGCTCAAGGCCGGTTGACGCCATCGTGCTCGGTTTAAAGACCCCGCGCCCGGTGTTATCTAGAGGAGATAAGCCGGCCGCACTGGACCGGCAGGATGTCGGAGGAGGGATCTGATCATGTCCGCAGTGGTCATCGCGTCTGCCGCGCGCACGCCCGTCGGCGCATTCAACGGATCGTTGAGCACGGTCCCTGCCTCCTACCTCGGTCAGGTCGCCATCGTCGAGGCGATGAAGCGCGCCGGGGTCGAGGCGGCGGAGGTCACCGAGGTCATCATGGGCCAGATCCTCACCGCGGGTCAGGGCCAGAATCCGGCGCGCCAGGCGGCGATCGCCGCCGGCATCCCGGTGGAGCGCACGGCCTACGGCGTCAACCAGCTCTGCGGCTCCGGCCTGCGGACGGTGGCGCTCGGCTACCAGGCGATCCGCTGCGGCGATTCAGGGATCGTCGTCGCCGGCGGCATGGAGAGCATGAGCCAGGCGCCGCATTGCGCGCATCTCCGCAACGGCGTGAAGATGGGCACGGCGGAGTTCATCGACACGATGATCAGGGACGGCCTGTGGGACCACTTCAACGGCTACCACATGGGCAACACCGCCGAGAACGTCGCCCAGAAGTGGCAGATCACGCGCGAGCAGCAGGATGAGTTCGCCGCCCGCTCGCAGCAGAAGGCGGAGGCGGCGATGAAGGCCGACCGTTTCCAGGACGAGATCGTCCCGGTCACCATCAAGACCCGCAAGGACGAGGTCGTCGTCAACAAGGACGAGTATCCGCGCGCGGGCACCACGGTCGAGAAGCTGGCCGGCCTTCGCCCGGCCTTCGCCAAGGATGGCACGGTAACCGCCGGCAACGCCTCGGGCATCAACGACGGCGCTGCCGCGCTGGTGCTGATGAGCGAGGATGAGGCGTCGCGCCGCGGCGTCTCGCCGATGGCGCGCATCCGCTCCTGGGCGACCGCCGGCGTGGACCCGGCGGTGATGGGCAGCGGCCCGATCCCCGCCAGCCGCATGGCGCTGGAGAAGGCGGGCTGGTCGGCCGATGACCTCGACCTGGTCGAAGCCAACGAGGCGTTCGCCGCGCAGGCCTGCGCCGTCAACAAGGACATGGGCTGGGCTCCCGACCGGGTGAACGTCAACGGCGGTGCCATCGCGCTCGGCCATCCGATCGGCGCATCGGGTGCGCGCGTGCTGACCACGCTGCTGTTCGAGATGCAGAAGCGCGACGCGAAGAAGGGGCTCGCCACCTTGTGCATCGGCGGCGGCATGGGCATCGCGATGTGCGTCGAGCGGGACTGAATAAAATAAAGCCGTATAACGACAACAGACACGTCCAAGGAGGATCAAAATGGGACGAGTGGCGGTAGTCACGGGCGGGACCCGTGGTATCGGGGAAGCCATTTGCGTCGCCCTGAAGAACGGCGGATACAGCGTCGCCGCCAACTATGCGGGCAATGACGAGGCGGCGAAGGCGTTCAAGGAGAAGACCGGCATCCCGGTCTACAAGTTCGACGTCGCCGACTTCGATGCCTGCGCCAAAGGGGTGAAGCAGATCGAAGGCGACCTCGGCCCCATCGACGTGCTGGTCAACAACGCCGGCATCACCCGGGACGCGACGTTGCATCGCATGAAGCCGGAAGACTGGGCGGCGGTGCTGCAGACCAATCTCAGTTCCTGCTTCAACATGTGCCGCAACGTCATCGAGGGCATGCGCGAGCGCAATTTCGGGCGCATCGTCAGCATCGGTTCGATCAACGGCCAGATGGGCCAGTACGGCCAGGTCAACTACGCCGCCACCAAGTCCGGCATCCACGGCTTCACCAAGGCGCTGGCGCAGGAAGGCGCGGGTAAGGGCATCACGGTGAACGCCATCGCACCGGGCTATGTCGATACCGAGATGGTGCGCTCGGTGCCCCCGAACGTGCTGGAGAAGATCGTCGCCCGGATTCCCGTCGGCCGGCTCGGCAAGGCCGAGGACATCGCCCGCGGCGTGCTGTTCCTGGTCGCCGACGAGGCCGGCTTCATCACCGGCTCGACGCTGTCGATCAACGGCGGACAGCACATGTATTAGCTCTGCCGCATTGTCCGAAAGCGCGATCCGATCAGCTTGCTTCAACCTGATCGGATCGTGCTTCAGATGATCTGTCTTCGGAGCCCCGGCGGCGCGCCCTTTACCTAGAAGTTGTCCTTGCGACGGCGGACCTCGGCGAAGGCCTCCACCGGCTTCTTGCCGGTCAGGCCGGCAGCCTTGAGGAACTTCTTGTCGTCGCAGCGCAAGAAGGGGTTGGTCGCCTTCTCTTCGCCGATGGTGGTGGGCACCGTCGGCTTGCCGCCCGAGCGCAGTTCGTCGATGGTGCGCGCCCGCTCCTGCAGCGCCTCGTTGTCGGGGTCGACGCTGAGTGCGAAACGCGCATTGGCCTGGGTATACTCGTGACCGCAGTAGGCCCTGGTCTCGTTCGGCAGGGCGCGCAGCTTGCGCAGGCTCGACCACTGCTGCTCCGGCGTGCCCTCGAACAGCCTGCCGCAGCCCATCACGAACAGCGAGTCGCCGCAGAACAGGTCGGAAGACTCCTCGAACCAGAAGGAGATATGGCCGAGTGTGTGCCCCGGCGTGTCGATCACCTTCGCTTCGGCGTTGCCGATCTTGTAGGTGTCGCCCTCGGCCACCTGCTCGTCGAGGCCGGGGATGCGCGCAGCCTCCGCCGCCGGCCCCACGATCGGGCACTGGTAGGCGGTCTTGAGCGACAGGTTCCCGGCGGTATGGTCGGCGTGATGGTGGGTGATGACGATGTGCGTCAGCCGCCAGCCGAGCCGGTTCAGCGCCGCCTTCACCGGCTCGTCGTCGCCGGGATCGATCACCGCGACCGCGCCGCTGCTGCGCTCGCGCAGCAGGTAGATGTAGTTGTCGCTCAGTGCCGGAATGATTTTGACGTCGATCTCTGCCATCCCTAACCCCGTGCTGTCCGGACTTCCCTTCGGATGCGGAAGTGTAGCATCCCGCCCGTATTAACGCCACGCACCGGGGTGAAAAGCCCTATACCCCAATGCCTTGTGTTATTTTGAGACGATGTGGACACATGTCGCAGACCTGCGGGACTTCTACGGCAGCAGCCTGGGCCAGGTGGCGCGGCGGCTGATCCGCAACCGCGTCCGGGAGCTGTGGCCCGACGTCACGGGCGAGCGGGTGATGGGCTTCGGCTATGCGGTCCCCTATCTCAGGCCTTTCACCGGCGAGGCGGAGCGGGTCATCGCCTTCATGCCCGCCAGCCAGGGGGTGGTGCACTGGCCGCGCGACGGCGATGGCGAGACGGCGCTGACCGAGGACGTGGAGTTTCCGCTTCCGGACCTGTCTATCGACCGCGTCCTGCTGGTGCATGCGCTCGAGCAGTCGGAGCAGATCCGCGTCCTGCTGCGTGAGGTCTGGCGCGTGCTGACCGACAGTGGCCGGCTGATGGTGGTGGTGCCCAACCGCACGGGCGTATGGGCGCGGCTGGAGTCCACCCCCTTCGGTCACGGCCAGCCCTACAGCCGGGCGCAGCTCCGTGAACTGTTGCGCGACAACATGTTCATGCCCGAGCAGCAGAGCCGGGCGCTCTACGTGCCCCCGGTGCGCTATCGCATGGCACTGAAGGCGGCGCCGGCGCTCGAACGCATCGGTCATCGCTGGTGCCCGCGGCTGGGCGGGGTGAACGTGGTCGTCGCGACGAAGCAGATCTACGCGGCCGGTATTCCCGAGCGCACCGAACCCGTCCGTGCCCGCAGGCGCGTCTACGCGCCGATATCCGAGCCTGAGCCCCGGGTGCCGCGCCGCAGCAGGTAGACCGCCTGTTCGCTCAGCAGGTTGGCGAGCGCGGACTGCCGGTTCAGTCCCGGCCGCCCGGTCCGGGTAAGTGCGACGCGCCGCTCAACCTCGATTCCCATCTCGTCGCACAGCGCCTCGAAGTCGGCGATGGTGCAGAGGTGTATGTTGGGCGTCGCGTACCACGGGTCGTCGAGCGCGCGCGTTTGCGGCATGCGTCCGCGGAACATCACCTGCAGGCGCACCGCCCAGTGGCCGAAGTTGGGGAACGACACGATCGCCCGCCGGCCGATGCGCAGCAGGTCCTCGAGGATCGTCTTCGGCTCACGCATCGCCTGCAGCGTCTGGCTCAGGATGACGTAGTCGAACGCCCCGTCTGGGAAATCCGGCAGGTCGGTTTCCGCATCCCCCTGGATCACCGACAGGCCCTGGGCCACCGCGTCGGCGACCCTGGTGTTGTCGATTTCGATGCCGCGGCCGTCGACCTGCTTCTCGCGGTCGAGGTAGTCCAGCAGCGCGCCGTCGCCGCAACCGACGTCGAGCACCCGCGTGCGCGGCGCGACCATATCGGCCACGAGCTGCAGGTCGCGGCGGATCTTGCCCGGGGCGACGGCCGGACGGCCGCCGGCGGGGATCGGGTCGCGCGCCATGGCGGTGCTACCGCGTCCTGTGGCCGCGATGTTCCGCGGCGCCGGTCAGGAAGCCCTCCAGCGTGGCCCGCAGTTCCGGCTCGTCGAGCAGGAAGGCGTCATGTCCCTTGTCGGTCTCGATCTCGACGAAGCTGACATTGGCCGCGACGGCGTTCAGCGCGCGCACGATCTCGCGGCTCTCCGAGGTCGGGAACAGCCAGTCGCTGGTGAACGAGACGACGAGGAACCGGACCGGCGTGTCGCGGAAGGCGTTGGCCAGGACGTCGCCGTGCTCCGCCGCCAGGTCGAAATAGTCCATCGCCCGGGTGATGTAGAGGTAGGAGTTGGCGTCGAACCGCTCGACGAAGGTGATGCCCTGGTGGCGCAGGTAGCTCTCGACCTGGAAGTCGGCCTCGAAGCCGTAGGTGATCGCCTCGCGGTCCTGCAGCCGGCGCCCGAACTTGCGGTGCAGCGCCGTCTCCGAGAGGTAGGTGATATGCGCCGCCATGCGCGCCACGGCCAGCCCACGCGAGGGACGCACGCCGGCGTCGTAGTACGCGCCCTGGGTCCAGTTGGGGTCGGCGATGATCGCCTGCCTGCCGACCTCGTGGAAGGCGATGTTCTGGGCCGAGTGGTATGCCCCGGACGCGAGCGGCACCGCGGCGTAGACCTTTTCCGGATAGCAACTTGCCCACTCCAGCACCTGCATGCCGCCCATCGAGCCGCCGATGACGCAGAACAGCTGGTCGATACCGAGCCGGTCGATCAGCAGCTTCTGCGCCCGCACCATGTCGCGGATGGTGATCATCGGGAATTCGAGGCCCCAGCGCTGCCCGGTCGCCGGATTGATCTCCTTGGGCCCCGAGGTGCCCATGCAGCCGCCGAGCACGTTGGCGCAGATCAGGAAATAGCGCGTCGGGTCGAGCGGCTTGCCGGGTCCGACCATCTCCTCCCACCATCCGGGCTTGCCGGTGATGGGATGCGACTCGGCGACGAACTGGTCGCCGGTCAGCGCGTGGCAGATCAGGATGGCGTTGGAGCGATCCTCGTTCAGCGTGCCGTAGGTCCGGTAGGCGACGGTGAAGGGACCCAGTTCGACGCCGCAGTCGAGGCGCAACGGGATATCGGCGCCGAGCACCTCCCGGGCGCCGGGCATCGCGGTAGGCTGGGCCAATTCTGGCGCCGGGCGTGGCGCTGTCTCGCTCGCCAAGGCTGCAATCCTGGGTCGGCTTGTGGGTGACGAGGGCGACTAGCTAGGTGCGGTGCATGGCGGGTGTCAATAACCTGCCTCCGGGCGATTCGGGTTTTCTTTGATTTCGCCGCGCGTTACGTCTATCGATCTTGCCTCCAACTGCCGGCGGAACGTCTGCGTTTCTTCCCGATGTCAGAAGCTTCTCTCGATTCCCTGCGCCAGGAAATCGATCGCATCGACGATGCGATCCACGATTTGCTGATGGCGCGTACCGAAGTGGTCGAGCAGCTCGCCGCCCGTGCCTTCAAGGGCAACGGCGTGGCGCTGCGGCCCGGCCGCGAGGCGAAGGTGCTGCGCCGGCTGGTGCGGCGCCACCGGGGGAAATTTCCGCGCGGCGTGCTGCTCCGTATCTGGCGCGAGATGTTCGGCGCGATGAACCGGCTTCAGGCCAACTTCGACATCGGCGTGTTCGTCGACGAGCAGCACCGCGACTCGATCAAGCTGGCGCGCGACCATTTCGGCTCGTTCAGCGACATCCGCACCTACGGCAGCGTCGGCGGCGTGATGAAGGGCGTGCGCGAGGGCGACATCTCGATCGGTGTCGTGCCGTTGCCGCAACGCGACGAGGTCGATCCCTGGTGGCGCACGCTGAGCGCCGAGGGGGCCCGCAAGGTCCGGATCGTCGGCCGTCTGCCTTTCGGCCGGCGCGAGCGCGGCGACGATCCCGACCTTGAGGCGCTGGTGGTGGCGCAGCTCGAGCCCGACGAGACCGGCGAGGATCGCAGCTACGTGATGTTCGAGCCGGGCGAGGGCATCAGCCGCGACCGCATCGCGACGTTGTTCCGCGGTGCGGGGCTGGAGCCGGCGTTCATCGCCACCGGCATCGACAGCACCGACTTCGACCGCCGGCTGCACCTGGTCGAGGTCGAGGGCCATATCGTGCCCGGCGATCCGCGTCTCGACGCGGCGCGGCGCACCGCCGGCGACGCGATCGGCGTGATCACGATCATCGGCGGCTACGCCGTGCCCTTCACCGCGGAGGAGGTCGCCGATCCTCCCCCCGCCGGCCACGCGCGGTGACGGCGCCGCGGCCGCGGCCGGGACTCCTCGACATCGCGCCCTACGTCGGCGGCGAATCGAAGCTCGAGGGGGTCTCCCGTCCGATCAAGCTTTCCTCCAACGAGGGGGCGCTCGGTCCCAGCCCGAAGGCCATGGCGGCCTTCCAGGCGGCGGCCACCCGGCTGCACCGCTATCCCGACGGCGCTGCGACCGGGCTCCGCCGCGCGCTCGGCGATCTGCACGGCATCGATCCGGCGCGCATCGTCTGCGGGGCCGGGTCCGACGAGCTGATCGACCTGCTGTGCCGCGCCTATGCCGGCCCCGGCGACGAGGTGCTGCAGACAGAGCACGGCTTCTCGATCTACGGCATCTGCGCGCGCGCGGTCGGGGCAACTCCGGTGATGGTGGCGGAGACCGGCCTGACGGCGGACGTCGACAAGATCGTCGCCGGCGTCACCGACCGCACGAAGCTCGTCTTCATCGCGAACCCCAACAACCCGACCGGCACCTATCTGCCGGAGGCCGAGGTGCGCCGGCTGCGTGCGGGGCTGCCGGACCATGTGCTGCTGGTGCTGGACGCCGCTTATGCCGAGTTCGTCGAGCGCGACGATTACGAGGCTGGCGCGGCGCTGGTCGAGGCCGGCGACAACGTGGTGATGACGCGCACCTTCTCGAAGATCTACGGCATGGGCGGCATGCGCCTCGGCTGGGCCTACGGCCCGGCCGACGTGGTCGACGTGCTGAACCGCATCCGCCTGCCGTTCAACGTCAACATGGCGGCGCAGGCGGCGGGCGTGGCGGCGGTCGGGGACCGCGCCTTCATCGCCCATGCTCGCGCCCACAACAGCCGCTGGCTCGCCTGGACGGGCGAGCGGCTGCACGCCCTCGGCTTCCATGTGCACCCCAGCGTCGGCAACTTCCTGCTGGTCGACATCCGCCGGAGTGCCGGCCTGGGCCACAATGCGCGTAGCGCCGAGGCCGCCGACGCCTTCCTGCGCCGGCGCGGCCTGATCGTGCGCCGCGTCGCCGGCTACGGCCTGCCCGACTGCCTGCGCATCAGCATCGGCACGGGGGAGGAGATGGAGGCGCTGGCGGCCGCGATGGAGGCCTATGCCACCACGGGACCGGACGGAGGTTGAGCGGAAGATGGCACGGACCGCCAGGAAAGGGACCGCCGGGCGGAAGCCCGGCCAGGACAGGTCTGGCAAGGACAAGCCCGGCAAGGACAAGGCGCCGCTGTTCCGGCGCGTGGCACTGATCGGCATCGGGCTGATCGGGGCGTCGCTGGCCCACGCCATGCGGCGCGACGGCGCGCTGGCCGGCCATATCGCGGTGTGCGCGCGCACTCGCAAGTCGCTGGCCACGGCCAGGCGGCTCGGCATCGCCGACAGCACCTGCCTGTCGGCGGCGCGTGCCGTGAAGGGGGCGGACCTGGTGGTGATCTGCACGCCGGTCGGCGCGTTCGGCAAGGTCGCCGCCGAGATCGCGGACCATCTGTCTCCCGGCGCCATCGTCACCGATGTCGGCTCGGTGAAGCAGGCGGTGATCCGCGATATCGGCCCGCTGATGCCGGACCACGTCCATTTCATCCCCGGCCATCCCGTCGCGGGTACCGAGCATTCCGGCCCGGACTCCGGCTTCGCCGCGCTGTTCGACGGCCGCTGGACGCTGCTGACGCCGCCCGAGGGCGCCGACGAGGCGGCGGTGCGGAAGCTACTGACGCTGTGGAAGCGCGTCGGCAGCAAGGTCGACGTGATGGAGCCGGCGCACCACGACCAGATCCTCGCCATGACCTCGCACCTGCCGCACCTGATCGCGTTCAGCGTCGTCGGCACCGCGGCGGAGCTCGCCGAGGAGCTGCGGCCGGAGCTGTTCCGCTTCGCCGCGGGCGGCTTCCGCGACTTCACCCGCATCGCCGCCTCGGACCCGGTGATGTGGCGCGACATCTTCCTCAACAACCGGGAGGCGGTGCTCGACCTGCTGCACCGCTTCGGCGAGCATCTCACGGTGATCCAGCGCGCCATCCGCCGCGGCGAGGGCGACACCCTGCACGAACTATTCTCGAGGGCGCGCACCATCCGCCGGGGCGTAATAGAAGCCCAGCAGGCTTGAGAGCGGCGAGTCCCACTCGATCCGCGGCAGCGTGCCGATCTTGACCTTGCCGACGTGCAGCGTGCGGTCCTGCACCGTGATGGCGATGTCGAGGATCGGGCTGCCGCCCTCGGGGTTGGGCCGCGCCAACGAGCCCAGCACCACCTTGGCGAACGAGGCCGTGCTGACCGTCAGCCAGCCGGCGTCGGCGAAGGCGTCGAGCGCGCGGAAGAGGCCGGTCATGCGGGCGCCGAGCGCGCCTTCCGGCTGAAGCTCCTGGTCGAGCGCCAGCGTGGCGTTGCCGGACAGGCCGAGCGGCCCCCACACGGTGTTGATCCGCTCCACGTCGAGCACGCCGCCGGCGGCGGTCCACTGGTGCAGCGCCTGGATCAGGCGGCGCCCCTCGATCCTGCCCTTCAGCGTGGCGGAAAGGTCGAGGAGGCGCATCCGCGGGCCCAGCGGTGTCGCCTCCAGCGGCGGCACCACCATGTCGCGCCCCTGCACGCGCAGCCGCATGCTGGCCGCCAGCTTGTCCTCCGGATCGGGCGCCGGCCGCTGCAGGTCGACTTCCAGCGAGGCCGCTGACCAGGGCAGGTCGCCGCGGCCGTTCAGGCTGGCGTTCTCGGCATAGACGTAGACGTCGTCGACGCCTTTCCTGCCGGACTCGAGGCCCAGTTCGACGACCAGGTTCTCGATGGTGCCTTCGTAGCCATACTGCTCTCCGGCGAAGATGGCGGAGATCTGGTGCTCGCCGCTGGTGCGGAACGTCGCTCGCGACCAGTTGAACAGGCCGACCTCAACCGTCACCGGCGGCGGTACCCAGGCCCAGCTCACCGCTCCCGTGCGTCCGCCCAGCCGCGGCTCGTCGATGGCGACGCGGATGTGCAGCGGGAAGCCGCCGCTGACCCGGGTCTCCAGTTCCGCCATCTGTCCCTGCGCGCGCTGCAGGGCCGCCCAGTCCTCGATGACGCGGGCGGCCTGGCCGGCGAGGTAGAACCACAGAATGACGTAGAAGAAGGCGACGGCGATCGCCGTCAGCACCATGCCGAACGGGCCGCGCAGCGCGGAAAGGTCCATGGAATCGGGCGCCCCGGTGCTCGGTTGCGGGCCGCCTCGGGCGGCGCCGGGTGACAGTGTCGCGCGACAAGGTTATAGAGGCGGCCCGCCGCCGCAAGGCCCGCAATCGATTTCCGCGACCGTGCCGATGGACCAAAGCGACGCAGGCATCTGGATCTTCGGCTACGGCTCGCTGATGTGGCAGCCCGGCTTCGCCTTCGAGGAACGGCAGCCGGCGCTGCTGCGCGGCTACCACAGGCGGTTCTGCGTCTATTCGGTGCATTATCGCGGCACGCCCGAGCGCAAGGGGCTGGTGCTGGGCCTCGACCGCGGCGGCGCGTGCCGCGGCGTCGCCTTCCGCGTCCGCAACAGCGCCGAGTCCGAGGTGCTGCGCTATCTAGACGCGCGCGAGCAGGTGACGATGGTCTACCTGCGCCGGCAGGTGCGGGTGCTGCTGCCCGACGGCCGCCAGGTGCCGGCCTGGACCTATGTCGCCGACCGCGGCCACGAGCAATATGCCGCCGGCCTCGATCCGCCCGGCATGGCGGCCATCATCCGCGAGAGCATCGGCAAGAACGGCCCGAACCGGGCCTATCTCGAGAGCACGGTCCGGCATCTGGAGGACAGCGGCGTCGTCGACCGCGCGCTGCGCCGCCTGCTGCATCTGGTCGACGGCCGTTAGTAGGTTGGCGCGATCCGCGCCGTTTCCGTCTCGATACGCTCGTGCAGCGCGGCGACGAAGGCGCGGCGGTCGAGGTCCGCGGGCAGCGGCGGCAGGATGCTGACGGTGATCGTCCCGCGCCTTCGCACCAGCCCCCGCCGGGGCCAGAAATGCCCGGAATTGAGCGCCACCGGTATCACCGGCGCGTCGCAGCCGGCATACAGCGCGGCGATGCCCGGCCGATAGGGCCGGCTGGTGCCCGGCGGGGTTCGGGTGCCCTCGGGAAATACCACCACGCACCGGCCGCCGGCCAGCGCGCGCCGGGCGCCCTGCACCATCTGCCGCAGCGCCCTTGCGCC
This sequence comes from Acetobacterales bacterium, assembly GCA_040905765.1. Classification (GTDB taxonomy): domain Bacteria; phylum Pseudomonadota; class Alphaproteobacteria; order JBBDQX01; family JBBDQX01; genus JBBDQX01. The sequence goes on from JBBDQX010000101.1 coordinate 18,675, forward strand.
GGAGGCGCGGTCGATCGGCACGGCGCCGGTCCGCGCCAGGTACCAGCCGACGATCGGGATGCGCAGCAGCTCGCGCTTGAGGATGAACACCGGCCGGTCGAAGACCAGCCACATCGCCAGCGTCTCCCACGCCGACTGATGCTTGGCGGCGACCACGACCGGCCCGGCCGGCAGGTGCTCCCGCCCGACGACGCGGTGGTCGACGCCGCAGCACAGCCTGAGCAGCAGCAGCGCCCCCTGCACCCAGATGGTGGCGCAGCGCTGCGCCGGAACACCGGCCGGCAGTGCCAGCACCGGCAGCGTCAGCAGGCCCCAGCCGGCGGTCCACAGCCAGAACAGCGGGGGAAACAGGAATGCGCCGGGCATCGCTGGCCGCGTCAGGATGTCGCCGGCATCGGCGGCAGCGCGATGGTCAGCCATGCCAGCAGGAACTTGCAGTATTCGGTGACGATCAGCGAGGCCGTGCCCGGCCACTGCCACCAGTGGTCCAGCTTGACATGGTCCGGGATCACCGGGTGCGGCACGATCTCGAGCCCCGGCATCGCCGCCTGGAACTCCAGCAGGCTGCGCTGCATGTGATAGTTGGCGGTCACCAGCCGCAGCGAGCGGAAGCCGTTCTCGCGCATCCAGGCCGCCGTCTCGGCGGCGTTGCCGCGCGTGCTGTCGGCGGTGTAGCCGAGCGCGATGCAGCACTCGACGTCGGCCGGGCTCTGCTTCGATACGCGCAGCAGTTCGGCCACATCGACCCCCCGGTAGACGCCGGAGACCAGCAGTTTGCGGGCCTGCTTGGCAGCCAGAAGTTCAAGGCCGACATTCATCCGGCCGCTGCCGCCGGTCAGCACGACGATGGCTTCGGTGCGGCGGCCATCGGGCGGCGGGACGCGCGGGATGTTGTCGGCGAAGGCGGCGAGCCCGAACAGCCACGCCGCGGCGATGGCGGCGAGGGCGGACAGGACCACGGTCGCACGCCAGCGGCGCGGGCGCTGGAAGAAGCGGCGGGCCGACATGGCCATCAGGATAGCCGCTGCGCGAGCAGCGAATCCACCGCGGCGGACAGGTCGTCGAAGCAGGCCACCGGCCGTACCGCTTCCGGCAGGCCGGCGGCCTCGGTTTCGGCGCCCTTGCCGGTGCGCACCAGTATGCGAGGACAGCCGGCCGCGGCTGCCGCCTGCAGGTCGCGCAGGGCGTCGCCGACCATAGGGGTCTCCGCCGCCTCGGCCCCGAAGGCGGCCAGCGCTTCCTGCAGCATGCCGGGTCCCGGCTTGCGCCTTGGGGTCGGCCGGTCCGGATGGTCCGGACAGGACAGCAGCGCGTCGAGATGCGCCCCCGACGTCGCCAGCGCGCCGCTCAGCCGCTCGTGGATGCGCTCCAGCATCGCCGCGTCGATCAGGCCGCGTCCGACGACCGACTGGTTGGTCACCACGGCGACGCGTACCCCGGCGCGGTTGAGGCGGGCCACCGCCGCCGCCGCGCCGGGCAGCATCTCCAGCTCCTCCGGACTGCGCACCGACTTCGGCCGGTCGACGTTGAGCACCCCGTCGCGGTCCAGCAGGACCAGCCGCAGGCTCATGGCAGCCGGGCCAGCGTGCGCATCACCGTCAGCCATGCCGTGGCACGAGCGATCAGCGCGCCGGCCAGCGGCAGCAGCAGCAGTACCGCCCAGTCCAGCAGGCCGAGGCCGGCGGCAGGCAGCAGACGGCCGTCGATGCGGGCACCGAGCAGCCCGATCGCCATCAGCGCCACCGCCGCCACCGCGACCCCTGCGGCGCCGCCGATCAGGCCGGAATGGCCGGCCTGTCTTGCGAACTGGCCGGCGACGAAGGTGTCGCGCGCGCCCATCAGGTGCAGCAGTTCGATGACGCGGCGATGCACCGCGACGCCGGTGCGGGCGGTGTAGGCGACGACGCCGACGGTCGCCAGCAGCACCAGCAGGGCGATCGACGCCGTGGTTACCTGCACCGCCCGGCCGAGCGTCAGCAGCCGCCCCAGCCATTGCCCGTGGTCGTCGACGGTGATGCCCGGCGCGACGCCGGCCAGGCGCTGGCGCAGCCGGGTCATGTCGAGCTCGCTGCGGTTGCCGATGTCGACGTCGATCAGCCCCGGCAACGGCAGCTCGCGCACCACCTCGTCGGTGCCCAGCCAGGGTGCCAGCAGTGCCGCCATGCGCTGCTCCGACACCGCGCTGGCGCCGGCGATCCCCGGCGTGTCGCGCACCACGCGGAGCGCCTCGTTCAACAGCGCCTCCCGGCCGCCGTTGGCGTTGACCGGTATCTGCACCGTCAGCGTGGTCGCCAGGCTGCGGTCCCAGCGCACGATGACATGCGTCAGTGCCAGCGTGCCTGCCAGCGCCAGCGTGCAGACGAACACCATGAACGCCATCAGCCACGGCAGGAACCGGGCCGACGGGTCGCGGCCCAGCGGGATGGCGCCGCGCTCAGCCATGTCCAGCCAGCCGACCGTCGACGATCCGCAGCGGCGGGTGCGGGAAGCGCCCGACCAGGTTGTCGTTGTGGGTGGCGACCACCACCGTCGTGCCGGCCTTGTTCATCTCCTCGAACAGGTACATCAGCCGCATGGCGATGGCATCGTCGACGTTGCCGGTGGGCTCGTCGGCCAGCAGCAGGGACGGGCGGCCGATCACCGCCCGGGCGATGGCGACGCGCTGCTGCTCGCCACCTGACAGTGTCGCCGGCAGTGCGTCGAGCCGGTCGCCGAGGCCGACCCAGCCGAGCAGTTCGGTGGCATGCCGGCGCACCTTCTCCTCCTTTTCGCCTACGATGCGCATCGCCAGCGCGACGTTGTCGAAGGCGGAAAGATGCGGGATCAGGCGGAAATCCTGAAAGACGATGCCGATGCGCCGGCGGACCCGGTACAGCTGCTTGCGGGGCAGCCCGGAAACGTCGTGCCCGGCGATGTGGACCAGTCCGCGCGACGGCCGTTCGGCGAGGTAGAGCAGCTTCAGCAGCGACGACTTGCCGGCGCCGCTGGGGCCGACGAGGAAGTGAAACGATCCCTGCGGCAGGGTGAAGCTGATGTCGTGCAGCACCTCGGGGCCCAGCCCGTAGCGCATCCCGACATTCTCGAACCGAACCAAACCGCGCCTCCGGGCTGCCGCCGCACCACCGCCGATGGTCGGGGTGCGCTTGTTTCGCCACGTCTCAAAGCCTATAAAGGACTGAATCTTAACACGGTCTCGCGGCTGCATGCATATCACCTGCCCGGCCTGTTCCGCGACATACGAAGTCACGGCTTCGGCCCTGGGCCCGCAGGGAAGACAAGTCCGGTGCTCCAACTGCGGCAACAGCTGGCACGCGTCGCCGCGTGACGCGCGGCCGTTGCGGCGCCCGGCTCCCGCTCGCCAGCCCGCCGCCGCCCGTCAGCCTCGGCCCGAACCCGACGACGACCTTCCCGCCAGCCTCGGCATGCTGATCCGCGACGAGGAAGACGACGCGGCGCCGGCCGCGCCGCCGCCGCGCCGTGAACGCTCCGCCCCGCCGCCGCCCGAAGAATTCTCCGAGATCGGCCCGGGGCCGTCGCCGGTCCCGATGGACGACGAGGATGAGGACGAAGAAGACCTCGAGGACGAAGGCGAGGACGACGAGGAGTCGGTCGAGCCGTTGAGCATCGATCCCGATTCCGTCGGCGAGGAGTCGGAGGAGCGTGAGCCGCCCGCCGACTGGGACGCCGGGCGTGAGGACGAGGAGGACGAGGAAAGGGAGTCCGGCCGCAACGACGGCATCCCCTCGATGATCGGCGAGGAGCCGGACCCGATCCCCGACGCGTTCCGCGCCGAGGCCGCGGCGCCTCCGAGCCGCGGCGGCATGATCGGCTTCGCCGTGCTGGCCGTTGCGGTGCTGGCGATCATCGCCGGCGGCATCTTCGCTCGCGAGCAGATCGTCGCCGCATGGCCGCCGGCGGCGAAGCTCTACAACATGATGAGCCTGTCGATCCGCTCGATCGCGGCGGGGCTGGAGTTGCGCAACATCAATTCCGAGCGGCAGGTCGGCGAGGGCGGTGAGCTGCTCGTTGTGCGCGGCATCGTCTTCAACGTTTCGGGCGAGGAGAAGCAGGTCCCGAACATGAAGCTGGTACTGTTCGACCGCGAGGACCGGCCGGTGCAGACGCTGGTCTTCGCGCCGCGCCGCGAATCGATGCTGCCGAACGAAAACATGAACTTCCGGGTCGAACTGCCCGGCCCGGACCGTGACGCGGCCCGCCTCGAGGTGACCTTCACCGAGGACGCGGTCGGCGAGCCGATGTCTACGGGCGGCGAGACCGCGCCGCAGTCGGGCGAGATGCGGCAATCCGGCTCGACTGCCGCCTCGACTGCCGAGGCGATGCCCGCGCCGGCGTCCGAGGCAACCGCCGCGCCGGCCGCGGCGCCTGCGCCTGCCGAGCGGCAGATGGCGGCACTGAATGCCCCGCCGACGACCCCGCCGAACGAGCTCGAGGGACCGACGGAGAATGCCTTCCCCCGCTTCGCCGGCGTCTGGGGTACCGAATGCGAAAATCCGGCCGTGCGGTTGTCGGCGACCGAGGTCGCGGTGCTGGTCGACGGCGAGCCGTCGAAGCTGATCAAGCCGCGCGCGATCAGTGCGGCGATGACGAATGGCGAGTTCGTGCTGTTCCAGTTCCAGGGCGGCGGCTACATCAAGTACCGCGTCGTCGCTGGCGACAGGCTGGAGTCGGTAGAGGTCGGGCTGCCCAACGGCGAGCGGGTGATGCACGCGAACCCGGCGATGATGCGCTGCGAGGAAGAGCGCAGGAAGCCTGGCTCCGCCCCGGCAGGAGCCGCCGCGAGCCGGCCGCGCACCGAGCGGAGCTGACACCCCCCGCAGGGTCACGCCGCCCAGAGGCACGCCGCCTGGAGCGGCTCAGAACCGCTCCAGCAGCCTGTCGATGTAGTCGAGTTCGTCCTCGGGGCGGTTCCGTTCGCCCGAGCGCTTGCGCAGTTCGTCCAGGATGTCGCGGGCGCGCTGCAACTCCATCTCGTCGGGCACCTTGACGTCGCGGCCGTCGAGGGAGCCGAACATGCCGTTGCCGCGGCCACGGCCGAGCGGGTCGCGGAACTCGCCGCCGAGCCCCTCTTCGTCGACCTGGGTGCCCGGCGGCATGCCCGGTCCCATCCCCATCATCATGCCGAACTGCTGCGCCATCTGCTGCATCGCTGCCTGCGCGCCTTCCTGCAGCTTCTCGATCGCCTCGGTCTCGGGCGGCATGGCGTCGCCGGTCCGGTTCTCGGCCAGGGCCTCGGCGGCGCGGCGCATCGCCTGCTCCGCCTGCCCCATGGTCTGGGGGACCTCGCCGAGATACTCGCCGAGTTGCCCCATCATCTCGCCGAGCGCCTGGCGCAGCGCGCGCTGGATGGCCTCCAGCGTCCGCGCCTGCATCCCGGCGCTGCGCTGTCCCTGACCCTGCTGGCCTTGCTGTCCCTGCGCCTCCGGCGATTCGCCCTGTGCCGACTCACCCTGTGCCGACTCACCCTGTGCCGACTGCCCCGGCACCTGCATTTCGCCCATCGGCCGGTCCGGCGGCATCTGGCCCTGCGGTGCCTGCCCCTGCCGGTCCCCCAGCGCCTGCTGCTGCTGGTTGAGCTGGAAGGTGCGGTCGAGCAGGTCGGTCTGGCGCTCGATCAGGTCGCCGAGGCCCTTCATGATCTTCTGGCCCTGCTGCATGCGCTGCGCCTGCTCGCTGGACATCCGTCCGGCGCGCATGTTCTCCAGCATCCGCTCCATGCTCTGCAGCATCTGCTGGGCCGCGTCGAACTGACCCGATTCGGCCAGCTTGCGGATCTGTTCGAGCAGCCGCTGCAGGTCTAGGCTGGCCATATCGTTCGGATCGAACTCCGGCATCTCGGCCTCGGCATCCTGGCGGTTCATCTCCTCGGCCAGCGCCTGCATGTAGCGGTCGAGCGCCTGTTGCAGACGCTCGATCGCCTTCTGGATCTCTTCGGGGGGCGCGTTGCGCTCCATCGCCTCCGACAGTGCCTCCCGTGCCGCCTGCAACTCGCGCTCGGCGGCGGACAGGTCACCCTCCTCGAGGCGCAGCGCAGTTTCCCACAGCAGCTCCTGCACCTCGGCGACCACCGCCTCGCTGCCGTCGGCATTCAGCCGCTCACGGGCCGTGCGCAGCGACAGGTAGATGCCGCTGGCGTCGCCGAACCGCTCCGGCTGCTCGAGGATCGCGTCGAGTGCCTCGACCGTCACCGCGCGCTCGTCGGGGACCAGCGTCAGCATGCGCCGGGCACGGATGATGTCGATCGCCACCGGATGCGTGAACGGTCGCTCCGGCAGGGTCATCGTCACCGTTTCGCTGGTGCCGGTCTGGTCGCGAGCGTCGCGGGCGCGCAGTACCAGCGTTGCCTCCAGCCCGGCCCACGGGTGCGGCGTCAGGTCACGGAACAGCGTCTGCTCGATGCTGCGGGGATCCTCGGCGGTGCGGCGCAGGTCGATCACCATCGGCTCGTCGCCCTGGCGCGCCCGCAGGCGGATCTCCAGCGCCAGCTGTTCGATGCCGTAGTCGTCCTCGGCGGCGTAGTCGACGTGCAGGTGGTGCCGTTCGGTCTCGGCGGGCGGATTGGCGAAGATGACGTTCGGGGCCGCGTCAGCGATGACGTTCATCGGCCATGCGCCGAGCGTCTCGCCGCCCTGCTCGATGGCAAGGGAATCGCCGGAATCCAGCGCGAATTCGGTCTGATAGTTCTCCGGACCGATCTTCTTCAGCGCCGTTTCCGTCTCTCCGACGGTCACCGTCGGCGTTTCCCTGCCGCCGTTGACGTGGGCGGTCAGCTTGCTGCCGGCCGGCACGTCCAGCGCCCCGTCCGAAGCCGGGTCGAGGAAGAGCGGGGCGATCCGGGTATAGGGCGGGGGCGTGATCCACAGGTCGAGGGTTGGCGCGGCGGCTCCCGCGACGGGGAACTGCGGTGCCATCGCCCGCAACAGGCGGTCGCCACCCTGGTTGCCGGCGACGCCGACGCCGATCACCAGCAGCAGCACGGCGATGGCGCGCAGGCCCCAGGGGTCCTGTCCCGCTACGCCTGGGCTCGGCACGCCGACCCGCAGCCGCGACGCCAGCGCCGCCATGCGGCGGCGGTGGATCTGCCAGACCTGCTCGGTGGCCGCATCGCCGTGCCCCGTGGCGAGGCTGTCTTCCAGCGCCGACAACGGCCGGTGGCTCAGGCCGCTCGCGGTTTCCAGCCGCCGCCGGCCGGCGGACCGGTCAGGCAGGCGCATGCCGCGCAGCCCGCCCCACAGCAGGAAGCCGAAGCCGGCCAGGAAGCCGAGCAGGACGGCCCCGTGCAGCAGCGCGGGTAACCCGGGCAGCAGGTCGAGGAAGGCGACCGCGAGGAAGAGTCCCAGCACCGCGGCGGCCGGCCAGAGGGCGCGCCACAGGGCCTCCCAGAAAAGGGCGAGGCGGGCGAGCGTGATACGGGGGGCCAGTCCGGGGATGCGCGGTGCGCCGCGACCGGTCCTGACCGCGCCTCTGGGGCTGCTAGCTCCGTTCGGATTCCGCCCGTCGGTCATCGGCCCGTCGGTCATCGGCGCTCTCCTGCGCTGCGGGGTCGAGCCACTCGGGCATGCGATCCCGGGCGATCATGTCCGCGTGACTCTCACGCGGGCGCACGATGTCGAAGCGGTCGCCCCGCACGAGAACCTCCGGCACCAGCGGACGCGCGTTGTACCCGGAGGACATCGCCGCGCCATAGGCGCCCGCTGAACAGATGGCCAGCAAATGACCCGGTTCAACCGGCCGCATGGCGCGCGCGCGCGCGAAAGTGTCCCCCGTCTCGCAGACCGGGCCGACGACGTCGACCGCCCGCGCCGGCGCATTCGCGTCCGCTTCGGCAACGGGAATGATGTCATGCCATGCGCCGTACAGGGAAGGCCGAATCAGGTCGTTCATTGCCGCGTCGACGATCACGAAGCGGTGATCGCCGCTGTCCTTCACGTAAAGCACGCGGGTCAGCAGCACGCCCGCGTTGCCGACGAGGTAACGGCCTGGCTCGAACAGCAAGTCGCAGCCCAGCCCGCCCAGCGTCTCGCGCACGACCGCGGCATAGTCCTCGACTGCCGGCGGCGTCTCGTCCCGGTAGCGGATGCCGAGCCCGCCGCCGAGGTCGAGCGAGCGGATGTCGTGGCCGTCGGCGCGCAGCGTGCCGACCAGCTCTGCCAGACGGGCGAAGGCGGCGCGGTAGGGCTTCAGGCCCGTCAGCTGCGAGCCGATGTGCATCGCGACGCCGACCACGTCGAGGCCCGGTAGCTTCGCTGCCGCGGCATAGGCGGCGCGGGCATCTGCTACGGCGATACCGAACTTGTCGGCGGCCCGGCCGGTGGCGATGTGGTGGTGCGTCTCGGCGTCGACGTCGGGGTTGATTCGCAGCGCCACCTTCGGCCGTGCGCCGGCCTCCGTCGCGATGCGGCTCAGCGCTTCCAGTTCGGGCAGCGATTCGACGTTGATCTCGCGGATGCCGCTGTCGATGGCGAGCCGCATCTCCGGGGCGGTCTTGCCGACGCCCGACAGCACGATGCGGTCCGCCGGCACGCCGGCGGCGAGCGCCCGGCGCAGTTCGCCCTCCGAGACGACGTCGGCACCGGCGCCGAGCCGCGCGAATGTGCGGATCACCGCCAGGTTGCCGTTGGCCTTTACCGCGTAGCACACCGTCGCCGGCAGGTGGGAGACCGCGCCCGCGAAGCCGGAGTTGGCCGCCACCAAGGCGGTGGCGGAGTAGCAGTAGGCCGGCGTGCCGACCGCGTCGGCGATGCGGTCGAGCGGCACGGCATCGGCATGCAGGGTGCCGGCCCGGTAGGCGAAGGCGTTCATGGCGGCATCAGAAGCGCGGATAGGTGCGGGGATAGGTGACCGGCTCGCCCTCCGGCGGCTCCGGCGGGCCCTTCTTGCCGCAGGCCGCGAGCGCGACCAGCAGCAGCGCCAGCACGGCGGCTCGCCGCGCCGTCACAGGAAGCGCTCCCGCGCCGCGGCGATCGCCTCGCGCACCCGCTCCGGGGCGGTGCCGCCGAGGCTGCGGCGGCTGGCCACCGACTGCTCCGGCGTCAGCATCGCCAGTGCCCCGGCGTCTATGCCGGGTTCGATCGCCTGCACGTCGGCCAGGTCCAGTTCGTCGAGCCGGCATCCCTTCGATTCGGCGAGCGCGACGACGCGGCCGGTGACGTGGTGGGCCCGGCGGAACGGCATGCCGAGACCGCGCACCAGCCAGTCGGCCAGGTCGGTGGCGGTGGCGTAGCCGTCCTCCGCCGCGCGCCGCATGGCGCCGGCATTGGCCTGGATGTCGGCGACCATGCCGTCCATCGCCGCGAGGCAGAGCTCGAGCGAATCGGCGGCATCGAACACCGGCTCCTTGTCCTCCTGCATGTCCTTGCTGTAGGCGAGGGGCAGGCCCTTCAGCACGATAAGCAGGCCGGTGAAAGCGCCGGCGATGCGGCCGGTCTTGGCGCGCGCCAGCTCGGCGGCGTCCGGGTTGCGCTTCTGCGGCATGATCGACGAGCCGGTGGTGAAGGCATCGGACAGGCTGACGAAGCGGAACGGCGCGCTGCACCAGATGACGATCTCCTCCGCCATTCGCGACAGGTGGACGGCGCATATCGCCGCGGCGGACAGGTACTCCAGCGCGAAGTCGCGGTCGGAGACGGCGTCGAGCGAATTCGCCGCCGGGCGGTCGAAGCCCAGCGCAGCCGCGGTCGCCACGCGGTCGATCGGAAACGAGGTGCCGGCCAGCGCGGCCGCTCCGAGCGGGCATTCGTTCAGCCGGCGCCGCGCGTCGGCGAAGCGGCCCCGGTCGCGGCCGAACATCTCTACATAGGCCATGAAGTGGTGGCCGAGCGTCACCGGCTGTGCCGTCTGCAGGTGGGTGAAGCCGGGCATCACCGTGGCCGCGTGCCGCTCCGCCTGGTCGAGCAGCGCCGCCTGCAGGTCGCGCAGCATCGCCCCGGCGCGGTCGGCGGCGTCGCGCACCCAGAGGCGGAAGTCGGTGGCCACCTGGTCGTTGCGCGACCGCGCGGTATGCAGCCGGCCGGCGAACTCCGCGCCGACCAGCTCGGCCAGCCGGGATTCCACGTTCATGTGGATGTCCTCGAGCGCGGTCTTGAATTCGAACCGCCCTTCGGCGATTTCATCCCTGATGGTGGCGAGCCCGCCCAGGATCGCCTTGCCGGCGTCGTCGGTCAGGATGCCCTGCTTCACCAGCATGCGGCAGTGCGCCTCCGACCCCGCGATGTCCTGGGCATAGAGCCGCCGGTCGAACGCGATGGAGGCGTTGATGCGTTCCATGATTTCCGACGGGCCGCCGGCGAAGCGGCCACCCCACATCGGGTTGCCGGTATCGTCGGGAGCGGGGCGGCGGGTGGGTGGCGTCGTCATCGGGCTTTCCGGATCGGTGGCCGGGTGGTTCGCCGGAGTCTCGTCCGGTCGGGTGGCCGGGATTTTGACGATATTGCTGCTCACTGCAAGCGCCGCGGGCGCCGCATGTCCCGCCGCGGCTCCGCCGGCGTCGGGCGGCATGGCCGGCTTCTCGGCCGCTCCCGGCCAGCCCGAGGCGCCGGAGGCATCCTTCCAGGACGGGGATGGAGAAACCCGCCGCCTCTCGGAGTTTCGCGGCAGGCTGGTGCTGGTCAACCTGTGGGCGACGTGGTGCGCCCCCTGCGTGCGCGAGATGCCGTCGCTCGACGCGCTGCAGGCGGAACTGGCCGGCGAGGGGCTGACGGTGCTGCCGGTCTCGCTCGACCGGGGCGGCGCGCAGGTGGTCCGGCCGTTTTACGAGGAGCACGGCCTGGAGAACCTGCCGGTCCTCGCCGACCGCACCGGCGGACTTTTCCGGACTTTCGCCGTCCGTGGCGTGCCGACCAGCGTGCTGATCGGCCGTGAGGGACAGGTCCTGGGCAGGCTCGAGGGCGACGCCGACTGGCACTCGCCGGAGGCGCTCGCGCTGGTTCGCCATTTCCTTGAATGCGGCCGGCCGGCGGCCGAAGGCGGGTGACGGCGGCTCAGCCGCCGGCTGGGGAGTCGTTCTGCTCCGCCGCCTTGGGCGGGCTCTTAGCGGGCTTCTTCTCCGGCTGCGCCTGGCGCCGTTCCGGCCCGTCGAACGCGATGTTGCGCCGCCGGCGGTCCGGTCCGAAGTAGTCATCGGTGCGGATGAATGGACGGGGTCGCCGGATCACCTCGTGCAGCCGCAGGTAGAGGCCCCGCACCGTGAACGGCTTGGCGAGGAACTCGTTCACGCCCATGTCGCGCGCCTTGAGCACGCGCTCCAGCTCGGAATGGGCGGAGACCATGATGATCGGCAGGAAATGGTTGGGGCTGTCCTTGTCCAGTCGCACCCGGCGGACCAGCTCCAGCCCGTCGGGCTTCATCTCCCAGTTGGTGATCAGCACGTCGGGGCGCTTCTGCAGCGTCTTGGCGTAGCCGTCGCGTCCCTCGCGCGCTTCCTCGATGTCGCGAATGCCGAGTTCGAGCAGCACGGAACGCAGCAGCCAGCGAATGTTGTCGTCATCATCGACGAGAACGATGCCCAGCTCCGTGAGATCGAGCTGCTCGATAAGGCGCCCGCCAGCCCTCATCGCTTGACGAACGCCACGACCGCAGCCAGCCAGCCGTCGCCGCGCCGAAGCCGTGCGGCGAAATCAGGCGCGGACCCGGGACATGCCGGGTCCGATAAAGCGTCCACCATCCTCACCGCTTGTATAGCTTGATCCGGCGACGACCGGTGATCCGGCCATCGCTACCCTTTTGTTGTCGGGCGCGGCGACACCTCGGGGCAGAACTACACTCTCCCCGAGAACAATTTACAAGAGTTCAGTCGTCATCGCGAGAAGGACTCACGGCAAGTCCTGCAATTTTTCAGCGAGTCGGCACCGGCTCGTCGCCGGCATAATCGTAGAAGCCGCGGCCCGACTTGCGCCCGAGCCAACCGGCCTCGACATAGCGCAGCAGCAGCGGGCAGGGACGGTACTTCGGATCGCCGAGATCGTTGTGCAGCACCTGCATGATGGACAGGCAGGTGTCGAGGCCGATGAAATCGGCGAGCTGCAGGGGGCCCATCGGGTGGGCGGCGCCGTGCTTCATCGCCGCGTCGATGTCCTCGACCGAGGCCACCCCCTCGAACAGCGCGAACACCGCCTCGTTGATCATCGGCAGCAGGATGCGGTTGACGATGAAACCCGCCGAATCCACGGCCATGGCGGGGGTCTTGCCGAGCTTCCGGGTCACTTCGGCGACCGCTTCGTAGGTCGCTTCCTCCGTCGCCATGCCGCGGATCAGTTCGACCAGCTTCATCACCGGCACCGGATTGAAGAAGTGCATGCCCATGAACTTGCCGGGGCGGTCGGTGGCGGAGGCGAGCCGGGTGATCGAGATCGACGAGGTGTTGCTGACGATCAGCGCCTCGGGCTTCAGCGTCGCTGCGAGGCTCTCGTAGATCTTGCGCTTGAGGTCCTCGCGCTCCGGCACCGCCTCGATGACGAGACCGGCGTCCGCCAGCCTGCCGTTGTCGGTGGACGTCGTGATGCGTTCCAGCGCAGCGTCCTTCGCCGCGGCGTCGATGTGCTCGCGCGAGACCTGGCGGTCGAGGTTCTTGCCGATGGACTGGAGCGCCCGGTCGAGCTGCTCCTGACTGACGTCGACCAGGACGACAGGGTACCCAGCGAGCGCGCAGGCGTGCGCGATGCCATTGCCCATCTGGCCGGCGCCGACAACGCCGATGGTGTCGATTGACACGGTCCAACTCCTTGATGCGAGGGGGTCGGCGGACCGTGGGATGGTCGGCCCGCTACTGCTTGTCCAGTTCCTTCGCCAGTTCCGGCACCGCCTCGAACAGGTCGGCGATCAGGCCGTAGTCGGCGATCTGGAAGATGGGCGCTTCCTCGTCCTTGTTGATTGCCACGATCACCTTGCTGTCCTTCATGCCCGCAAGGTGCTGGATTGCGCCGGAGATGCCGACGGCGATGTACAACTCGGGCGCGACGATCTTGCCGGTCTGGCCGACCTGGTAGTCGTTCGGCACGTAGCCGGCGTCCACCGCGGCGCGCGACGCGCCGACCGCGGCGCCGAGCTTGTCGGCGACCTCCTCGAGGAGCTTGAAGTTCTCGCCCTTCTGCATGCCGCGCCCGCCGGAGACGATGACGCGCGCGCTGGTCAGCTCCGGGCGGGAGCCGCGGCTGCTGACCGAGCGGTCGACGAAGCTGCTGAGGCCCGGGTCGTCGGCGGCGGGTGCCTCCTCGATCGGGGCATCGCCGCCCTCGGCCGGGACGGGGTCGAACGTGGTCGACCGGACCGTGATGATCTTGATCGGATCGCCCGACTGTACCGTCGCCAGCGCGTTGCCGGCATAGATCGGCCGCACGAAGGTGTCCTCGGACACCACGGCGGAGATGTCCGAGATCTGCTGCATGTCGAGCAGCGCCGCGACGCGCGGCATGACGTTCTTGCCGACCGTGGTCGCCGGCGCCATCACGTGGCTGTAGTCCTTGGCGAGGCCGGCGATGAGCTGCGCCGTGGGTTCGGCCAGGAAATACTCGTAGGCCGGAGATTCGGCCAGCAGCACCTTCGAGACGCCTTCCACCTTGGCGGCCGCCTCCGCGGCCGGGCGGGCCTCGTGGCCGGCGACCAGCACGACGATGTCGCCGCCGATCTGCTTGGCGGCGGCCAGGGTGTTCAGGGTGCTCTGCCGGAGCTCCGAATTCTCGTGCTCGGCGACGACCAGTATCGTCATCAGATTACCTTCGCCTCGTTACGCAGCTTGTCGACGAGTTCGGCGACGCTCTGGACGCGGACGCCGGCCTGGCGGTGCGGCGGGTCCTCGACCTTCAGCGTCTTCAGCCGCGGCGTCACGTCGACGCCCAGCTCGTCCGGGGTCGTCCTGTCTAGCGGCTTCTTCTTCGCCTTCATGATGTTCGGCAGCGACGCGTAGCGCGGCTCGTTGAGGCGCAGGTCCGTCGTCACGATCGCCGGCATCTTCAGTTTCAGCGTCTCCAGCCCGCCGTCGATCTCGCGGGTCACGGTCGCCTCGCCGTCGCCCAGCTCGATCTTGGAGGCGAAGGTCCCCTGTGACCAGCCGAGCAGCGCGGCCAGCATCTGGCCGGTCTGGTTGCAGTCGTCGTCGATGGCCTGCTTGCCGAGAATGACGAGCCCCGGCCCCTCCTTCTCGATCACCGCCTTCAGCAGCTTGGCGACGGCCAGCGGCTCGGTCTCGACGTCGGTCTCGACCAGGATGCCGCGGTCGACGCCCATCGCCATGGCGGTGCGGATCGTCTCCTGCGACTTCGACGGGCCGATCGAGACGGCCACGAGCTCGTCGGCGGCACCCGCCTCCTTCAGCTTGATGGCCTCCTCGACGGCGATCTCGTCGAAGGGGTTCATGGACATCTTGACGTTGTCGAGGTCGATGCCGGAATTGTCGGACTTGACGCGAATCTTCACGTTGTAGTCGACAACCCGCTTTACCGGAATGAGGATCTTCATGGCGCTCGCCGGGCTGCAATTGTCAGGTTTGCCGCCGCGCGGGAGCGGCGCGGCTGGCGGCGGATAGGCGGCAGGAACATAAGAGTCGCCTCTTGACGAGTCAATTCGGACGGGCGCCCGCCATGCCCGCCCGCGCCGCCCTCAACTCGTCATCAGCCACAGCGCGAACAGGCCGATGGCGGCCGCCTGCATCATGACACGCCAACGCATGAGCCGGTTGGATCGTTCCGGATCGGTGCTGCCGTGGCGCACGAATCCCACGAGGCCGAGGAAAAGGCTGCCTACCGTACCGAGCAGCGCCAGCACGAGAAGGATGGATACGAAGATGCTGCCTGTCATGACACCGATATAGGGTTTGGCGCGCCCATTGTAACGCCGCACGGGAAGCATGACAGTCGTGGAACGGCCCGTTATCCTCGCGCCGGACGCCAAGAAGGAGAGCTTCGGCATGAGCGATGAGACGCTGCAGACCGTCCAGGATCTGCTGACCGGCCTGTCCCAGGACATCCGCAAGCTCGCGGAGTCTATCGATCAGGAGAAGCAGGAAGTCCGCCGGCACCTGGACGAGCTCGCGGCGCACATCCTCGCCGTCGAGGGCGTGCTGATCGCCTTGCTGCGCGACAATCCGGCCGCCGCCGAAAAGGCCAAGGACTGGATCGACGGGCAGATCGCCGAGCACGCCGGCAGCGAGGGCGACGCCGAGCTCGCCACCGGCATCGCCGAGAACCTCATCAAGCAGTCATTCCAGTAATTCGCCGGCGCGCCGCCTTGTCCTCGTCTCCGGGGCGGGGCGCAGCAGCGCCAACGCACACAGTACGGTCACGCCGGCGACGACGACGAAGCCGAGGCGATAGCTGCCGATCGTGGTGACGGCGATCGAGAATCCCGACGGGATGAAGATCATCGCGAAGCCGAAAACCGTGGTCAGTCCCGCGATGGCCGCGCCGGACAGATGGGAGGGTGCCTTCCGCGCCGCCTCCGCCAGCAGCACCCCCGACCATCCGACGGCGCAGGCGCCGATCGCGACGCAGAGGCCATACATCGCCCAGTACGGCCAGTCGATCCCGACGTAGCCGAGCAGCAGCATGCACACCGCATCGACCGCGGCGATCCCGGCGAGCACCAGCCGCGGTCGGCCGCAGTAGTCCGCCAGCGCGCCCCATACCACGCGGCTTATCATCCCCGCCGCCTGCGACGCCGCGAGGAACAGGCCGGCGTCAATCAGCCCGAAGCCGATGGTGCCGGTCAGGTACACCACGATGAAGGTGGTGAAGCAGAACATCCCGGTGCCCAGCCCCACGGCGATGGCGGTCAGTTCGCGCAGCGCCGGCATCGTCGCGACCAGCCGCAGCGGCTCCAGCACGGCGCCCAGCGTCATCGGCGGCGGCGCCTCCGCCCGTGCGTCGTATCTGGCGCGGACCGGCTGCAGCAGCACGGCGCAGACAACGCACAGCGCGCCGACCAGCAGCAGCGCCGCCTGCCAGCCGTACATCAGCACGATCGGCGGCAGGGCAGCCCCGGCGATGGCCAGACCGAGCGGGACCGAGGCCTGCTTGATGGAGAAGACGACGCTGAGGATGGAAGGCGGCGATGTCGCCCGCAGCAGATGCGCCGCGGACGGCGTGATGGGGCCGTGCCCCAGCCCGACCACGAAGGCCGCGACGATCGCCACCGCGAGGGATCCGCTGGCGGTCAGCGCCATTCCGACGGCGGCCACCGCCAGCGTCACCTGGCACAGCCGCACCGGCCCCCAGCGGGGGATCAGCGCGCCCGACGACAGTGCCGAGATCATGCCCCCGGCATAGGCGCCCGACGTGTAGAAGCCGACCAGGCCGGGGTCGATCCCGAGGTCGCGGGCGGCGTCCGGCGCCACGATGGGCACTGCCTGAAAGGCCATGAACGCGACCAGGTGGGTCGCTGTCATCGACGTCAGGGGCAGGATGACGGGATTCATGGCCGGCGGCCGGGTTCGTCAGTCTTCGCTCAGCAGGCCCCGCGCCCTGTGCCATTCCTCCAGCGAATCGGGCGGATAGCCCTCATGCTGCGAATCGCCGTCGCGCAGGTCGGGCTGCACCCAGTCGGCCTTCGAGTCGAGCAGCATGTGCACCCGGTCCGGCGGTTCCGGCAGCGGCGTGTCGATGGCGCTGGCGAACGGATGGACGAGGTCCGGCCAGGCCGGATCCGACACCCATAGTGCCGATCCGCACCTGCAGCAGAAGCGGCGCTCGCCGGAGCTTTCGCGCCCGTCGACCATGGCGTGGAACATCGTGATGTCGCCGGCGCCGTCGACTTCCAGCGTGTCGGCCCGGGCACCGAGGTTGATGGCGTAACCTCCGCCACCCGCCGTCTTGCGGCAGATCGAGCAGTAGCAGCGCATGAACGGCACCGGCGCGTAGGCCTGCACGGTGAAGCGCACGGCCCCGCAATGGCAGGAGCCTTCGAGGTGCATGGCGGGTCTCCGCGTGTCGGGAATGTTCGTCCAGATGTGGCGGGGCGGGGAGGGATCGCAACCCGCCGCTGTGTGCCGCGGATCAAAGCATGGTCGGTGGCCGCCGGCATCGTCAAGCGGGGTGTGCCGGATGGCGTGCCGTCTGTGCTATGTCAGTCTCCTCCCGCGCGCTTCATCGATCCCCGGGGACAGACCAGCGCCGATGACCACGGTACCGGACCCGTCCTGGCCGGCCCTGCGCTGGCCGGACCGTCACTGGCATGCCCGCGTCTGGCGCCTCGCCGGGCCGCTGATCCTCAGCAACCTGACGACGCCGCTGCTCGGGATCGCCGACAGCGCGGTGGTCGGGCACCTGCCTGACCCGGTGTACCTCGCCGCGGTGGCGCTCGGCACCGTGGTGTTCAACACCGTGTTCTGGCTGTTCGGCTTCCTGCGCATGGGCACCATCGGCCTGACCGCGCAGGCGCTGGGCGCGGAGGAGCCGGAGGAGATCCGCGCGGTGCTGGCGCGGGCGGCGATGGCGGCGACGGCGATCGGCTGCGCCATCGTCCTGCTGCAGGTGCCGCTCTACCGGCTCGCCGTGCTGGCGATGGCGCCGAGCGCCGACGTCGCGGTGCCGTTCGCCGGCTATTTCGACATCCGCATCTGGGCGGCGCCGGCGATGCTGCTCGACTACGTCATCGTCGGCTGGCTGGTCGGCATGCAGTACACGCGCGGTGCGCTGTACATGGCATTGTTCATCAACGTGGTGAATATCGGCCTCGACCTGCTGTTCGTCGTCGGCTTCGGCTGGGCGGCGCGCGGGGTCGCCGCGGCGACGGTGATCGCGCACTGCGCGGCGCTCGCCTTCGGCGTGCTGCTGCTGCGTTACCGGCTGAAGCAGGTGGCGGGCAGCTGGGCGCGCTCGCGCATCCTCGACGGCGCGGAGCTGAGACGGCTGTTCGCGATCAATCGCGACATCTTCCTGCGCACGCTGATGCTGACCCTGTCGCACGCGGCGCTGACCGCCATCGCCTCACGCCTCGGCGACCTCGTGCTGGCGGCCAACGCGGTGATCATGAACCTGCACCACTTCATGACTTTCGCCGTCGACGGCTTCTCGCACGCGGTCCAGGCGCTGTGCGGCCGCGCGACCGGCGCCCGCGACCGGCGCGAGTTCCGCCAGGCGGTGGTAGCGACCTCGCTGTGGGGCGTCGCCTTCGCGCTGGTGTTCACCGCGGTTTACGCCGTCGCCGGCCAGCAACTCGTCGGCCTGATCACCAGCATTCCCGAGGTCCGCGCGACGACGGCGGAATTCGTCTTCTGGGTGGCGGTGTCGCCGGTGCTGTCGATCTGGACATTCCTGCTCGACGGCATCTTCCTTGGCGCGACCCGCACCGCGGCGATGCGCAATGCCATGGCGCTGGCGGTGCTGGTGTACGTCGCGGCGCTGCTGCTGCTGGTGCCGGCGTTCGGCAACCACGGCCTGTGGCTGTCGCTGATGATCTTCTTCGCCGCGCGCGGCCTGACGCTCGCCATACGCTATCCGGCGCTGGAGCGGTCGGTCGGCGACGGGCATTGATTGCAATGCAATCGATGCTTACTCTCTTGGCTGCACATGAGCGAGGTCCGGCGAATGGCCAGCATCACCATCCGGAATATCGATGAGGGACTGAAGAGACGGCTACGGGTTCGTGCGGCGGCACAGGGGCGGTCGATGGAGGAGGAAGTGCGCGTCATCCTTCGCAGCGTTCTCGCGGCCAATTCGGCGCCGCGGAACCTCGCGGAGGATATCCGCGCGCGTTTCGCCCCGCTGGGCGGTATCGACCTGGAAACGCCCGCGCGCGGCCCGGCCCGCGAACCCCCCCGCTTCGAATAGATGATTCTGCTCGACACGAACGTCGTCTCGGAGCTGATGCGGCGGCAGCCGGAGGCGCGGGTCGTGGACTGGGTGGCGGGGCATCCGGCGGAGCGGCTCTTCCTTCCGGCGATCGCCGAGGCCGAGTTGCGCCTCGGCGTGGCGGACACGATGCCCGGGCTGTTGTCAGTGT
>JBBDQX010000101.1:37632-40763 GCA_040905765.1 Acetobacterales bacterium
CGCGGGGGGGTCGCCCTGCTGCCCGCGGGCCGCCGCAAGACGGCGCTGGCGGCCGCTCTCGAAGCCATGCTCGCCGAGGACTTCGGCGGGCGGATCCTGCCCTTCGACAGCGACGCTGCCCGCGCCTACGCGGAGGTAGCCGCGACGCGCCGGGCGAGGGGGAGGCCGCTCGCCGAGGCGGACTGCCAGATCGCGGCCATCGCCTGCGCACGCCGCATGGCGGTGGCAACGCGCAACGTCCGGGATTTCGAGGGCTGTGGCATTGCGGTGATCGATCCCCGGGATTGACGGTCCGGCGGCTGGACAGCCCCGGCGGCGGTTGGCAGACTGCGCTCCCGCCGCGCCGGCACCCGGCGATCCTTCCGGAGATAGAACATGACCGCTCTCGAGCCCGCCATCGACACGGGGCACAGCCCGTATCACGACCTGATCGGATTCCGCCTCGTCGAGTGGCGGGCGGACTTCGCCCGTGCCCAGCTCGAGCTCACGCCCGACCACCACAACCGGTCGGGGATCGTGCATGGCGGCGTGGTGCTGAGCATGCTCGACCAGGCGTCCGGCTTCTGCGGGCTCTACTGCACGGTGCCGGGCAATACCCGCCTTGCCGTGACGGTTTCGCTGACCACCAACTTCACCGGCCAGGCGAGCGAGGGCGTGCTGACGGCGATCGGCGAGAAGGTCGGCGGCGGGCGCAGCATCTTCTTCACCCGCGCGCGGCTGCTCGGGCCAGACGGCGCGGTGCTCGGCCTCAGCCAGGGCGTGCACCGCTACCGCAGCGGCAGCGAGTCGCCCGAGGGCGTGCCCCAGAAGCGCTGAAATCTCAGCGCTCAGCGCGACAGCAGCGCCGTCAGCGTGCGGATCGACGGCAGCTTCTCCAGCTCCGCCACCATCGCCACCGCCTCCTGCGCCCTGTCTGCCGGCCAGCCGGCGTAGTCGGCGCACTCCCGGAACTTGTCCGCCACCTCTTCGAAGCCCATCGGCTTCGACGGGCTGCCGCGGCCGGAGTCGGCCCGGTCCTCGATGGTGCGGCCGTCCGACAGTTCGATCTCGACGATCGTCGTCATCTTGTCATAGCCGGCGGCCTCCGCTTCCGGATGCACGCCGAAGTCGACCCGCCCGATCATCTGCTGCACGTCCGCCCGGTTGACCGTCGCGTCGGTGAACTCGGCGAGGCCCGCCCGGCGCTCCAGCAGCAGGATCGCCATGCAGAATTCCATCGAGAACTTCGCCTGCAGCTCGGTCTTCGGACGGTGGTGGATCAGGGCGTTGGGCATGTGGCTGTTGGTACCGACACGCACTCGCTTCACCTGTTCCGGGCGGATGTCGTGCGCCTCGATCAGCTCCGCCATCAGCGTCATGCCGGGATGCGAAAAGGAACCTGACGGGTGCGGCTTGATGGAGACGCCGGGGTCCGCGAACGTCCACGGGTTGCCCAGCGCGCCGCGGATCGCCGCGTCGCTCCAGCCGCCGCCGGCGGCCTTGAAGAAGCCGCGCCCGGCCTCCAGGATCACCGGCGTCGCGGTCCAGCCGATCGCCGCCATCTCCGCCGCCAGCACGCCGCTCTCCGCCGCCCGGCCAGCATGGAACGGCTTCATCATGGTCCCGAAGTTCTCACGCAGGCCTCCGGCCTGGCTGCCGGCGATGCCGAGGATGGTGCGTACCGTCCCGGTGTCGCAGCGGTGTTGCGCTGCGACCGCGGCGGCGGCGCCGAACACGCCGCAGGTCGCGGTGGAATGGAAGCCGTCGCGGTAGTGCCGCGGCTCGATCGCCTCGGCGATCTTGCACGCCACCTCGACGCCGACCTGATAGCCGAACATGACCTGCGCGCCGCTCTGGTCGTCGGCCTCGCCGACGGCCAGCGCCGCCGGCAGCACCGGGGCCGTCGGGTGGGTCAGCAGGCCGTTGACGCGGTCCTTCGCCCTGGCGATCTGGGTGTCGTCGTAGTCGTCGGCGTGGATGGCGACGCCGTTGGCGAAGGCGGCGAAGCGGGCGGGCAGGCGCAGCGACGTGCCGAGCGCCCGGCACGGTCCGTCCGGGGACGCGAGGGGCGCGAGGTAGCGCTCGACGAGGCGCCCGCTCTCGGCGACCGATCCGGCGAGGGCGAGGCCGAGCCCGTCGAGGATCGACTTCCGGCCGAGCTCCACTACCCCGGCCGGCACGTCGTCCAGCGTCGTTCCGGACACGAATTCGGCGACGTGGAGTGTCAGCGACGCCGCGTCGTCCGTTTGCGGATTGGTCATCGTGCGCCTCTCTGTCTATCGTTGCGCGACCATAGGCAACGCATCTTCCCTCGTCATCAGGGTTTCCCCATGCCGGATCCGGACTATCTCGCGCGCCTCGCGCGCCACCTCTGCCGCACCGACCTCGCCGACCTGCCCGGTCCGGTGGCCGACCGCGCCCGCTGGCTGCTCGCCGACACCGTGGGCTGTATCGCCGGCGGCTCCACGGCGCCGGAGCTGCAGCACCTGCGCGAGGCGCTGGCGCACGATCTGAACGGCGGCCCCGTCCGGGTGATCGGCACGGACGTCCGCGCCGGCGCGACGATGGCGGCGCTGCTCAACGGTACCGCCGCGACGGTGCTGGAGATGGCGGAGGGCCATAACCGCGGCGGCGGGCAGAACGCGGCGCAGCTCGTCCCTGCCGCGCTCGCGGCGGCCGAGAGCGTCGGCGCATCGGGCGCCGACCTGCTGCGTGCGGTTGCGCTGGGCTACGAGGTCGGCGTGCGCTTCGGTCGGGCGACGACCTTCCGCCCGGCGATCCACCCCAACGGCACGGTCGGCGCGGTCGCCGCGGCGGTGGCCGCCGCCTGCATCGCCGGCGCGGACGAGGAGCGGATGGCGCTCACCATCCGGCTGGTATCGCCGCTGATCGTCGCCAACAGCTGGCAGATCGCGCGCGAGGGCGGCGAGGCGCGCAACATCGCCACCGGCCACGCCTCGGCCGCCGGGGTGCTGGCCGACCGCATGGCCGCCGCCGGCCTGACGGCCGAAAGCGACGCGCCTGGCACGGTGTTCGGCGCGGCCATCGGCGACGCCTTCGACGGCGCGGGCGTGGTCGCCGACTGGGGCGACCCCTGGTTCGTGCCGGGCGGCTACTTCAAGCGTTACGCCTGCGGCCGCTACATCCATGCC
>JBBDQX010000102.1:0-7363 GCA_040905765.1 Acetobacterales bacterium
AAAAAAAAACCCCCCCCCCCCCCCCCCCCGGGGGCGCCCGCCTCTGCGTTTCCGGTATCGCGCGATCGCGGATCAGTCGTCGCGGTAGGTCCGCTCCATGCGCTCATGACGCTCCTGCGCCTCGATGCTGAGCGTCGCGATCGGCCGCGCCTCGAGCCGCTTCAGCGAGATCGGCTCGTTGGTCTCCTCGCAGTAGCCGTAGGTCCCGTTCTCGATCCGCTGCAGCGCCTGGTCGATCTTGGAGATCAGCTTGCGCGCGCGGTCGCGGGTCCTGAGCTCGAGCGAGCGGTCGGTCTCGCGCGAGGCGCGGTCGGCGATGTCGGCCTCGGTGCTGGAGTCCTGCTGCAGGTGGTGCAGGGTCTGCGAGGACTCCCGGACCAGTTCGTCGCGCCATCCGAGCAGCTTGCGGCGGAAGTACTCCCGCTGCATCGGGTTCATGAAATCTTCCCGGTCGGACGGGCGATAATCGGGCGGCAGAGTCACCGACATGGTTGTATTCCCGGACAGCATACGCTCGACGGCGGCGGAGTATATGTATCGCCATCCCCCTCGGCAAGCCCGCAGGGAAACTGCCTCAAAACTGTATTAGTGGCTGATCTGAAAGAGAAATCAGAGCTTCCCCGCGACCTCGAGCTTGGCCAGTTCGACCTGTGCGCGGAGATCGATCTCGTCGAGGATACCGGCGAGGCGGGGATCCGAAACCGTCTCGCGGCGGGACGACACCAGTTTGTGGATGTCTTCCAGCCCCCCGCGCGAGACCTGGCCCGTCAGGATGCCGTCGCGCAGCTCCTCCAGCCGGTCGAGGATGGCCTCGGCGCGGGCGCGGCCACGGCCGTTCGGGCCGCCGTCGGTCGGGCCGCCGACTTCCTGCGCCGCGAGGATGGACGCCAGCGGGCTCAGCGCGTCGGCGCCGCTGACGCCGGCCGCCGCTTCGCCGGCGCCGCCGGCGGTCTTGTCGACGCGGGCACGGAAGTCTCCGCCCTCGCCGCGCTCCGTCTTGCCGGAGCGCCGCAGCGGTGCCGATCCCGAATTGTTCAGCCTGGAAACCTTCATCGTCCGTCCGCTTTCCCGGAGCCGGCGGGGCGGTGCCGTCAACCCTTTATATACGCTTCGCCGGGATGATGGAAACCGGCGGGCCCTTGCCGGGTGCGGCATCGCATTCGCTGCCGGGAAGCGGCAAGAATTTCCGGAACGGCGGCAAAAGGGTTCCGCCGCTCCCGGGGGGCAACCAGACATGCGACAGATGAATCGTTACATTTCAACAAGTTACCCGTTCCGGGCCGGTGGCACGACTTTGGCATCGGGAACCGCGGACGATTGTTTCCGTACCGCGAGAGCCACAAGGCCGAACCGAATGTCGACCGCCCGAGTGACCCTGAACCAGCCCTTCCGGACGCACCGCCGTTTCGCGGCCGCCGTCGCGGCGGTGCTGCTGACCGCGCTGACGGCGCTGGCGGCCGCACCGGCCCATGCGCAGTCGCGCATCAAGGACGTGGTCAACGTCGAGGGCGTGCGCGAGAACATGCTGGTCGGCTACGGCCTAGTGGTCGGCCTCAATGGCACCGGCGACTCGCTGGACTCGGCGCTGTTCACCCGCCAGAGCCTGGTCGGCATGCTGGAGCGGCTGGGCGTCAACACCCGCGACCAGCTCGACGACCTGGAAGCCGACAACGTCGCCGCGGTGGTGGTCACGGCCGTGCTGCCCCCCTTCTCGCGGCAGGGATCGCGCGTCGACGTCTCGGTGAGCGCGCTCGGCGACTCCGAGAGCCTGCTGGGCGGCACCCTGCTGGTGACGCCGCTGCTCGGCGCCGACGGCGACGTCTACTCCGTCGCGCAGGGCCAGATCGCGGTCGGCGGCTTCACCGCCGCCGGTGCCGGCCAGACCATCACCCGCGGCGTGCCGACCAGCGGCCGCATCGCCAACGGCGCCATCGTCGAGAAGGAGGTCGGCTTCGAGCTGGCGTCGCTCGGCGACATCAACCTGGCGCTGCGCAACCCCGACTTCACCACGGCGCGGCGCGTGTCGCAGGCGATCAATGCCTTCCTCGGCACGCCGGCGTCGCATGCCACCGACCCCGGAACCGTCAAGCTGCAGGTGCCGCAGGACTACACGGGGCGCCTGGTCGACCTGATCACCGACATCGAGCAGCTGCGCGTGATGCCCGACCAGGCGGCGCGCGTGGTGATCGACGAGCAGTCCGGCATCATCGTGATGGGCGAGAACGTGCGCATCAGCACCGTCGCCATCGCCCAGGGCAACCTGACGATCCGCATCACCGAGACGCCGCAGGTGGCGCAGCCGGCGCCGTTCGCCCAGGTCGGAGAGACCCAGGTGGTCGACCGCACCCAGATCGAGATCGACGAGGGCGGCGACCGCCGCCTCGCCGTTGTCGACGGCGGCGTCAGCCTGCAGGACCTCGTCAACGCGCTGAACTCCCTCGGCGTCGGCCCGCGCGACATGATCAGCATCCTGCAGGCGATCAAGGCCGCCGGCGCGCTGCACGCCACCCTGGAGGTGATGTGATGGTCGAGGCCGGATCGATGCTGCAGAACCTCGGCGACAGCCTCCAGGGCAACCGCGTCGACGCCGCGCGCCGCGCCGTCGACATGGCGCGCGACGGCGACGGCACCAGCAAGACGCTGGTCGACTTCGAGGCGATGTTCCTGTCGCAGATGCTGGGCCACATGTTCGCCGGCATCGAGACCGACGGCCTTTTCGGCGGCGGCCAGGCGGAAAAGACGTTCCGCGGCCTGCTGGTCGAGGAATACGGAAAGATCATGGCCAGCTCCGGCGGCGTCGGCCTCGCCGACAGCCTCCAGAAGGAGCTTCTTATGACGCAGGAGGTCGCCAGCAAATGACCGCCATCGAGAAGACCCGCAACCTGGTCGAGGTGATCACCCGCCTGAACGCCCTGCTGGAGCGTGAGAACGCCGGGCTGAAGGCGATGCAGGTGGGCCAGATCAGCGGACTGACCGACGAGAAGCAGCGCCTTGCCCGGCTGTACGAGCAGCTCGGCGGCGACCTCGTCGGGGCGCAGGCCGAGATCGCCGGCATGCCGCAGGAACTGCGCGACGCGCTGCGCGACGCCGGCACCCGGCTGGAGGTCCTGACGCGCGAGAACGCGATCCGCCTGAAGGCGGCGATGACCGCCAACCAGCGGCTGTTCGACATCGTCCGCGAGGCCGCCGAGCGAAAGCGCTACGGCGCCGGCACCTACACGCACACCGGCGCGATCAAGAGCACCGGCACCGGCGGCGGCAAGCCGGTCGCGCTGTCCCTGAACCAGACGCTGTAGCGCGGACCGAGCGGAGCCGGAACCGATCCGATGTCCCTGAACATCGCCCTCACCACCGCCGTAAGCGGAATGAACGCCGCGCAAACGGCGTTGCAGACGATCTCGTCGAACGTCACCAACGTCAACACCGACGGCTACAGCCGCAAGATCACGACCCAGACGACGCGCATCGTCGGCACCACCGGCCAGGGCGTCCAGATCGCGGACATCAGGCGCGAGGTCGACCTGTTCCTGCAGCGCAGCCTCAACATCGAGGTCGGCGCGCTCGGCGCGGTGAAGACGCTCGACTCCTACTACAGCCGGATGCAGGACCTGTTCGGCACACCGGACAGCAACCAGTCGATCAGCGCCCTCATCAACCAGCTCGGCAACGCCTTCGAGGCGCTGTCGGTGGATCCCGACAAGGCGGCGCCGCAGCTCGAGGTCGTCGAGCTG
The DNA here is from genome assembly GCA_040905765.1 of Acetobacterales bacterium. Taxonomy (GTDB): domain Bacteria; phylum Pseudomonadota; class Alphaproteobacteria; order JBBDQX01; family JBBDQX01; genus JBBDQX01. The sequence continues at coordinate 3,732 of JBBDQX010000102.1, forward strand.
GCCGACAAGATCGCGCGCAAGCTGCAGGAGCTGACCAGCAGCATCCAGGACATGCGCTTCGAGGTCGACAGGCAGATCGCCGACGGGGTCGCGGCCATCAACGGCCACCTCCAGAGCATCAGCGACCTCAACGAGGACATCATCCCGCTGATCCGCGCCGGCGCGCCGGTCGGCGACCTGCTCGACGCCCGCGACCGCGAACTCAAGGCGCTGTCGGAGCTGATCGACGTCAAGACCTTCATCCGCGAGAACGGCGAACTGGTCGTCTACACCGGCGGCGGCAACGTGCTGGTCGACGGCAAGCCGACCACCATGTTCCACGACCCGATGGCGTTCGCCGATCCGGACATCACCTACGATGCGGGCAATCCGGTGTCCGGCGGCATCAAGGGCATCTTCGTGCGCGACGCCGGCGTCGCCGCCAACGACATCACCGGCGACATCGACACCGGCAGGCTGAGCGCCCTGATCCAGCTGCGCGACCAGGACCTGGTCAACCTGCAGGACCAGATGGAGCAGCTCGCCTCGACCCTGGTCGAGCAGATCAACACCGTGCACAACAAGGGGGCGGGCTTTCCGCCGGCACAGACGCTGACCGGCAGCAACGACGTCTTCACCGCCCCCACCACCGATACGCTGACCGCCGGCGCCGGCGGCTACGGTTCGATCCGGATCGCCGTGACCGACCAGAACGGCGTGGTGGACGGCGCGGCGCTCGACCTCGACCTCGACAACCTGCGCACCCAGCTCGAGGCGGAAGGCATCATCGCCGCCGCCGGCCCGCTGACGGTGGCGCATGTGGTCAACGCCATCAACGGGGAGTACGCGGTCGGCGGCGCCCAGGAACTGACGACCGGCACGCCGGTCGACGGCCTGCCGCAGGTCGTCGACGTGGCGACCGGCAACCTGTCGGGCGACTTCGCGGCGGTCCAGAACGGCGCGCTGGTGCTGTCGGTCTCCGGCGGCTTCGGCATCGCGATGGACGAGCTCGACAGCGCGATCGGCGACGGCGGCACCGATCGCGGCTTCTCGTACTTCTTCGGGCTGAACGACTTCTTCACGGTCGACCCGGACGGCAGCGACAACGTCGCCGGCACGATCGCCGTCAACCAGCGCCTGCTGGCGCAGCCTTCCGAGGTGTCGCGCGGCATGCTGCGGGCGACCTCCGACGGCACGTCCTACGAGCTGACCCCCGGCGACGACACCGTCGTCCGCCAGATCGCCGACAAGTTCGACGAGCAGATCGCCTTTCCGTCGGCGGGCGGCCTCGCCGCGGTCAACGCGACGCTGGAGAACTTCGGCGTCGCCATCCTGTCGGCCAACGCCAACCGCGCAGCGCTGGTGTCCGACCAGGCGGAGTTCCAGCAGATCCTGACCAGCGACCTTCAGAACCGCTACGACTCCGTCAGCGCGGTGAACCTCGACGAGGAGCTGGCGAACATGCTGATCTACCAGAATGCGTTCTCGGCTTCCGCGCGCGTCATCCAGACCGCGCAGCAGCTGTTCGACGTGCTCAGCTCGCTGATCCGATAGGGAGCTGAACCATGGTCTCCTTCCGCGTCGCCACCAACTCGCAGAACAGCCTGATCATGGCGAACCTGATGCGGTCGCAGCAGGTCGTCACCCAGACCTCCATCCAGGTGTCGTCGGGCAAGGAGTCGCGCACCTATTCCGGCATCGCCAGCGAGTCGAGCCGGCTGGTCAGCCTCGAGAACGCGACGGCGGACTCGCAGCGCTACCTCGACAACAACACCCTGGTGAAGCTGCGGCTGCAATACATGGAGACCAGCGTCTCGCAGCTGTTCGACGTGGCGTCCAGCCTGAAGCAGGACCTGCTGACCGCGCTCAACTTCGCCTCCGACGGGCCGGACCCCAAGCAGGGCTATACCGGCGTGCGCCAGATCGCCGCGCCGACCACGACGACGGTCGACGCCTCGCCGACCGGCTACGGTTCGGTCCGTTTCAACGTCTACGACCAGACCGGCGCGGTCGACGGCGCGGTGACGATCGACCTCGACCAGCTGCGCACCGAGCTGGAGAACGACGGCATCATCACCACCGCCGGCGGGCCGCTCACCGAGCAGCACATCATCAACGCCATCAACGGCGTCTACGGCACCGGCGGCGCCCAGCAGCTCACCAACCCGGTCGAGGGACTGCCGCAGTCGGTCACCAACGCCAGCGGCGCGGTCTCCGGCGATTTCGCCGGCCTCGACGGCGACGGCAACTTCCAGATCAAGGTCAACGGCCCCGGCGGCCTGCAGGATCTCTACTCGATCGAGCTGGTCGAGACCGACACCCGTATCGGCTACTACGGCGGCACATCGACGCTGAGCGAGTACTTCGGGTTCGACACCGGACCGACCATCGCCGCCAACGGCGACGAGATCGCCATCGCCCAGAGCGCGACCACCCTCGCCTCGCAGGTATCGGACCTGCTGTCGATCGAGATCGACGGACGCTACCTGTTCAGCGGCAGCAAGATCGGCACCAAGCCGATCGACATCAAGGCCTACCTGGACGACCGCACGGTCGGTTTCCCGCCGGCCGACCTCGACGCCAACGCCTCGTCCGCCTGGTACCGCGGCGACGAGACCGAGCTGTCGGCCAAGGTGTCGAACGACCTGTCGATCAGCTACGGCGTGACCGCCTCCAACGACGCCATCGACAAGCTGGTGCGCGGAATCCGCACCATCGTCGACGCACGCAATTCCGAGGGTGAGCTCAGCGGCGACAGGCTGAAGGACGCCCTCAACCTGATCAACGGCGCGATCCAGGAGCTGCCGGACGTGCGCAGCCAGATCGGCCGCGACATCAAGTCGATCGAGGAGACCGACGTCGTCCATGAGGACTTCAAGCTGATCGCGAAGAACTCGATCTCCGGGATCGAGGACGTCGACGTGGTCCAGGCCGCCAGCCGGCTCAGCGCCTACCAGACCCAGATGGAGGCGTCCTACCTGGTCCTTTCGGGCCTCAACAAGCTCACGCTTCTGAACTTCCTGTAGCACCCCAAGGAGAAGCCCCATGCCCGCCTTCGACCTTTACAACGCCAACTTCCAGGAGGCACTGGTCAGCGTCGGCGACGCCGCCTCCGAGACGGCGTCCGGATCGGCGACCCGTGCGGCCGCGAACCACAGCGGCGAAGCCGCGACGTCGGTCGTCGTCGACACCCGGTTCGGCGCCATCGAGTTCCACTGGGACAAGGCGATCTACATGCCGATCGGCGTGCTCGGCTTCCCCGAGCACCACGTCTTCGGCCTCGCCCACCTGCCGCACGACAAGCTCTCGCAGGTGAAGCTGATGCAGTGCCTGACCGACCCGAACCTGTGCTTCATCGTGGCGCCGTACAACATCGACAGCGGCGCCATCGCAGCCGACGACCTGAACCGCGCCGCCGCCTCGGTGTCCATCGCCGAGGGCGAGCTGGCGGTGATGCTGGTGGTCTCCGTCCGCTCGAAGGACGCGGGCGATGGCATCGACATGTCGGTCAACCTGCAGGCGCCGATCCTGATCGACACCGGCCGTCAGACCGCCTGGCAGTGCGTGCTGCCGAACGAGGCCTACGCGGTCCAGGCGCCGCTCGCCTGATCGCCGCGGGGCCGATGGATCCGCTGATCCTTCTCGGCACGCTG
>JBBDQX010000103.1:0-40489 GCA_040905765.1 Acetobacterales bacterium
CGTCGGGGCGGTGCAGCACAGTCTCGACGGCGACGTCGCCACGGCCGACGTCGCGCGCATGGCCGACCTGCAGCGTCTCGCCGCTGTAGGCGTCGAGGCGGCGCGCATAGGTGGCGACGATGAAGGTCTCGAAAAGCGCCCGGTACTCTGCCTGCTCGGCCGGGGTAGCGCGGTTCCAGTGACGGCCGAGGACGTAGCGGGACACCAGGTCGAGGTCGAATTTGTCGGTGAGCAACCGATGGAACGCCGCGCCGCGCTGTTCGGTGCCGAGGCGGTCGTCCTGCAGCACGGCCACGGCCTCGTCGGCGAAGCGCTGCATGAAGTCGCCCGCGGTTCCGGAGTTGGCCCCGGCGGGCGCGGCCAATGCGAACGCCGCCAGCGCCGTCGCAAGGACGGCTACAAGCGCGGCACGGATGGCGGGAGCTGTGGAACTGATGGCTGCGGTCATCGAACTTCCCCTGGCTGTGCGACGGCCCCATTCCCCGGGAACGGAGAGTATCGGCGCCCGGTGAATCCTTCCTTAACGGCGATGCCCGGGCGGAAGGATGTCGGCAAATCGACTGGAAGCACGGGCATCCCCCGCATGTATGCCGGCGAGCGGCTGGCGCCGCCGCTTTACACGGGCCGGGCCCTGTGCGACATCGGCGCGATCCGCGTTCGATCGTTGCCGGAGCTTCCCCGATTCCCGATTGGACCGCAGTGTCGGTGGTCACAGTGGCACTCGCCTGCGGCGGGCTCGTGAAGGGCACGCTCGGCATCGGCATGCCGCTGACGGCGATGCCGATCCTTTCGCTGTACCTGCCGCTGACCACCTCCGTGCCTGTGCTGGCACTGGCGATGCTGGCCTCCAACTTCGTGCAGATGTTCAACGGCGGCATGGTGCGGGAGTCGGCCGCGCGGTTCTGGCCGGTGCTGATCGCGCTGTGCGCCGGGTTGTTCGCCGGCACCCGGATACTCGTCGCCGTCGACCAGCGAGTGCTGTTCCTCGCGCTCGGCACCCTGGTCTTCGTCTTCGCGGTGATCAACCTGCGCGGCTGGCAGCCGGACGTCTCGCCTGCGCACGAGCGCTGGCTGGGTCCGGTCCTCGGGGCATTCGGCGGTGTATTCGGCGGGTTCACTTCGATCTTCGGGCCGCCGCTGATCCTGCTGATGGTGGCGCTCCGCCTGCCGAAGGAGAGGTTCATCGCGGCGATCGGGCTGGTGTTCTTCGTTGGCGGCGTGGCGCTGAACCTCGCCCTCGCCTCGCTGCCGGTATACGGCAGGGAGCAGTTCCTGCTCGGGCTGTACTCGAACCTGCCGCTGTTCGCCGGCATGTGGCTGGGCCAGCGGGTCCGTGTCCGCATCCCGCAGGAGGCGTTCCGCAAGGCCGTGCTGGCGCTGCTGACGGTGGCCAGCCTGTCGCTGCTGTACCGCGGCGCCTCGGGATTCTTCTAGGGCCGCAGTCCGGCGATCACCGCCTGGGCGACGGTGACGATGTGCGGCTAGCGAACGCCCATGCGACGTTCCTTGGCCATCACCAGCGCCACCACCGTCTCGTTCACGGGCGTGGCGATGCCTGCCGCCCTGCCCTCGCGCGGGACGGCGCCGTTGATGACCTCGATCTCGGATCGGCGCCCGGCGACGTGGTCGAGCAACACGGACGGACGCGCGCCGGGAATTGTCTCCCCGAACGCGCGGACATAGCCGTCGACATCATCGAACCCGATGGCGATGCCCTTGGCACGGGCCACCACGAAGGCCTCGCGGGCGCAGCCGCGCGCCACCGGCCAGGCGTCGGGATCCGCCATCACTTCGCCGATGGTGCGCTCGAGGATCGCGCAGGGACCGCTGAAGGTAGTGTTGCAGATCAGCTTCTCCCAGACCATCTGGTGAATGTCGTCGAAGGTCCTTACCCGGAAGCCGGCTTCCTGCCAGAGGGCCGCGACACGACGCAGCCGTGCGGTTGCGGGCCCTTCCATCTCGCCCAGACGGACCAGTTCCCAGCCGTTGTGATGGACGTGGCCGGGTGCGACCACGGAAGCGCCGAAGCCGCCGACCACGCCGATGGCCAGCCGCTCCCGGCCGAGCACGGCGGCTGCCGCGTCGGCGCTGCCGAGACCGTTCTGGATGGTCAGGACGATGGTATCGGGGCCGAGCAACGCCTCGGCGGCGGCTGCCGCGGCCCCGACCCCGCTCGCCTTGGTGGCGATGACGACGAGGTCGCAGGGTCCGGCGTCGGCCGGGTCCGTGGTGGCGTCGATCCGCACGGTGCGGTCGCCGCTGGCGCCCTCGACCCTGAGACCGCGCTCGCGGATGGCGTCGACATGCGCGGCCCAGCTGTCGATGGCCCAGACATGGTGGCCGGCCGTAGCGAACAGGCCGGCGTAGACCGATCCCATCGCACCGCAGCCGACGATCGCGATCTTCACGGCGGTACCTCCCCGCGAGCCGCGCCGTCGCCGTCGCTCAGACCGCGACGAGGTCGGCCGTCGGCCGCCGCCACTTGCCCTGCTCGACGGCGGTCAGGAAGTCGAGCACCGTGCGGTTGAACAGGTCCGGCTCCTCGAGGTTGAGGGCGTGGCCGCTCATCGGCACCACCATCAGGCCGGCATTGGGCAGGCAGCGTTTGAGCAGGATGCTGCCCTCGATGCAGATGTCGTCCTGGTCGCCGACGATGACCAGCGTCGGCAGGTCCATCTTCTTCAGCGTGTCCTGGATGTCGTAGTAGTTCGGCCGCTTGAGCGGCACGCCGAGCGCGGTATAGGCCGAGCCGACGTTGCTGTGATCGACGAACTGGTCGCGGAATTCCTTCCAGCCGCGCGGGTCCTTCACCTTCAGCGGGATGCGGACGGACCCGCTGGCCTGCTTCTCGGCGATCGGCGCCATGCCCTGGTCCAGCAGCGCCTGGGCCCGCTTCGTGAAATCGTGCTCGAACTCCGCGCGATCGAAGCCGGGCATGAAGCCGGTGACGCTGCCGTGCCCGGCGCCCGCGGCGACCAGGCTGAGGCAGCGTTGCGGATAGTCGATGCCCATGAACACGGCCATGTTGCCGCCGATCGACAGGCCGCAAAGATGGGCCTTCTCGATATCGAGGGCGTCCATCATCCCGACGAGGTCGCGGTTGAGGTTGTCCTGCGAATAGGCGTCGGGATCGTTCGGCACGGAGGACGGCGGGTAGCCACGATAGTTGACCGAGATGCAGCGATAGCGGCGCCCGAAGAAGCGCATCTGCGCCTCCCAGCTCCGCCAGTCGCCGCCGAACTCATGCAGGAAGATCAGCGGCGTCCCGCTGCCGACCTCCTCATAGTACAGGTCCAGCCCGTTGACGCGGACGGTCGGCATCTGCGGCCCCTTCCCTACTTCTCGCGAACGAACGGATTGCTGAGCGTGCCGATGCCGTCGATCTCGACCTCGACCACGTCGCCGTCCTTGATGTTCGGGGCCGACCCGTCGGTGCCCATCCAGATCACGTCGCCGGGGTGCAGCGTCAGGTAACGCGTCATCGCGGCGATGTAGGTCTCGATGCCGAACAGCATGTCGTTGGTCTTGAACTCGATGATCTGCTTGCCGTTGACCCGCACCTTGGTCACCAGCGCGTCGAGGTCGACGTCGGTCTCGATCCACGGACCCATCGGCTTGAAGGTGTCGGTGTTCTTGGCGCGCCACATGGTGCGGTCGCTCTTCTGCCATGTCCGCTCACTAACGTCGTTGCCGAGCGTGTAGCCGAGGATGCACGACAGCGCGTTCTCCTCGGTGAGGTGCCTGGCCTTCTTGCCGACGACCGCGACGATCTCGCCCTCGTACTGGATCTTGTCGGTCGCGTCCTTCGGGATCACCACGGTCTCGCCGTGCGCGATCAGCGCGTTGGCCGAGCGATAGCCGATATCCGGCTTCTCCGGAATGTTCGGCTCGTGGCCGTGCATGTGGGCCTGCTCAATGACATGGGCCGTGTAGTTCAGGCCCGCGGCATAGAAGTTCGGCGGCATCACCGGTGGCAGCAGCTTGACCTCGGCGAAGGCGCGTTTGGTCGACGTCTTCTCGTAGCCGGCGAAGGGATCGCCGCGGACCTCGACGATGTCGTCGCCTTCCATGATGCCGTAATGCGTGCCGCCCCCGGCCGCGTAGCGGACCCAGCGCATGTCGTCCTCCCTGTGCGTAGAGATCATTCGGAAATGTGTTGCCGCAGATTGGCACAGGCGGCGACCGCCGCAAAGCAGCGGCGGGTCGAGGCTGGCCGCATCGGGCTGTTTACCGCCACTGCGCTCCCCCGATGGTTGTGCCGATTAATCTGCGTGGCACAATGTGCGCGCTTCCGCCGTTATCTTCGTTCGGCTGCGGCGCAATTTTCGCCGGGCATCGCTCACTGGACTGGTCCGGGAATGTCCCGTTTCCTCTGGATAGCCGCTTTCGCCCTGTTCACGCTGGTGTGCCTCGGCTTCTGGGGCGCCGCCGTGCGGGAGGACCGCGAGCAAGCGCTCGTCGAGGTCGAGAGCCGGGCGGCGACGCTGGCGCAGTTGCTCGAACGGCATGCCGAACACGCGCTGGACTCCGGCGATACGCTGGTCACGTCCCTTGCCGCGCAGGGCGCGAACTGGGACATGCGGGACCCGGCGTCCGGGGAGCATCTGCACCAGCGCATGGCGGAGGCCGTGCAGGCCAGCCCGCATATCGACGCGGTGTGGGTTCTCGACGCATCCGGCACGCAGGCTCTCAACAGCCGGCACTGGCCTGCCAAGCCGGAGAATTTCGACTATCGCTCTTACTTCCAGATCCACCGGGACGGGTTCGAAGGCCTGTTGATCGGACAGCCGGGGGTGGGAGCCATCAGCCTGAGCGACCGGTTCACGATGAGCAGGCCGATCCGCAGGGGCGACGGCAGCTTCCGTGGCGTTGCCGTCGCCGGCCTTCAGAGCGAGTACTTCCGCAGGTTCTACGAGGAAGCGCGGACACCGGAGGGAACCCGGATCCGCCTGTTCCTGAGCGATGGCACGCTGCTCACCTCGTGGCCGCCGGAGACCGATACCGCGGCAACGCTGCCGGCGCCCGCGCACGACGTGGTCAACGGCCGTACGATCACCGTCCGCGAGGACGGCCGCGTTCGCGCGCTGCGCCGCCTCGACGGGTTCCCCGTCTTCGTCGCGGCAAACCTGCCGATCGGGCCGGCGCTCGAAGCGTGGCGTTCGCGGGCGATGTTCGACACCGTGCCGCTGATCGCGGCCATCCTGGGCTTCGCCTTGCTCATGGCGTTCGGCCTGCGGGGCGTGCGCAGGCTCGAGGAGGCCAACCAGGGCCTTGAGTTCCGCATCGACGACCGCACCGCGGCGCTCGGACTCAGCGAGGCGCTGGCCCGAGACAGCGAGCGCGAGCTCAAGCTGGTCGCCGACGCGATGCCAGCCCTGATCGCCTTCATCGGCCAGAACGAACGCTACCGCTTCGTCAACAGCGCCTATGCCAGGTGGGTCGGCAAGGACCGTGCCCTGATCGAGGGCAGCCTGGTGCGTGACGTGCTGCCGCCGCAGAACTACGAACAGGTAGCGCCGCATATGCGGGAAGTGCTGCGGGGGCGCCAGGTGCGCGCCGACATTCCACTGCTGGACGCCGCAGGGCATGAGCGCGAGCTGGATGCGCAGTACATCCCGCGGATGGAGACTGACGGACGCGTCTCGGGATTCTACGTCTTCGCCGCCGACGTCACCGAGCGGAAGGAAGCGTCGCGTCGCCAGTCGCTGCTGATGGCCGAGCTCGACCATCGGGTGCGCAATATCCTGGCGACCATCCAGTCGATGGTCTCGCTCACCGAGGCCGCGACCGACAGCAAGGCTTCATTCGGCGAGGCGCTGCGCGGCCGGGTCGGTGCGATGGCGCGCACCCACGGACTGCTGACGGCGCATCGCTGGAGCGGTGCCGATGTCGCCGAGATCGTGCGTGACGAACTCTCGGCCTACGCTCCCGACGAGCGCGCGTACACGATCCGCTGCGACCGGCGCTGCATGCTTCCGCCCAAGCTGGCCCTCGACCTCGCGCTCGCCGTCCACGAGCTTGCGACCAATGCGGCGAAGTACGGCGCCCTCAAGGTTCCCGGGGGGCACGTCACGGTGCGCTGCGTCCTGGAGGCGGCGCCGGACGGGCTCGTCGCCGACATCCTGTGGCAGGAGACCGGCGGTCCGCCGGTTGAGGGGGTCGGCAAGCCCGGATTCGGGTCGCGGCTGATCACCGGGGCGCTGGGATCGCACGCCAACGCCGTGGTCGAACTGGACTTTCCCCGCGAGGGCGCGGTCTGCCACATCCGCCTCCAGCTCCCCGCCTCCGCCGCGACCAAGGACGCACCGGCACTGTCTCGCGCGGCGCCGCTGCCGTCGTCGCGGAGGCGGACAGTGGAGGAGCTGCGCAACCTGCGCGGACTTCGGGTGCTGGTTGCGGAAGACGAGAGGCTGGTCGCCATGGACCTGGAGCGCCAGTTGGCCCAGTGGGGCATCACCGTGCTCGGGCCGGCGGACAGCCTTTCGGAGGCGGTGCGCATCGCCGGCCGGACGCCGCCCGATCTCGCCCTGCTCGACCTCAACCTCGGCGGCGAATCGAGCGAGCCGCTGGCCAGGGACCTGCTGCGGCGGCAGGTGCCGGTGCTGTTCCTGACCGGATACCACACGGGGAGCATCCTGCCCGGGGACCTGAAGGAGGTGCCGGCGCTGCAAAAGCCGGTGGACAGAGCGGAACTGCATCGCCACCTGTCGAGGCTCTCGGCTCAAGCCGGTCGCCGGACGCCGGCAGGCTAGGCACCGGTCATGGACGCCGGTTGTGAACTGGGGCCCCGCCCGGCTATTGGTGTCCGCGCGGGATGGGTGGCCGAGCGGTTGAAGGCACCGGTCTTGAAAACCGGCAGGCGTGTGAGCGCCTCGTGGGTTCGAATCCCACCCCATCCGCCAATTCCCGCCTGGTTGACGGTCAATACTAGAGCCAATGGGGATCGGTAAGTTGGGTAGCGCAATCAACAGAGGCCTCAAGACAAAGCACTTCGGCTTACCATTCGCGATAAAGAGGCGCCCGACCTCTGGCAAAAAAGCGTCCAAACGCGTGGCAAGCAGCTCGGCAATTCGGCCTCCTGAAGGAGGCCCGCGGTGATCAAGCGAGCCAAGTCCGATTGGGCATCGGAGACGAGCGCCCAATACTGCCCCCGCGTAGGATATTTTCGGCTGGTCATTTCATCTCTGCGAAACGGTCGCACTCTGGCCAACCGGGTGCAGTCCTGCTTATGGCCGTACTCATACGCGTAGGTGAGCGCCGCTTTTAAGAGACTCAGGCTACGGTTGCAGGTGTTTCGCCGCCTTGGCTCAATCGGATTTGCTCTGACAATGCCCGCGCGCGGTATCGTGATATAGTGCGACCCCAAAATGTTGGAGGGGAGCATGCCTTACATTCATTCTGACGGGGCGCGTCTCTATTACGAGACGGCGGGCTCGGAAACGCCGATCATCTTCGTCCACGAACTCTCAGGAGATCTGTGGAGTTGGGAAAAGCAGATTCAGCATTTCAGCCGTCGTTATCGCTGCGTAGCCTTCAACGCTCGCGGGTATCCGCCATCGGACGTGCCGACGGCGGCGCGGGATTATTCGCACAGGAAGGCGGTGGACGACGTAGCGGCGGTGATGCGCTACCTGAAGCTCGATAAGGCACACGTTATCGGCTGCTCGATGGGCTCGCGCACGACGCTCGATTTCGGCCTGCGTTATCCGCGTCTGGCGTTATCGCTGACGATGATCGGGATCGGCAGTGGCGGCGACCCTCGGCAGGCGGGTTTCAGGGAAAAGGCGGAGGGGCGGGCGAAACTCTACGAGGAAGGTGGACTCGCGGAGGTGCTGAAGGGGCTGCGCGTCGCCAACAATCGCGTCCAGCTCAAACGCAAGAACCCGCGCGCCTTCGCGGAATTCTGCGAGCGCTTCATGAACCATTCAGCGCAGGGCAACGCGCTTGTCACTCGCAATGTGATGGCGAAGCGGCCTTCATTGTTCAGCCTGGAGAAGAAGCTGGCCACGATGAAGGTGCCGGGGCTGGTGATCGTCGGTGACGAGGATGGCGGCGCGGTCGAGGCCGGGCTGTTTCTGAAAGACTCCAGCCCCGCGATCCGGCTGGCGGTCGCCCCGGCTACCGGCCATTTGGTGAATTTGGAAGAGCCTGACCTGCTGCACCAACTAATCCAGGAATTCTTCGCGCTGATTGAATCGAAGAACTGGCGCCCGCGCGGGAAGTAGCCTAGGCGCAGGAAGGGCAGGCAGTGTCACGGGAACAGTGGCGATTGGCGTGCATTCGGAGGGTGTCCTTTAGGCTGAACGGATGCCAATCCCTTCCGCTATTTCAACAGAGAGCTGGCGGTAATCTGCGTCGCAGTACTGCTTTACGTCCGGTTCCCGCTGTCCCTATCAATTTCAGAGCTGCGGTTCTTCTCTTTCGGCGTCACTGCAAGGCTTTGCTTAACGGACGGCTGAGAGGGCGTGGATGAGGGAAGAGGGCTTTATCCTGCACGATAATGTCCAGTGCCCGAATTCATCTCCGTCGGTCCGCCATCACACTATCGATGCATAGCGGAGACATGGGCGGGTTTGTTTATCCTTGGCACAGGGGTTGCGTGCCGCGCTGCCCGGCGTGCAGGTTCGTCGGATCGTCCAGGTCATGAATCTGATCTTCCATTTGTTGTCTCGGACGAGTAGCCACGCGTGACTGCCCGCGATCTCGACACCGCCTGCATCCGTGGTGCGAAAATCGGCGATCTTGAGCACGGCTCCGCCTGCCGGTTCGAGCGAGGTGATGACGGATTCGATCTCGCAGGGTGACCCGTCCGATGCGAAAAAGGCGGCACGCACCGCCGCTTTCCCGCAAACCGGGGCGCCCCCGTCGGGAAGCGCCACAATGTCATTGGCCAGAAAGGCCGTGACTTCAGTATTCTTGCCGGCGGCTTCGGTGGCGATCCACGCATCGTGGATGTGTCGAATCTCACGGTCGTCGGTTTCGGAAAGTTTCACGGCGTCGCGTTCCCTCGACTTTAGGGCAGGCCTCTCATATAGGCGTTTCGCCTGCATAGTTTCTTCCCATTACGATGGCATGGGCGAACCGAGCGTTTCATCTCGCTACCCTTCCATCGCTTACCCGCCTGCACCCGTCAGTTCAGTGCCAGGATCGACGCGTTCAGCAGTACCGCGAACGCGACCCAGGCGGCGTAGGGCACGAACAGCAGCGCCGCGAGCCGGTCGCGCGACCAGGCGGTGGCGATGAAGGCGACGCAGGAGGCGAGCAGCAGCACCACGACGGCGAGGGCCAGGCCGATGCGATGCGCGCCAAAGAAGACGGGCGACCACAGGAAATTGAGCGCGAGCTGCGCGATCCAGGTGCGAAAAGGGACCGCAAGGCCGCGCCGCCACACGCGCCATCCGGCGACGCCGATCATCGCGTAGAGCGCCGTCCAGACCGACCCGAACACCCACCCCGGCGGATTGAATGCCGGCTTTTTCAGCCCGGCATACCATTCTCCCGGCGGCGTCAGGTAGCCGATGGCGACCCCGCTACCGATCACGAGCACGACGAAGACGAGCTGCGAAAGCCTGTGGCGCAACGGTCGGGCTCCGGTGGCGGGCTGGGCTGTGACAGCCCGATCTTATTTCTTCAGCGTAGCGGTACGCCAGTCGCCGCCATGCGCATGCGGGAACCCGTGCGGCGCCGGTGCGTTGTTCAACTTGCACTTGCAGAGCCACGACACTTGCAGAACGGGGGGAGCATGACCGCCTATCTCATTGTCCACCGCAGGCAGATCACCGACTCCGACGCACTCAGGCGCTATCGCGACGGCATCGACGCGAGCATCCGCAGGTACGGCGGGAGTCCGCTGGTGCGTGCCGACAACTTCAAGGTGCTGGAAGGCGACTGGCATTCGGGGCGCCGCGGCGACGACAGTGAGCCGGAGCGCGTGACCATCATCGCCTTTCCGGACATGGAAGGCCTGAGGGCCTGGTACGACTCGGCGGACTACGCGGAACTCAAGGCGCTGCGCCAGAGCGGCGCGGTCTGCGACGTGGTGGCGGTCGCGGGCGACTGACACGCCGGCGCCCGGCCAGCAGCGCATGTCGATGGCCAAGCTGTATCGCCGCCTGTTCGACTCCCTCCCCCTTCGGGCGATCGTCGAACGCGGCACCGGAATCGAGCGCGGCGTGCTGGCCGCGCTCGTCATCGCCAGCTTCTCGCTGTGGGGCTTCGGCGAACTGGCCGATGCCCTCGCGGAAGGCGCGGTGCGGCAATTCGACCGGCTGGTATTCGGCTGGTTCCAGGGCGAACACGTGCTGTCCTCGGCGAAGGCGATGGAGGCGCTGCGCGACCTCACGGCCCTCGGCAGCTACACCGTGCTCGGCCTGTTTACGCTGCTCGCCTGCAGCTATCTGCTGCTGGTCGGGAAGCGGCGGGCGGCGCTGTTCGTGTTGCTCGCCGTGGTCGGCGGCGTACTGATCAGCCATGGCCTGAAGATGCTGTTCGACCGCCCGCGGCCCGAATTGGCGGGCCGGAACGCGCAGGTGTTCTCCGCCAGCTTTCCGAGCGGGCATTCGATGCTGTCGGCGGTCGTCTACCTGACGCTCGCGGCACTGCTGGCGCGGCTGCACGAGGACTGGCGGGCGAAGGCCTTCGTATTCGGCGCGGCGGTCGCGGTCACCGTCGCCGTCGGCTTCAGCCGCGTGCTACTCGGCGTGCACTGGCCGACCGACGTACTGTCCGGATGGTCGGTCGGCGCCGCCTGGGCCTCGTTGTGCTGGGCGGCGTTCCTGACCCTGCAGCGCAGCGGAGCCGTCGAGCAGGGAAACCTGTAGAGGCGCCCTACCCTCTCTCCGACACAGGAACGACGGCCCGCACGACACCGGGCATCACGCGGATCTCGGCCGGCGTGCGACCTGCCAGGTCGCCATCCACGTTGATGCGGCGCGTCCGTCCGCCCGTGATCTCGACGTGCCGCGCGCGAAACATGATCGTGTGCCTGTCGCGCTTCAGCTTGCCCAACTTAAGCGTGGCGAACGACCTCAGAAGGCGCCAGCCGCTGACCGCCTCGATGCCATAGACCTTGAGCACGCCGTCGTCGATCGCCGACTGCTCGTCCACCGCGAGGCCGCCGCCGTGGTACCGGCCGTTCATCACGGTCAGGGTGAACATCGACTTAAGCCGGAACTCCCCCTCGTCGGTGCGGACGGTCACGTCGAAGGGCCGGAACGACCAGGCGGCCCGCATCCATGCGACGGGGTAGGCGAACACGCCGAGGAACCGTTTCCAGTCGCGATGGTGGTAGGCCGCGACATCGACCGGAAACCCGATGCTTACGGCGTTGCAGAACGGCCGGCCATTGATCTCGCCGAGGTCTATGCTGCGGATCGCGCCGGTTGCGATCACGCGCGCCGCTTCCACCGGGTCGAGCGGAATTCCCAGGCTGCGCGCCAGATCGTTGGCGGTGCCCATCGGCAGAACGCCGAGCGTCCGGCCGGTCTCGACGAACACCGGCAGCGTATGGCTGATCGTGCCGTCGCCGCCGCCGATGACCAACACCTCGGCATCCGCCGCGGCGCGGCGGGCAAGGTCGGTGATCTCCGTCGGCCGCTCCGGGGCGTCGACCGAGACGATCTCGGCGCCTGCCTCGCGCATCGCGGCGACCACGTCCTCCGCCTCGGCGCTGCCGGTGCCGCTCTGCCGGTTGAAGACCACGGCGACGCGCCGGGGCCGCTGCTCGCCTGCCTGGCGTGTGTCCCCTGCGTGCGGTGTGTCCAATGCCGGGTTCGTCAAGGCCCTGGGGAAAGCTGTGTCATGCCCGGCGCGGCGCGCGGGGTGCCAACAAACCGCCCCGCCGGCTGAAGGTTCCGCCGCGGCGTGCCGCCGGCTGTTTCAGGGACTCAGGCGCTGTCCTGCAGCCGCGCGGTTTCCTGCTCGGTATCCACCCTCCGGTAGATCGCCTGGATGAGGCTGTAGCCGCCGAAGCATACCAGACCGATGGCCATGAGAAGGAACAGCCACGGCCCGAAAGGCAGTTCCCGTATCCACTGGAAGGCTTCCCGGAGGCCGCCGGCCTCCTGCGGCGATACCGTCATCCCGGCGTAGAGGAACAGCCAGCCGATGATCAGGAAGACGATGCCGCGGGCAACGAGGCCGACGGAGCAAATCGGCCGTATCCAGTTCATCTTCTCCCCCGCCGCCTTCAGCCACTTCTCGTAGCCTCCGGTGGCACCCTTCACCACATGGGCGATACCAGCGCCGACGATGCAGAGGCCAACGGCAGCCACCAGCCACGAGCCGTAGGGCTGCTGCATCAGCCAGCTTTCGAAGCCGCCGCTTCCGCCACTGTCGTCGCTCGCGCTGACGCCCGTCACGGCAGTGACGAAGGCCCAGACGGCCAGGGCCGAATGAGTAGCCGCGCTGACGAGCAGTCCGGCGCGTACCGCGAGCCCCTTCGCATCGCGGCCGTGACGGTCGGTATCCATGATGGCCTGGAACAGATGCCATACGACATAGCCGACCAGGCCCACAGCGATGATGAAAAGGAGGACGGAACCGAAGCCTGTCCCGAGCAGGGTCAGGAGCGCGCCGCGCGAGTCGGTCGACCCACCGCCCCGGCCGAGAGCCGCGAGCATAGCCAGTCCACCGACGAGGAAGTAGACGACGGCCCGCGCCGCGTAGCCGATCCGTGCCGCCGTCGCGAGAAAGTGATCGAGTCGGGACGACGAAGCCGCCGACGTCGATGCGGATCGGGAAGCGGGAATGGCCATTGTCTCCTGTCAGCCTGAACAAGGCGCAGGAAGTAGTACGCGCAGGGCAGGCCCCGGGTTCCCGCGGAGGCGGTTTCAGACCAGGATGAGCGTGGCAATGGCCACGGCGAGAGCAAGCAATCCGATGCCGAGAGCGGCCCGCCGCATGTAGACGGCATGGTGGTGGCGGACCGTCGCCGCCAGCGATGCCCGGAGCCGATCTTCCGGCACGCGCCTCGCGGAACGTCCCCCAGTGGCTTTCGCCAGCCACTCATCCGCCGTGCGACCGTCGGATTCCGTGCCGGCGCTGGCGGTCGGGTTCCCGGTCCGGTCACGTTCCTTGGATTTCACGGCGCCCCCCGGCGCGGTTCCCCCGGCGTCCCCGCCGGAAGCGGCAGGACGCCTAACGATCTCTCCCGAGACTAACACATCGGCCGGGCGCTGCAGCCTGCAGTTTGGCGCATCGACGCTATGCGTCGGTCAGCGCCTCTGTGCCAGGCGCGAAGAGTTCGTGCACCTCCATGAGGCGATCCGACAGGCTCTGCTCGTGCGAGTAGCGACAGATCGCCTCGAGCTCGGCGCGGTTGGCGGGAACGCCGTAGGGCCACCAGTTCTCACCCATCAGGCCGCGCGCCTCCGCATAGGCATCGGCGACCCAGGGGAGCATCGTCTTGTTGGCGGAAGCGCGGACGACGACGTCCCACTCCTCCACCGCCACGCGCTTCGCCGCGACGAAGGCCCGGAACAGGCTCGCCGGCAGCTCCGGAAAGGCCTCGACCAGCGGGCGGCGGATGCCGATCAGGTGCATGATCGGGAAGAATCCGGTGCGGCGGAAATAGGCGCGTTCCTCGGCGCCCGGATCGGGAAACAGGCGCCGCACCACGGGATTGCCGGCGACGAAGCAATCGGGGGGCGTGGGCGAGACGATGGCGTCCAGTTCGCCGTCGAGCAGGCGCTGGTTGAGGGTCTGCCCTTCCGGCAGCGGCCGGACCTCCATCTCCGGCGGCAGGCGTAGCGGCAGCCGTTCCTTGCGCCCCGGCTCGTTGGTACCGGCGGTGCGCCAGCGGATGCGGCGGAAATCTGTTTCGTACTCGTCCTGCAGGATGCCGCGGGCCCAGAGGGCGAGGGTCATCTGGTATTCCGGGACGCCGACGGCCCTGCCTTCGAGGTCGCGTGCGACTTCGATGCCGCGGTCGGTGCGGATGTACACGCTGCCGTGGCGGAATGCGCGCGAGATGAACACCGGTATGGCGACATACTCCGACTCTCCGCGCGAGAGCTGGAGCAGGTAGCTGCTTAGCGAGAGTTCGGAGACGTCGAACTCCGCGCGGGCGAAGGCTCGAGGAAACAGCTGCTCGGATTTAAGAACCACCGGCGCGACGCGAAAGCCGGCGACGGGCACGCGGCCGTCGAGCAGCGCGGCGGCGCGGTCGTAGTTCCAGCAGGCGACGGTGACGACCGGATCGGGCATGACAAAGAAAAACGGGGCGCCCGAGGGGGCGCCCCGCTCCGTTTCAGGGAGTTGGCCTACTTCTTCAGCGTGACGTCGAAGCGATCCTTCAGCCACTTCTGAACGTGGTCGCGCGCTTCGGGTGCCAGCGTCGTCGCGATGACCTTCATCTTTTCCGCGTTGGCGCCGATGGCCTGGCTGTACGGGCCCAGCGCCACGGTCTTCTTCGCCTGGAACTCCGGATCCGCCTGTGCCTTGCGCAGCGCGTCGGTCCACGCATCGAGAATTTCAGGAGGCGTGTCCTTGTCGAAGTTCAGCAGCTTCTGCGCCGCGAACCCGGCGGTAAAGAACGCCATGTAGACGTCGAGATCGATACCGCTGAGAGGCTTGCCATGCACCTGCTCATAGACGGCGAGGTAGTGCGGCAGGTCCGGGAAGGCCGGGTCGCGGATCATGCCGCCGTTTTCGTCGAGCATGCCCCACGAGAACAGCGGTACCGCCTTGCCGGCCTCAACCAGCGGGGTTACGTTGCGCAGAAAGCCCGGCGTGGTCTGGTAGTCGATCTTGAGCTCCCCGCGCTCAAAGGCGAGGCGGCCGTCGGCCCGGCCCTTCATGCCGAAGATCGGCTTGATGTCGATGCCGAGCAGCTCGTAGGCGTAGACCGGCAGGAGGTCGAGCGAGGTTGGCCCCTGCGAACCGTACTGCAGCGTCTTGCCCTGCAGCGTCTTGACGTCGGCGGCCGACTTCAGGCCGAGCTCAGGCGATGCGTAGGTGGCGCCGCCGACCGGCGTCGCGAGCACCGCCTTCCATTCCTTGTACTCATAGCGCACGCGCGGGTCGCCGAGCAGATACGGGAACTGCGTCGACCCGGTGGTGGCGATGGCGTTGGTGCCATCGGTCTTCATGTTGTCCATGAACCAGTGCGCGCCGATGGTCTGGCCGCCACCGGGCATGTTGCGCACCACCACGGTCGGGTTTCCCGGGAGATACTTCTGCATATACGGCTGCCAGAAGCGCACCCATACGTCGGTGCCGCCGCCTTCGCTGGCCGGGACGATGATCTCGATCCGCTTTCCGCTGAAGTCCACAGCCCCGGCGGGTGTCGGCAGGCTCGCCCAGACGAGCATGCCCGCGGCCGCGCTACCGGCGCAGAACCGTAATATCTCTCTGCGTTGCATCTGACGTCTCCTGTATCGATTTTATGAATGGGTGGTTAGGACACAACGCTATCCACCTTGCGGCCGATCCACAACGCAATGTTGCAGAGGCGGGCGATTATCCGAGCGGCCACGGAAGCGCGAAGGTGCGCTGCAGGATGCCTGTCGGGAAATACAGCACCAGGAGCCAGGACATCGCGGCGAGGAACCCGACAGCGCAGGCGGTGAGCAGCAGAACGCGCGGCCAGGGAGCCTGGGCCTTGATGCGGAGGAACAGGAGGAAGAACCCCGTCACCGCAACGACGAACCCGAAGATCGCGGTGCCGATCAGCAGTCCGGCGATCCACAGCAGATAGTGCTCGAGGCTCGCTGCCGTTTCCTGGCGCCGCTCGAAGACGGCTTCCTCGTCATACACGATCCTGCTGTCCGACCCCTTGAGGGCGAGACCAAGCGCAATCACGCAGGAGAAGACCACCGTCGCGACGGCGGCGCCCTGCGGCATGACGCGGCCGAGCATGTTTATGTACCAGGTGTCGTAGATGGCATAGAGCCCGACCGCCGCGATCAGCAGCGCGAATGCGATCTGCGGGGCGATGCCGGAGGAGGCGATCCGGTCGCGAGCCGCCCTCGCTTCCTGGCGCTGGAACTTGAGGCCGAAATAGACCGAGACGGCGATGAGCACCGCCATCACGATGGCGAGCGGCCGCTCCGACCAGTTCCAGCCATAGAACTGCACCGCCTGGTACAGGTAGGTCTCCGCGCCACCGGACAGCACATAGCCGATCAGCAGTGGCGGACGCGGCCAGCCGAAGCGCTTCATGTAGGTGGCCAGCACGCCGAGGGCGAACATCGTCATCATGTCGCCCCACAGCCGCGTCGACTGAAAAGCCGCGAAGAAGATGATCATGATCATGAACGGTGCGAGATAGACGTACCGGATCTCGGTGATCTTCGCGACCGGACGGGCGATCAGCACGCAGATGCCGGCTCCGATGATGTTGGCCAGCGCCAGCGACCAGATCACCGTGTAGACGAGGTCGAGCTGGGTCTCGATCATGCGGATGCCCGGCTGCACGCCGATCAGGATCAGCCCGCCGAGGAACACCGCGGTGCCGCCGGAGCCAGGGATGCCGAACAGCAGCGTCGGCACCAGGGCCCCGCCCTCCTTCGCGTTGTTCGCCGATTCCGGCGCGATGACGCCGCGTATGTCGCCCTTGCCGAAATTCTCCCGGTCGCGCGAGGTCTGGACGATGTGGCCGTAGGCGATCCAGTCCACGACCGAGCCCCCGAGGCCGGGAATGGCACCGATCAGGCATCCGAGCCCGGAGCAGCGCAGCACGATCCAGCGGTAGCGGAGCGTATCCTTCAGGCCCTGCAGCCAGCCATGGCCGAGTGCTGTCGTCCGGGCGATCGCCTCCTTCTTGCGGACCAGGTCGACGATCTCCGGAACAGCGAAGATACCGAGCGCGACGACGACGATCGGCAGCGAATCCATCAGGTAGTCGAGGCCGAAGTTGAGGCGGTATTCGCCTGTCGCAGGCGCCGGCCCGAGCGCGCCGATCAGCAGGCCGAGACCGCAGCCGGCCATGCCCTTCGCCATGCTGGTGCCCGAGAGCACCCCGACCATGCTGAGGCCGAGCATCGCCAGCATGAACAACTCGGCCGAGCCGAAGGCGAGGACGATAGGACGTGCGATGACGACGAAACCGCTGAGCACGATGGCGCCGACCAGGCCCCCGATGAGCGACGCCGAAAATGCCGCGGACAGGGCCCGCGCGGCCTGTCCCTTCTTCGCCAGCGGGAATCCGTCCACCACGGTCGCCTGCGCGCCGGCCGACCCGGGAACGCCCATCATCACCGAGGTGAAGGTGTCCGCTGTCGAGATGACGGCCAGCAGTCCGACCATCATCGCCAGGGCGGAAACCGGATCCATGCCGTAGACGAAGGGCAGAAGCAGCGACATCCCCGCGGTGCCCCCGAGGCCGGGGAAGATGCCGACGGCAATACCCAAAAGGATGCCCATGAGGAGATACAGCAGGTGCCCGCCCGACAGGATGCCGACGAAGGCGCTGATCAGGGCCTCGATCATCGTCCGCCCTCCGCGCAGGGCCGCACGCTCGGGCTGCACGACGCCACAAGGGCGAAGCGGGACTCAGGTTGCATTATTTGCATTCTCGGACGAGAGGCTGCGGGCACGCGCCCCAGCATGTGAACAGGGTCGCCTTGATGGATTCCCGAAATGCTAGCCCCAATCAAGCCGGGCGGCAACGCGCCGGCCACCCCCCGCACGGCGGGAGCGGGTAGCGCGGCAGCCGTTACCCCACCTCTTCGGCCTGCGGAACGAAACCGCCGTCACCGGATCCTTTAGGCTTCCGGTGACGGGGTTCCGCGGATCAGGCCCTCGGTGGCCGCCCGCGCACCACGCCGAAGATCAGCGAAATGACGAACAGCACGAGGAACAGGAAGAACAGGATCTGGGCGATCTCCACGAATGCGCCCGCGATCCCGCCGAAGCCGAGAACGCCTGCAATGAGTGCCAGTATCAGGCAGGTGATGGCCCAGCCGAGCATGGACGTCTCCTTCGTTTCGTTGTTGGTGGCTCGGGGACGCCCGGCCCAACGGCCGGACGCCAGCCAGCCGTCGTCCTGGCGCTCCGCTCCACTTCGTCAAGCGCGAGGCGGCACTGCTTCCGGTACGTCCCACGAGCCAGCCGTAGTCGCCTTCGATCCGAAGAAGATCGTCATCGGTCAGACGGACCCAGCGGGACTTGGCCTGCCCGCGACGTCATTCCATTCGCCTCGAAGTACCATCCGGTTAACGGTTTACTCCGGAACTCAGTTGGCCTTTCTCTGGATTGCCTCGCCAGCGGCCTCCGTATCCTTACCGATACCCTCCGCGGTGTTGCAGGCGCTGAGGCCCAGGACGCAGACGGCAAGCATGGGAATGGCGAAACGCAGGAACCTGAATTTGGGCATTGCTGACTCCTCTGACGGTGCAACCAGACCCTGCGACTACAGGGCGCTGTACCCGATCAACGCGCATCGACCCTGCTGTGTTTCACGCGGCGGGGATTTTTTTGCAGGGGCCGGGGAAGTCGAGTGTCAGATCACCGTAACCACGGGGCCGGTCCGGTGCTTGCGGGTTCTCCGTAGACACTCCATGCAACCGGGGGGCGTCGCGGCGCGTTCTCTCATCGAGCAAGTTTTTCGGAGGAGAACTCCCATGCAAACCATCACGAGGTCTTTCTGCGCCGCGATCATGGTGACTGGTCTCATTCCGCTCGCGGATCTGCATGCGCAGGAAGGGGCCATGGCGACAGGCA
Source organism: Acetobacterales bacterium (assembly GCA_040905765.1). Classification (GTDB taxonomy): domain Bacteria; phylum Pseudomonadota; class Alphaproteobacteria; order JBBDQX01; family JBBDQX01; genus JBBDQX01. The sequence continues at coordinate 18,664 of JBBDQX010000103.1, forward strand.
AGTTGCGCGCGACCGACATCATAGGGCAGAGCGTGAAGACCCAGGGCGGCGAGACCGTCGGCGACATCGAAGACCTGCTGATTTCCGACACCGGACAGGTCAGCCATGCCGTGGTCGCCGGGGGCGGGTTCCTCGGCCTCGGCGAACAGCGGGTCACCCTGCCCTACGAAAAGGTGCGAGGAGCCGGCGAAAGCATCGTCCTCAGCGAGCAGGAGGCCAAGACGCTGCCCGTCTACGAAGAAAAGGCGTTCGATGCTACCGGTCGCTCCGGCGAGCAGATGGCCGCGGCACCGACCACGGCAGACAATGCACCTTTTACGGACGAACGCTCGCGCCTGGGCGAGGAGTACAACGAGTGGTCGGGCAAGATAGGCCGTCAGCTCGAGGAGGGGCAGGCTGCCGCCAAGGACGCTTCCGCCGATGCCCGTGACGGGTTGGAGGAGACCTGGGTCCGCGTAAAGGAGGCCTGGGAGGACGTGAAGGCCGCTTCGGAGGAGAACTGGGAGGCCGCCAAGACGTCATTCAACGATGCGCTCCACAGCCTGGAGCGCCAATGGAACGAACTCGACCGGCAGGGCGGCTGAACCAGCAGTTTTTGTCGAGCGCATCCGATGCGGCTCCGCCCTGGGGGGTAGCCGTTTCGCGTTGCGCTTCAGTCGTTCGCTTTCCTGCCGTCGATAGCGCGCCGCTCGACCCACCCCAGGACCAACAGCACGAACAGGCCGAACACCGCCGTCAGCACCGCCAGGCGGATCTGCCCGAATCCGCTGGCAAGGCCCATGGCCCCGGCCACCCACAGGCTTGCTCCCGTAGTCAGCCCTTTGGCTGTTCCGCCAGCCTGTATGATCGCTCCTGCCCCAAGGAACGCCACGCCGGTCACCACGGCCTCCAGCGCGCGGATCGGGTCGGCGCTGACCCCGTCGGAGATGGCAGCAGACCTCTCGACGAGGGCCATGGCCGTGAGGGCGAAGCTGGCAGCCGCCATCGACACCAGCATGTGCGACCGCAACCCCGCCGACTTGCTTCGCAGTTCCCGGTCCAGTCCGAGCGCAGCGCCCAGCAGCAACGCAATTCCGAGGCGCCCGGCCAGAGTGACGGTATCGCCGTCCATGCCGGCCGATACTACGGAGCTGGTCAGATCCATCGACTTCTCCTCCCTCTTGTTCCGTATCGCTCCGCACATAAACAATCGGCCCCCGGCTGGGTTGCCGCGGGCCGAAGGTCCGAGATGCTGGAGGCGAAGACGGACTATCGCGCCTTCTTCGTAAGGCTTGGAAGCACCAGGGCGGCAAGCCCTGCCCCGATCGCCAGTGCCGCCAGTCCTGTCGCCAAGGGGTTCTCGCGCACCATCTCCTGTGAACGGCTGACGCCGCTGTCGAGGTTGCGGCGGACGAGTTGGCCACTGCGGCGCAACTCCTCCACGATCTCCTCCTTCAGTTCCTGGCTGAGCTCGCGACCCCGCTCGCCCCACTCGACCGCGGCGGCCGTGGCGCGGGCCTGACCGCGCTCGGCGGCCCTGCTCAGCTTGTTGTCCCCGCCGTTGATCGATTTCGTGGCAAGGATGCCGAGGCCGGTCGCCACCAGTGCGACGGGAACGGCTGTCCTGGCGAGGAATTCGGCGCCGCCGCCGTCGTCGGACTGCTGCTTTGACGGGAGTTCGGCCGCTTGACCGTTCGCGGTCTTCTCCGATGCGGCAGCGGCACCGGCGGTCTTCTCGGTCTGTCCGCTCCTAGATTTCTGGGTAGCCATTCTTGGCCTCCTCTGTCGATGTGCTTGCCAGCCCGCGGTCTCCATGAGACCGGCGGGACCTGACGGTGAAAAGAACCAGAGCGCCTGCTGCGAGGGCCCCGGAGACGATCAGGCATGCCGCCCAGGTTTCCATCCGGGTGGCCAGCGCCAGAGTGCCGCCGATGCTCAACCAGACCACGGCGAGCATCGCAAGGAACGCCCCGACGGCGCGCAGCGCGACGGTCGTGGCGATCTCCGATACGCGGCGTTCGGCGCGCTGCCTTGCTTCCTCCATGCGTGTGCCGACAATCTGGACGAATGCATAGGACAACAGACGCATCAGCCCGGATGACACCGAGGGCCCGGATCCGCGCCGCAGCATCCCTCTCAGCCTTCCCCATCGGGGAAATCGTCCGGTTCGCCTTCGCGCCCCAGCCACCATGCCAGAGCGGCGCCAAGGGCAACGCCGCCCCCGGCGAAGGCCGCGGGATGACGGCGGGCGAATCCCTTCAGGCAGGCGACCGCCTCCTCCGGACCCATCGTGGCGATGCGTTCGCCGTTGTCCCGCAGCCACGATGCCAGGACTTCACCGCTTTCTGCGAGATCCTCGCGCTCGGCTCCGGCCAGGGATTTTGCGGCGGCCGAGACGGCGCGAGCGCCATCCAGCATTGCAGCCGCAGTGGCGCGCTGCCTGTCGGCAAGCAACGCGTCCATCAGGCGAGCCAGCACGTTTTCCAGTGACGCCTCCGCGTGACCCCCCTCTTTCTTTCTTCCACCGGCCCCGCCGTCATTCGCCATGAGGTTCTCCCGTTCTCCACAAACTTTCGCCGACCTGCGCCGGGCGTCCCCGGTTGCCGCAGGGGGCAACCATCCTCACGCAGTCAGTGCGGAAATGTCCCGGCCGGACAGCCCGCCGAGATGTCCGCGCAATTTCGCACGGCTTCGCGACAGACGAGATTTCACGGTGCCGACGGAGGTATTGAGCTTCCGCGCCACCGACTCCTGGCCGCGCTCGTGGATGGCGAGATCGAAAATCATCTCCCGCTCCCCGCGCGACAGGGTCTGAAGGTGCTCCACGGTTTCGTTGAGCATCAGCCTGATCTCCTGGTTCGCGGGTTGCACGCGGATTCCTTCCTGTTCCTGCCGTTCGGCGTAGCGCCGCCGGACCTGCTCATGGCGCTTCCGCGAAATGAATATGTTGCGCATCAGCGTGAACAGCCAAGCGCGCAGGTTGGTGCCTTCCTCGAAGCCGTCGGACCTGTCGAGCGCTCGCTCGACGCAATCCTGCAACAGATCCTCGGCGTCGGCACGGCAAGCCGGACCAGCCAGCGAGAATGCATAGCGGGTAAGGTCGGGGAGGTGGTCAATGATTTGGTCATGCACTGTCGGCACGGTCATCCTCCTTGCATCTCAAGTCTTGCCCCCCGAAAGAAAAATCCGCCCTCCCCGCAATTGATATAGGTATCCCTTGGAGGATTTCCATAACCGACCGGCCAAACGAGACAATATCAATGTTATAACCACGAAAATACCTTGTTCGATCCTTAAATAAACATATTTTTACTAACATATGTAGCCAGCCTATCGATGAAGCGGATTAATGGACTAACGGCAAACTCATTCCTTGCTTCTGGCTGACAAAACCAATGCTTGATATGCCCTCCGTCTGGGCCAGGCGGGCGGGCGTCCATCCATCCATCACAAGCAGGAACCTTGCGCGTAAAGCCCGCGTTTGCAGACAGTCGGACGACTAAAGTTATACACCGAGTCGGCGCTTAAGTCATTGTAACTTAATGAATATTTCCTCTGGCGGGCGAGTGCGGGCCGGCAGGGGCGCAGGGAATCGACGCCCGACGGTTCAAATGTGGCGCCGATGCCGCTAAGGTCGGTGTGTGCGCGGCGCGCCCTGATGGCGCGTTATCACCATTCGCTGCGCCCGCAAGCTAGCGTCGAATTTCCGGGCAGACGGCGGATTTCGGTCTCGCGATCCGATGGATAGCGATTCCGGGTACGGTGCGTTTCGCAGGGCTGCGCGCGTCCAATGGCCAAAACCAGAAGGATTGAACCATGCCCATAAGCGATGTGACCGCTCCCTTGCGCCGGAACCAGGTGCAGGACGACGACACTGACGCTCCGGTCATCAGCGCCAACAAGGAGCAGAATTTCGGGGAGAACCCCGTCGATATGCGAGAGACCGATCATTATCAGGAAGAATATGTCGAGGGCTTCGTCGACAAGTGGGACCAGCTGATCGACTGGGATGCCCGTGCCGGCAGCGAAGGCCAGTTCTTCATCGACATCCTGAAGGCTCGCGGCAAGGAATCCGTGCTCGACGTCGCCACCGGCACCGGCTTTCATTCAGTGCAGCTGATGAAGGCCGGCTTCAACGTCACCAGCGCCGACGGCTCGGCCGAGATGCTGGCGAAAGCGTTCGAGAACGGGCGCAAGCGGGATCTCATCCTGAAGACGGCGCACGCGGACTGGCGCTGGCTGAACAAGGACATCCACGGTAAGTACGACGCCATTATCTGCCTCGGCAACTCGTTCACCCACCTGTTCAAGGAGAATGACCGCCGGCGCTCCCTGGCCGAGTTCTACGCCGCGCTGAAGCACGACGGCATTCTGATCCTGGACCAGCGCAACTACGACGCGATCCTCGACGTCGGCTTCCAGAGCAAGCACAAGTACTACTACTGTGGCGACCAGGTGACCGCGGAGCCGGAGCACGTCGACGACTCGCTGGCGCGCTTCAAGTATATCTTCCCCGACGAGTCGGTATTCCACCTCAACATGTTCCCGCTTCGGAAGAACTACGTGCGGCGGCTGCTGAAGGAGGTGGGCTTCCAGAAGGTCAAGACGTTCGGGGATTTCCAGGAGAGCTTCGACGAGAACGAGCCGGATTTCTTCGTCCACGTCGCGGAGAAGAGCTATGACGAGCAGTGATGCAGCCGCCAGGGTCGTCGACGTCACTGAGCAGTATTACGACAGCGACGACGCCGACAACTTCTACGCCATCATTTGGGGCGGCGAAGACATTCACGTCGGGCTCTACGAGACGCCGGGTGAGGCGATCGCCGACGCGAGCCAGCGGACCGTGCGCCGCATGGCCGACCGGCTGAACCTGCAACCCGCTGCGCGCGTGATCGACCTCGGCGCCGGTTATGGCGGCTCCGCCCGGTATCTCGCCCGCAAGTTCGGCTGTCACGTCACCTGCCTGAACCTGTCGGAGAAGGAGAACGAGCGGAACCGCAAGCTCAACACCGAGCAGGGCCTCGATTCGCGGATCGACGTCGTGCACGGCGCCTTCGAGGACGTTCCGGCGCAGGACAGCTCATTCGACCTCGTCTGGTCGCAGGACGCGTTCCTGCACTCGGGCAACAGGATCAAGGTGCTGGAGGAAGTGGACCGGGTCCTCAAGCCTGGCGGCGAGGCGATCTTCACCGACCCGATGCAGGCGGACGATCTGGAAGACGAATCCGTATTGCAGCCGATCTACGACCGCATCCATCTCGACAGCCTGGGTTCCTTCAAGTTCTACCGGGAGAAGCTTGGCGGTATGGGCTTCGAGGAAGTCGGCGTCGAGGACCTGACCGGGCATCTGCGCAGTCACTATGCCCGGGTCGCCGAGGAGCTGAAGTCCTGCCGCGGCAGCCTGACCGGCAAGGTCTCCGAAGACTACATCGACCGCATGCTTGCGGGGCTGGGCAACTGGGTGAAGGGCGCCGACAACGGCCACCTCGCCTGGGGCATCATCCACTTCCGGAAAAGCTAGCGGCTTCGCAGAGAAGTACGCGAAGGCCCGTTCCCTCGCGGGGGCGGGCCTTCCTGCTTTTCCGAAGGGGGCGTCTCGCCGGGGCCGACCGCGACCCGTCGCCGACGGAGACCGAAAGCGCCTTCATCCAGCATGACCGACGGACCCTTCACCGCAGGCCGTCCCCGATGTACCGTCTTACCCCGGTTGGTGGCGGCCATCCCGTCCGCCACATCAGCGGAGCAATCGATGCCTCCCGAAAAGCTCGCAATGCGCCAAATCGCCAAGCTGGCGCTCGAGGAGACGCTGAACGCTCACCGCCTGTGGCTGCGCAGCGACGGGCGCGACGGCCGCCAGGCCGACCTCAGCAACATGCGCCTGGATGAGCATGATCTTACCGGCGCTCGCCTCGAACAGGCCAATCTTGCGGGGGCCTCGCTGATCGGGGCGGTGCTCCGGCTGGCGAAGCTGCAGGGGGCGGCGCTGACGGGCGCCAACCTCACCCGAACCAATCTGGGGCAGGCTGACCTGACCGGCGCCGAGCTTTCCGGTGCCATCCTGCAGGAAGCGTCCCTCCCCCGCGTGCCCCTGGACAACGCGGAGATGAGCCGCGCGAACCTGCGCGGCGCCAACCTCGAGGGGGCGAGCCTGCGAAAGGTGAAGCTGTCTCACGCGCGCGGTCGCGGCGCCGTCCTCAAGCGTGCCGACCTCTCCGGGGCCATTCTCGACGCTGCGGAATTCAAGGAAAGCAGTTTCGCCGCGGCGAACCTCGAAGGTGCCTACCTCAACCAGGCCGACCTGTCCGGTTCCGATCTCAGCGGCACCGATCTGCATGGTGTCGTACTGGAAGGCGCCGACCTGCAGGCATGCAAACTGGTCGGCGCCAGGATGCAGGATGCGAATATGCGCGAGGTGCGCCTCGACGGGGCCGACATGCGGGAATGCGACCTGACCGGCGCGACGCTGTTTCGCGCCAGTTTCCGCGGCGCGATCCTCGAGGATGCGATCATCGGCAACGTGGCGGCGCAGGAAGCCGATTTCGAAGGCGCCAAGCTGGCCGGCGTCGACTTCTTCAGCGCGCAGCTGCAGAGCGCCAATTTTCGCGATGCGGACCTGAGCGAAGCCAATCTCAAGCTGGCCCGGCTGCGGCGGGCTGACTTCCGCGGCGCGAAACTCGAATGGGCAAAAGGGCTCACGCCGACCGAACTCTGCAAGGCATTGCTGGACGAGCGGACGAAGCTCTCGGGAAGCACCCGGGCGGTGATGGCGAAACTCGCCGGCAAGGCCTGAACGCCCCGCCCCTCCGGCCACTGGCACGGGCACGTCAGGCTGTCTAGACTGCGCCTGCCCGCCGCTCGGCCGGGATCCACTTCAAGAAACCGGAGGACAGGTTCATGACGCGAATTGCGATCGTCGGCGCCGGCGCGGTCGGCGGCTATGTCGGCGGGTTCATGGCCCGCGACGGGCGGGATGTAACGCTGATCGATGCCTGGCCAGCGCATATCGAGAAGATCCGTGCCGACGGCCTGCGCCTGGAAGGTGCCACTCCGGAGGACTGCTTCACCGCCAGGCCGCAGGCGCTGCACATCAACCAGGTCGAAAGCCTGTCTCGCCAGGAGCCGATCGACATCGCGATCGTCTCGACGAAGTCGTACGACACCGAATGGGCGACCATGCTGGCCCGCCCCCTCCTCTCGCCCCAGGGCTTCGTGGTGTCGCTGCAGAACTCGATCAACGAGGAGCGGATCGCGGCGCTGGTAGGGTGGGGCAAGGTCATTGGCTGCATCGCCAGTTCGATCGCGGTCGAACTGGAGGCACCCGGCCTGATCCGGCGCAACGCCCAGCGCGGCGGCGATGCCTATACGGTGTTCCGCGCCGGCGAGCCGCACGGCCGCATCACCCCGCGCCTCGAACAGTTCGTCGGCATGGTGAAGAGCGCCGACAGCGCCAAGGCGACGAGCAACCTGTGGGGCGAGCGCTGGTCGAAGCTCGTCATCAACTCGATGCGCAACGGCATGGCAGCCGTCACCGGCCTCGGCGGCAACGAGAACGACCGCCGCGAGATGTCGCGTCGTCTCGCCATCCGTCTCGCCGGCGAAGGCGTCAAGGTCGGGCGCGCGCTCGGCTATGACATCGAGCCGATCATCAAGCTGGATCCGGACAAGTTCGTCGCCGCCGCCGAGGGCAGCAACGCGGCGCTCGGCGAAGTCGAGGAAGCGATCCTCGAGCAGACCAAGCGCCGCGGCGAGGGCCAGCGGCCGTCAATGGGCCAGGACATGATCAAGGGCCGGAAGACGGAGATCGAGTGCCTCAACGGCCTCGTCGCCGCGAAGGGCCGCGAAATCGGAATCCCGACCCCCGTCAACGACAAGATGGTCGACCTCGTGAAGAAGGTGGAGCGCGGGGACCTGAAGCCCGACCCGGACAACATCCGCGGCATCTGACCGGGCGTGGCGGCCGGCCTAGCGGCTTCGGCGGAGCGCCTCCTCGGCGGCCTCGCGGCGGAGCTCCAGTTGTCGCGCACGCCGCTCGGCGAACTCCGCCGCCCGCTCGGCCCTGTCGCGCTCCATCCTTTCGTCCGCTGCGCGGTCGAGCAAGCGGGGTACCGGCTCGGCCGTGCCCGGATAGTCCTGCGGTATCGGCCGCTCCAGCGTCGTGGCTTCGTCGCGGCGCCGGAAATCAGGCCCGCTCGTCGGGCCGGCGTAAGCAGCGGGCGGCGGCGGCATGCCGACGGACGGCGACACCGCATAGGTGGCCACCTTGTCCCGCCGCGCTTCCTCATGCGTCGGCAGGTCCCCGACCTCGCACCCCGCGAGCATGAGGGTCGCCACAAGGGCCAAAGGCATCCGTTTCGTCATGGCGCGACCGGACCGGGCCGGAGGATGCGGTGGAGGTCGAGCACCGGGGTCGGTGTCCCCGTCTGGCTGAGCATGTCGTGTACCTGTCCGCGATGGTGGGTCTGGTGATTGAAGAAATGGGCCAGCAGCAGCGGCACGGGATCGACGAAACGCCGGCCCTCGTTGTTCACGTAGGCGATGCTGCCGGCCAGGAAAGAGGCGTCGAGCCGATCGACGAAACGTTCGATGCGCGCATCCTCGCCTTCCCGCGCCCTGCGCAGCTCATCGAAGTCCTCATGCACGACGGCGTCGAGACCGGTCGAAGGCGCGGTCTCGCCGGCGAACCGGGCCATCCATATGCGGTCGCCCACCATGATGTGGTTCAGCGTCCCGTGGATGCTGACGAAGAAGGCCTTGCGGTGCCTGCGCCTTTCCTCCTCGGAAATCTGCGCGCAGGCGTCGTACAGCGCCGCATTGGCACCGCTGTTGTAACGGCCCATCCGCCGGAAATGTTCTATCAGGCTGTCCATTTCATGCCGCCAAGAGGTTAAGGTCCGCCGGCCCCGCCGTGTCCAAGGAGCATATGATGAGCGAAGAACTGCTGTTCGAGGTCGGTGACGACAAGGTTGCCGTGATTACCCTCAATCGTCCCGACAAGCGCAATGCCTTCACCCAGGAAATGATCGACGCCTGGCTGGATGCGCTGGAGGAATGCCGTACCAGCGACGCGATCAATGCGGTGATCGTCACGGGAACGGGGTCAGCCTTCTGCTCCGGCGGCGACGTCAGGAACATGGGGGAGCGGGGCGAGCAGACGCCGCTGATGGAGAAGGACCGGTTGTGGCAGAACCTGCACCGCCTGCCCCGGGCGTTCGCCGCCATAGACAAGCCGGTGATCGCCGCGGTCAACGGCGCGGCCACCGGGGCCGGCATGGACATCGCGCTGATGGCCGACATCCGGTTTGCCGGACAGAGCGCGCGCTTCGCCGAGAGCTATGTCAAGGTCGGGCTCGTGCCGGGGGAAGGCGGGGCATGGTACCTGCCCCGCATCGTCGGTGTGGGCAGGGCGCTGGAGATGCTCTGGACCGGCGATTTCGTCTCGGCGGAGGAAGCCGAGCGCATCGGCCTCGTGAACAAGGTCCTGCCGGACGATGAACTGATGTCGCACAGCCGTATCTTCGCAGCCCGGCTTGCCGCAGGTCCGGCGGTGGCGATACGGCTGGACAAGCGTGCCGTCTACCAAGGGCTGCGCATGGACCTCGAAAGCGCGCTCGACATGGTTTCGTCGCACATCGCGGTCGTCCGGAACACGGAGGACTACAAGAACGCGATTGCCGCCTTCCGGGAAAAAAAGACCCCGATCTTCGAGGGACGATAGGGCCCCGCTGCTGATAGATTGATAACGAAATGGCCTGCAAGGCACTGTTGCAGGACATTTTTCAACCCAATCTAGAACGCGCCGACACGTCCCGCTCCACAGGGGCGGGCGATCAGCGTCGCGGGAGTTCGCCGCCGTTCCGGGCTGACGTGACGATTCAGATACCTGCGGTCCGGCCCGAAGTAGGGGGCGCCGGCGACAAATCGGGGCGGGCTGGTGATCGCCTGGCGGAGTTTGGCCCATAGGGTGGCCTCGCCCGCCGACAGGACGACGATCTGCCCGACCCCTGCATCCCGCGCCTCCTCGACGACCGCCCGGTCGGCGTCGCCCACGAACAGCATCAGCGGGACGGTCGGATCGGGAATGTTGGGGGCGTGCCGGACGATGCGGGTGAACTCCGTCCCGGTGATGTTCGGCATGTCGTGGTCGCAGACGATCGCGCCCGGCTGCCACCTGTAGAGGTTGCCGAGAGCGGCGGCCGCGTCCTGCGCCTCGAAATAGCGCAGGGCGCGCTTCTGAAGGATCGGTGCGAAGCGCGCGATGCTGGCCGGTCCGACCAGCAGCACAGCGATGTTTGAAAGGTCGTTTTCCCGCAGAGCCTGTACCATGCCGTTTCCTTCCGTGGCTGGCACGCACCCGAAGCGCAGCACCCTTCCCCTCCGACACGACACCACAATGCCCCTAACGAACGTTTAAGGGCCGCGGGAAAATCACCGGGAGTTCCAGGGCACCGACCGGGGCGCGCTCGGTGCGGCCTCGCTACGGCTGCCGTCGGGCTGCATCGCGGCCAGCCGCCGCAGGAGCAAAGAACGGGAGAGCGGCTTGACGAGGATATCCGTGACTCCGGCCTTCCGCGCCTGCTCGACCGTCGAGCGCTCGGCATGACCGGTGATCAGGAGGATCGGCAGCCTGTCGTAATCCCCGTGACCGCGCAGCTGCCGGATCAGGGCCAGCCCGTCGACAGGCTCCATCATGCTGTCGCAGATCATCATGTCGACGGTGGCGTTGCCCAGCAACGTGAGGGCCTGGGCCCCGCTCGCGGCGCAATGCACGCGCTCGAAGCCGGCGTCGTAGAGGGTCTGGCGCAGCAGTTCGCGCATGCTGGGGCTGTCGTCCACGACCAGCATCTGCTTGCCGGAAAAAGCCGAGGTTTCCCAATCGATTGCGTTCATCGTCCTGACTCCATGGCCGGTTCCGTTACGGCCCGGTGTCAGTCACGCAACGGCCATGCCAGCCGATGTCGACGCTCACACGAAACAATGTTGCTTGGCCGAGGCATGTTCGGGGCAGAATGGCACTTGAAGCGGCCTGCCACCGGCGCTGTCGTGTCGATTCGCAAAATGCAGTCGGCTACTGCAGATCGACCGTTATCTCGGTGGATTGAGGCCGCGTGTGCGCCGTGCCGGGAATTACGTCGATGCGCCCGACATATCTGCCCGCCGGCCACCCGGTTCCTGGACGACGGCGACCGCCGAAGACGTAGAGCCGGGCCTGGTCGCGTTCGATCATCTTGCGCTGTTCAAAGACGACGCGGTCCACAGGGTCGATGATCGAGAACGCGACGGTGTCGCCGAGACGGGGCGCGAAGAGTTCGAACCACAAGACCAGTGCCGGCGCATCCAGCGGCAGACGGTCGGCGGCATAGCGGCCTTTGCGCATGTCCTCCGGGTCGGGAGTCCCTGTCGCGAAGCCCCGGTTGAAGAGCATGCCCGTGCGGTAGTCCAGCACCCGGAGCGTGTCGTCGCGCCAGGCCGGATGCGCGCCGAGTCCGCATTCTCCAGGTGCCTGCGCTTCGGTCCCGCCGACAAACGGGTCGATTTCCTTGCCGTTACGCCGCAACGCGACGTGGACGTGGGGGAACTCTGTCCGCCCGCTCATGCCGACGAATCCGAGCCGGTCACCCCGCGCAACGACGGCACCTGGCCGGACGAGGATGCCGCCCTGCCGGAGATGGCAGTATTGCGTCTCCCAGCCGTCGCCATGGTCGATGACCACGCCGTTGCCGCACTCCCGACCGGCGACGCCGCGCAGCGACTGCGGAGATCCGTCATGGTCCGCCTCGCCGTCCCGAACCCTGAGCACCCTGCCCTGCGCCGCGGCCAGGACGGCGACGCCGCGCGCCATCTCGGCGAGGTCCCGCAGGGCGAGGTCCGTGCCGTCATGACCGTCGTAGGTCTTGTCGCCGCAGGCATAGTCCCGCGTGCCGGCCCCCGGGTCGTGGTCGAACAGGTTGACCAGCCAGCAAGTCCGCCCCGGCTCGCAGTCGGCCGGAAGGCCGAGCAGCGGCGGCTCGGCCCCGACGGGCGGGGACCATGCGCCGAGGGCGAGTGCGAAAGCGAGTCCGCGCAGCGTCCGTGCCATTATGCGCAGCGTCGCCGCCTCACCGGAGCCCCGCATGATCACCCTGTTCCGCCTCGCCTTCCGTCTCGCGATGCTGGCCGTCACGGCCACCATCGGCATCATGGCGGTCACCCTCGCCACAGTCGACCTTTCCTCATTCGTCGCCGAGTTCGCGCGCAGCCTCTCCGCCGTCAGCGGCCGCCCGGTAACCGTGGCGGGCGGGGCCAGCGTGCAATACCTGCCGCGTCCGGCCATCGTGCTGGAGAACGTCACCGTCGGCAGCGGCAGCGCCGGCGTGGCACGAACACCCCGGCTCGTGCTGGAGATGGACCCGGCGGACCTCGCGTTCGGCGACCTTATGGTCGGCCGCGTCGTCGCCGAGGATCCCGAGGTGGTGTTCAAGGTGGACCGAAGGGGCGACGGCACCAGTGTGCCGCCGCTTTCCCGCCTGTTCGGACTACCGGGCGGGGAATCCGAGGTGCTGGTGCGCGGCGGCCGGCTGACCCTGGTCAACGGCACGGACGGCGGTTCGGTGACCGTGCCGCTCGGCGACGGCGGTGGGCTTGGGTTCGGCCCGTCCGGACCGGCAGGAGGCGGCCCGGCCGGCGGCCCAGGCGGCCCAGGCGGCACGGGAGGCGGCGCGGGAGGTGGCGGTCTGCCTGCCTCCCTGCCCTGTCCCTAGTGCAGGAACCGGCTGCGCTGGCGATGCAATACCGCCCGGCGGTTCTTCGCTTCGGTCTCCATCTCCGGCAACCGGCGGTAATGCAGCGCCGCGATATCCTTGCGCAGGACGTTCATGTCGGAATCGACATCGTCGAGGTGCTGGACCAGGTTCTCAAGCGAGGTGACGATCTGACGTGTCGTCTCCCCGTGGTCCGCGAGGGTCCGGTTGATCTCGCCGATCTTCTCATCGCTGAGGCGATGCAGGGCCGCGTTGACGGCGGTGAAGCAGACGCAAAGCACGAGGCCGGTGATCAGGACGCCGACCACCGACAGGAACGCGACCGTCTCGATGCCGCTCATGGCCGGGATCGGCCCGGAAGGAGGCGGCTCAGATGCGTTCGCGCCAGCTCTCCAGCTCCTCGGAAAGGCCGTCGACCTTGCTCTTGAGCCGCTTGAGGTCCGACTTCACGTCGTTGCTGGAGCGGTCGGCGCTCTTGGCCTTCTCCTCGACCTGCAGGACGAGCTCCTTCAGGCCGTTGATCCTGACCGTGTTTTCAGACATCAGCTTCTGCAGTTCGGTGACGTGGCGGGTCATGGACGACACTTGCGCCATCGACTCGCGCGCGTACATACCGAACGCAAGGGCGAACACGATCACCGCGATCAGCGCCAACGAGGATAACAGGATTTCCATAGGCCAATCCGTCTGCCGGTGCGCCGGACGCACGTGAGTTTATGCACCACAACCTCGCTGCACCTACTATAGCTGGTATTGTGCACTGCGGTCATCGGCAATCTGCGAGCAATTGGCACAACCCGAAATCGGCTTTCCGGATGGGCGGCCCATGCTAGAAGGTAAGGCGATGATCACGCCGATGCGCATCGAAGTGGTGTTCGACGCCATCTGCCCCTGGTGCTACATCGGGCACCGGCGGCTCCAGCGCGCCCTCGCCGAACACGGCGGCGTACACGTCGAGCGCGTCTGGCGACCGTTTCTCCTCAACCCGGAGATGCCGGCGGCCGGAATGGCGCGCGGCGAATACCTCACGCGCAAGTTCGGCAGCGAGTACCGCGCCCGGCGCATCTTCGAAGCGATCGCCGAAGCCGGTGCGGAAGAGGATATCCGCTTCGCCTTCGACAGGATCAGCTGGACGCCGAACACCGTCGAAGCGCACCGGCTGGTGCAGTGGGCAGCCGGTCCGGCGCAGACCGCGCTCGTCGAGCGGCTGTTCGAATCCTATTTTCTGGAAGGCCAGGATCTCGGAGATCCGATCGTGCTGATTACCGCCGCCAAGGATGCCGGCCTGGATGCGCGGGAGGCCGCGGCCTACCTCGCCAGCGGTGAGAATGCCGAACTGGTGCACGCCGAGAACCTCCGTGCCCATCGAGCCGGCATCAGCGGCGTGCCCTGCTTCACCTTGAACGGGCGCTACGCCATCGCCGGCGCGCAGGAGCCCGAGGTGTTCCTGCGGCTGTTCGACCTGCACAACGTGCCCGCCTACGGCAGCTTCGGAGCACCGGGCCAGCTACCCCTGGGCGGCTAGGCCGGAAAGCTGCTGCATCAGCGACTTCAGGCCGGTGATCCGGTCCTGGTCGCGATGCCAGTCGCGCTGGAACACCAGGCGGTGGTCCGGACGGACCCGGGCCGAACCGGCCTGGCGGTTGATGAAATCCACCAGTGCCCCGGGATCGGGGAACTGGTTGTTGCGGAAGGTGACCAAGGCCCCTTTCGGCCCCGACTCGACCCGCTCGACATGCGCGGCACGGCAAAGCTGCTTGATCTCCACGATCTTCAGCAGGTTGTGCACGGCGTCGGGGATGGTGCCGAAACGGTCCGTCATCTCCGCCGCGATGGAATCGATCTCGCCGGTGTCGCGCAGGCCGGCGATCCGCCGGTAGAGGCCGAGACGGACGCTCAGGTCCGCGACGTACTCCTCGGGGATGAGCACCGGCGCGCCGATGCTGATCTGCGGCGACCATTCCTGCGCCGCCGCCTCCGGGCCCTCGCCGCTTCGGGCGGCAGCGACCGCCTCCTCCAGCATGTGCTGGTAGAGTTCGATGCCGACCTCGCGGATATGGCCGGACTGCTCCTCGCCGAGCAGGTTGCCGGCACCGCGGATGTCCATGTCGTGGCTCGCCACGCTGAACCCCACGCCGAGCGTGTCGAGCGCCTGCATGACGTTGAGCCGCTTCTCCGCCGCCGGGGTCAGGACGCGGCGCGGCGGCAGCGTGAGGTAGGCATAGCCGCGCACCTTGGAGCGGCCGATACGCCCCCGGAGCTGGTACAGCTGACCGAGGCCGAACATGTCTGCCCGGTGGATGATCATGGTGTTGACGGACGGCAGGTCGAGGCCCGACTCGACGATGTTAGTCGCCAGCAGCACGTCGTAGGCGCCCTGGCTGAAGGCGATCATCGTGTCCTCCAGCGCGCGCGGCGACAGCCGGCCGTGCGCGGCCGCCACTTTCGCTTCCGGCACCAGCTCGCGCAGGGTCCGCGCCACCTCGTTGAGGTCCTGGATACGCGGGCAGACGTAGAATGTCTGACCGCCGCGGAAACGCTCGCGCAGGATTGCCTCGCGCACCACGACGGGGTCGAAAGGCAGCACGAAGGTGCGGACGGCGAGCCGGTCCACCGGCGCCGTCGAGATGAGGCTGAGCTCGCGCACCCCGGCGAGGGCGAGCTGGAGCGTCCGAGGGATCGGCGTCGCGCTCAGCGTCAGCACGTGCACCTCGGCGCGGAGCTGTTTCATCCGCTCCTTCTGCGACACGCCGAAATGCTGCTCCTCGTCGACGACGAGCAGACCGAGCCGGTCGAAGGTGACCGACTTGGCGAGCAGTGCGTGGGTGCCGACGATAAGGTCGACCTCGCCCTTCGCCAGCCGCTGCTTCACCTCGGCCGTCTTCTTCGGCGGCACCAGGCGCGACAGCTGTTCGATGCGGATCGGGAACCCGGCGAAGCGCTCGCGCACCGTCTCGAAGTGCTGGCGGCAGAGCAGCGTCGTCGGCACGACGATGGCGACCTGCAGGCCGGCCATCGCCACCATAAAGGCCGCGCGCAGCGCCACCTCGGTCTTGCCGAAGCCGGCATCGCCGCAGATCAGCCGGTCCATCGGATGGCCTGTGGACAGGTCCGACAGCGTCTCGTCGATGGCGCGCTGCTGGTCTTCCGTCTCCGAATAGGGGAAGCGGGCGCAGAACTCCGCAAAGCTGCCTTCCGCCGCGACGATGGGCTCCGTGCGGTGCACGGTACGCCGGGCGGCGATGGCGATCAGTTCGTCCGCCGTCTCGCGCAGCCGTTCCTTCAGGCGGGACTTGCGCGCCTGCCATGCGGCGCCGCCAAGCCGGTCGAGCTGCACCCCTGCGGATTCAGAGCCGTAGCGCGAGAGGGTCTCGATGTTCTCGACGGGCACATAGAGGCGGTCGTTGCCGGCGTAGGACAGCTTCAGGCAATCGTGCGGCGCGCTGTCGACCTGCAGCGTCGACAGTCCGTCATAGCGACCGATGCCATGCTCGGCGTGCACCACGAGATCGCCCTCGCTGAGCTCCGAGGTGGTGATCAGCGCCTGGTCCGACTTGCGCCTGCGCCCCGCCCGCACAAGACGTTGGCCGAGAATGTCTTCCTCGGTGAGGATCGCGACGGCGTCGGTGGTGAAGCCGGATTCCATCGGCAGCGTGGCGACCGGAACCTGCCCCGCCTCCCACGCGGCCGCCACCTCGGCCCAGGTGTCGCACTGGACCACGCCCTCCGCGCCGTGATCGGCGAGCAGGGTCGCCAGCCGGTCGCGCGACCCGCCCGTCCCGGCGGCGACCGCGGCCATGCGCCCCTCGCGCTCGAGCACGGCGAGACTTTCCGACACGGCCTGGTAGATATTGCGGTTGGGATCGGCCCGCACGTCGCCGAAGCCGCGCCCGGGCCGCGCGCCCAGATCGACGGCGGCGCTGGTGTCCGGAGCCGCGAAGGGAGAGAACTGGCCGATCGCCCGCTCGGCCAGCATCGCATCCCAGCCATCCGCCTCCACGTACAGCCGATCCGGCGTGAGGGGGTTGTAGCGCAACTCCGAGGAGGCCTCCGCCGACGCGCCGCCCCCGAACTCCAGCCGCGCCGCATAGTGCTCGGCGATCATTTCCTGTCGCGCGTCGCGCGCCTCCTCGGCCTGATGGTCGAGGGTGACCGCCGCCCCGGGCAGATACTCCGGCAGGGTCGCGAGGCGTTCGTAGAACAGCGGCAGCCAGTGCTCGATGCCCGGATGATGGCGACCGGCGGATACGGATTCATAGAGCGCGTCCTGTTCGGTGACCGCGCCGAACAGTTCCCGATAGCCGACCCGGAACCGCTCGACGGCATCGCCGTCCAGGGGTATCTCGCTGATCGCGCCGACAATGATCTCCTCCGCCGTGCCCTGGCTGCGCTGCGAGAGTGGATCGAAGCTGCGTATGCTCTCGATCTCGTCGCCAAAGAAATCGAGGCGGAGCGGCGATTCGCTGCCGGACGGGAATACGTCGACCAGTCCGCCGCGCACCGCATATTCGCCCGGCTCAAGCACGGTGTCGGTGCGGACGTAGCCATGCCGCTCCAGCAACCCCACGAGGTTGTCGGGCGACATCGTCTCCCCCTTGCCGATACGGCGCACGGCACCCGCGAGGGCATCGCGCGGCGGCACGCGCTGCATCAGCGCGTTGACCGTGGTCACGACGACGAGCGGCCGCCCGCTCCGCGTCGACTCCTGCAGGCGGCCCAGCGTGGCGATCCGCCGGCCGACGATGTCGGCGCGGGGCGAGACCCTGTCGTAGGGCAGGCAATCCCACGCCGGGAAAGTCAGTACCTCGATCGCCGGATCGAAGAAGGCGATCTGCGCGGCGAGGCGGCTCATCCGCTGGTCGTCGCGCGCGACATGCAGCAATGGCCGGTCCGGTTCCTTCACCGCCAGCCGCGCCAGGGCCAGGGCGTCGAATCCCTCCGGCGCGCCGGCGAGCGTAACCCGCCCGGGGTGGCCGAGCCGCGCCACGACGGCAGCGAAATCAGGTTCCGGAATGGCCGTGAAAGCGACAGAGGGCCCGCATGACGTCGCTGTCGCAGTCGTCCGGGACCTGTGCACGGCCTGTGATCCAGTTGAAGAGATCGGTGTCACTCTGCTCCAGGATGGCTTCGTACTGATCAAGCTCCGCGTCGGTCATCCCTTCCAGGTGCCGTTCCGCAAAGCGTCCGAGAAGAAGATCGTTTTCGTGCGTGCCGCGGTAGGTGCTGCGGTAATACAGGCGTCTGAGCCGGCGGTCGCGGGCTTCGTCCAACGGTCGCTCCTCTGTGTCAGGCGAGAGATATAGAGGTTCGGATTGGCCCTGTCAGCGCCCGCCCTGTCATACTGTCTCCCATAACAGCCGATGCGCCCGAAAGTCCTATACGATCTGTTCGCCGAGGTGACCACCCTGCCCGGGGTCGGCCCGAAGGTGGCCAAGCTGGTCGAGCAGCTGGCCGGTCCGCATGTCGTGGATCTGGTCTGGCATCTGCCATCCCTGGTCGTCGACCGCCGTTATGCACCGGGGATCGCGGCCGCCGAGGCCGGACGCGTAGCGACGTTGACGGTGCGCGTCCTGCAGCACGAGGTGCCGCACAACCGGCGCGCGCCCTACCGCGTCCGCTGCGCCGACGACAGCGGCATTCTCACGCTGGTGTTCTTCCATGCCCGCGAGGACTACCTGCGCCGCATGCTGCCGGAGGGGCAGACCAGGGTCGTCAGCGGCCGCCTCGAGCGCTACGGCGGCGACCTCCAGATGCCGCACCCGGATCACATCGTACCGGAGAGCGAAAAGGCCGCCATCAGCCGGGTGGAGCCGGTCTATCCCCTGACCGCCGGGCTGGCGCCGAAGACGATGCAGAAAGCGGTCCAGGAAGCCGTGAGGCGGGCGCCCGCGCTGCCGGAGTGGCTGGATCCCGCGATGCTCGGGCAACGGCACTGGCCGGCCTGGCAGGCCGCGGTCCGGGCGACGCATGCGCCTGCGGACCAGGCGGACCTGTCGCCCGAGAATCCGGCGAGGGAGCGCCTCGCCTACGACGAATTGCTGGCCAACCAGCTCGCGCTGGGCCTGGTGCGCATGCGCATGCGCAAGCTGCCGGGCCAGTCGATCACCGGAGACGGCTCATTGCGGGAGAAGGCGCTGGCGGCCCTGCCCTTCGCGCTGACCAATTCGCAGCAGCAGGCGCTCGGGGAGATCGGCGCCGACATGGCGGGGCCGACCCGCATGCTGCGGCTGCTGCAGGGAGATGTGGGCAGCGGTAAGACGGTGGTCGCGCTGATGGCGATGCTGATCGCCGTGGAGTCGGGCCGACAAGCGGTCCTGATGGCGCCCACCGAGATCCTCGCGCGGCAGCATGCCCGGACCATCGAGTCGCTGGCGGCGGCCGCCGGCGTGCGGACAGTGCTGCTTACCGGGCGGGAAAAGGGAAAGACGCGCGCCGAGATCCTGGCTGCGCTGGAGTCAGGCGCGGCACCTATCGCGATCGGTACCCACGCGCTGTTTCAGGACGATGTGGCCTACCGCGACCTTGCCCTCGCGGTGATCGACGAGCAGCACCGCTTCGGCGTGCACCAGCGCCTCACGCTGGCCGGCAAGGGCAAGGCGGTAGACGTGCTGGTGATGACGGCGACTCCGATCCCCCGGACCCTGCTGCTGACGAGCTACGGTGACATGGAGGTATCGCGCCTGCTGGAAAAGCCCGGACGGCGTACCCCCATCGATACCCGCACAGTGCCGCTGGAGCGGCTCGACGAGGTGGTCTCCGGCATCCGCCGTGCCATCGGCGAGGGCGCGCGCTGCTACTGGGTCTGCCCGCTGGTCGAGGAATCCGAGACCTCGGACACCAGCGCCGCCGAGCAACGCTTCGCCACCCTGGCGCAGGTGTTCGGCGACCGCGTCGGCCTGGTCCACGGACGCATGAAGGGGCCCGCGAAGGACGCGGCGATGGCGGCCTTCGCGGAAGGCCGGACCGATATCCTCGTCGCCACGACGGTAATCGAGGTGGGCGTCGACGTACCCGAGGCGACGGCGATGGTGATCGAGCACGCGGAGCGATTCGGGCTGGCGCAATTGCATCAGTTGCGCGGTCGCGTCGGCCGCGGCGACAGGCCGTCGACCTGCCTGCTGCTCTATGCCGCTCCGCTGACGGAGACGGCGCGCGCGAGGCTGTCGATCATGCGCGAGACGGACGACGGGTTCCGCATCGCCGAGGAGGACCTGAGGCTGCGCGGAGCCGGCGAGGTGCTGGGCACACGCCAGAGCGGCCTGCCCACCTTCCGGCTCGCCGACCTGGCCGTGCATGGCGACCTCCTCGAAACCGCCCGTCGCGAGGCCCGCTTCCTGCTGGAGACCGATCCGGAACTTGCAGGCCCCCGCAGCGAGGCCCTGCGGGTGCTGCTGTATCTGTTCGAGCGTGACTCCGCGGCGCGGTTGCTCAGGTCGGGCTGACCGTTCAGTCCGCGCGGGGCGGCCTGACGACACGCGTCCCCGACGAGACCTTGGGCACGCTCTGAACGGCCGCGGGGCGCCTGTCCGGCGGGGTGATGATGCCGCCGGAGACAATCAGCTTCACGCCTTCTTCCACCGTCATATCGAGTGTGACGACGTCCTTGCGCGGCAGGAACAGCAGGTAGCCGGAGGTCGGATTCGGCGTCGTCGGCAGGAAGACGTTGACCATGTCGTCGGCGGTGATGTTCTGGATCTCACCGCTGGTCTGGTTGGTGATGAAGCCCATCGCCCAGCAGCCGCGGCGCGGATACTCGAACAGCACCACCTCCCGAAAAGCCTGGTTCTGGGTTTGGATCACCGTCTCCAGAATCTGCTTCACCGACCCGTAGACCGAGCGGATGACCGGCATTCGGTTGACGATGCGTTCGCCGAGATGGACGAGGAAGCGGCCGACGATGCCGGCGGCAAGCCAGCCGATCACCACCAGTCCGACGAGTACGACGATGATACCGGTGCCGGGTATTGCGAACGGCAGATACGTCTCGGGACGGTACGGGACCGGCAACAGAGGAGTCACCGCGCCGTCGATGAACGAGACGAACGCCCGGACAACATAAAAGGTGATGGCGAGCGGCGCCGTGACCAGTAGCCCGGCGAGCAGATATGCCCTGAGGCGGCCGAGGAAGCGGCCGAACAGACGCGACAACAAGCTCGGCCTCTTCGTGGAGGCCGTCTCTCCGCGCTTGCTCGCGTCTTTCTTGCTGCGCTCTGCCATCACCTGATACTTGCGACCGGCGGTCTTGCGACGCTTATAGCAGGCGCCGTCTTTGCCGCCCTATGTCCATTCTTCGCGGCGCACGGCTCTCCCGCACCCCCGGCAGCACGTCACCGGCTCCGGGTCAGGGCACGGATATTCCGGGCGAAGATGGTCAGCAAGCCACGAATGAAGGGATCGGCTTTCGCCAGCTTCTGCCGGAACGCCTCGCGTCCGACGAGCACCAGCACCGAATCCTCGGAGGTCCGGGCCGACGCCATGCGTGGCTCGTCGTCGACCAGTCCCATCTCGCCGAAGATGCCGCCCTGGCCGACACGGCCGAGCACCTGCCGCGTCTTGCCCTCGCTTTCCCGCACGGTAAGGTATATCTCCACCTCGCCGGACTCGACGAAATAGGCGCACAGCGCTTGCGCACCCTCCCGGAATATCTCTTGCCCTTTCGGCACGACCCTCCGATCCAGCAGCTTCGTGTCGTGACGCGCCATGTGGGGATCCGGGCAGGAGAACGACCCGTAGCATTTACGACGAAACCTGCCGAATTATTCCATCGGCGCGGAACGACGGCAACCTGCCAGCCGGCGCGGCTGTGGCCATCGCGCTCACGCGGCTTGAACGCGCCCGTGCAGCGCTTTGAAAAATCACGGGTTGTCTGTTGCAACCTGCCACGGAGTTGACTAACAAATGCCGCTACTAGGTCACTGGGTGCCCGTAACGGTCCACGCCGACACGCCCCGGTGGTTGCGAAGGGAAGCCATCCCGATGACCAATCTGATCGAATTGAAGAACCTGACCAAGCGATACGGGACCGTCCTCGCGGTCGACGACGTGTCGATGACGGTCAGGAAGGGCGAGGTGCTGGGCTTCCTCGGACCCAACGGCGCCGGGAAATCGAC
>JBBDQX010000104.1:0-7337 GCA_040905765.1 Acetobacterales bacterium
TTCGCCTCGGCTACCTGTCCTGGGACTTCCACAGCCACGCGACGATGGTGCTGCTCGACGACCTGTTCGCCCTGCACGACCGTGAGCGTTTCACGGTTTCGGCCTATTCGTATGGCCCCGACGACGGCAGCGGCGCTCGCCGGAGGGCGCGGCAACAGGCCGACCGGTTCATCGACGTTCGCGAGGAGGCGCCGGCGGAGACCGCGCGGCGCATCCGGACGGACGGAATCGACATCCTCGTCGACCTGAAGGGCTATACCCACGGCAACCGCGCGGCGATCCTGGCCATGCGGGCGGCGCCGGTGCAGGTCGGCTGGCTCGGTTATCCGGGAACCACCGGCATGCGCGCCGTGGACTACATCCTGACGGATCCCGTCATCACGCCGGCGGGGGAGGCCGAGCACTTCACCGAGCAGCCGGTCCGGCTACCGTACAGCTACCAGATCAACCCGTCGTGGAAGGACGAACCGTTCGCCCCTCCCTCGCGCGCCGTACTGGGACTTCGGGAAGACGCCGTGGTGCTGTGCTGCTTCAACAACGCCTACAAGATCACGTCCGAGGTCTTCGACGGCTGGATGAGGATCCTCCATGCCGTTCCCGACGCGGTCCTCTGGCTGCTGGCCGAAGGCACCGCGGTCGAGGAGAACCTCCGCCGCGAAGCCCGGGCACGGGACCTGGACCCGGAGCGGCTGGTCTTCGCGCCGCGCGTCCCGGGAGCGAAGCATCTGGCCCGCCAGCGCTGCGCCGACCTGTTCCTCGACACCCGCCCGGTCTGCGCCCACACCACGGCGCGCGACGCCCTTTGGGCCGGCCTGCCGCTTCTCACCTGCCCTGGCCAGACGTTCATCTCCCGCGTCGCGGCCAGCCTGCTGAAGGCCCAGGGCCTCGACGAGCTGGTAGCGGAGGACATGGCCGCATACGAAGCGACCGCCATCCGGCTGGCCGGCGACCGCGCCGCCCTGGCGTCCCTCCGGAAGCGCGTGGAGGCCGCGCGTGCCACCGGGCCGCTGTTCGACGCGCCGCGATTCGTCCGCGGCCTGGAGTCCGCCTATAACGGGATGTGGCGGCGGCACCGGGCCGGCGAGCCGCCCAGGCTGTTCGACGTCGATCCGCTGGAGACACCGCAGCAATGACCCGACCGCCGATCTTCATCGGAGGCGCAGGCCGCTCCGGCACCACGCTGCTGCGCGTGATGCTGGACTCCCATCCCGCCATCGCCTGCGGGCCGGAACTGAAGATCCTGCCGGCGATCCTGCGCCAGTGGGTCGACATGCGCACCAGCTACGCACCGCCGCTGGCACAATGGCGGATCGGACCGGCCGAGACCGACCGGCTTTATCGCCAGCTGGTCGAGGGGCTGCTGGAACCCTATCGGGTGGCCGCCGGCAAGCCGCGCGTGGCGGAAAAAACCCCGGGCAACGTGCTGTTCTTCCGCCAGTTCCACGCGCTTTTCCCCGACAGCCCGCTGGTGCACGTGATCCGCGACGGCCGCGACGTGGTCACCTCGCTGCTGTCGATGGACTGGACCGATCCCGCCACCGGACAGGCCCCGCCGTACACCCGCGACGCGCGCCGGGCAGCGGAGTACTGGGTGAGCTGCGTGCGCGGCGGGCGGTCGGCGCTCGACATGCCCGGCCTGTCGGAACGCTACATCGAGGTCCGCTACGAGGAACTGGCCCGCGATCCGGAAACCACGCTGCGCACGCTGCTCGTCGCGGTCGGCGAGGAGTGGAACCCGGCGGTGCTGGAGTTCCATCGCAAGCCGCACGACCTGTCGGATGAATCAAGCGCCGACGCCGTGCAGGATCCGCTGAACACCGCCGCCATCGGCCGCTGGCAGGAGGACCTGAAGCCCGGCCAGCTCGCGCTGGTCCAGTCGGTCGCCGGCGACCTGCTCGCCGAACTGGGCTACCTGCGCGACTGACGCCTACTCCAGCAGGAACTCCACATTGCAGTTGCGCGCCACGTCGCGCACCTGCCCGAGCAGGCCCGGCGGGATCGGGATGCCCGTCTTCGCCCGCAGCGTCCGGTTCTTCACCTGCGGCTCGTCGGCCACCATCACCGGCTGCGCCGGATCGATCGGCTTCGTCGCATGCAGGTCGTCGATCAGGTCGTCCACGGACTGCTTGAACGCCTCGAGCGGCCGGAACAGCGCCGGATCGATGGCCATGAAGAAATGGCCCAGTTCCATGCTGCCCGGCGTCCGGCGCGTATGGCCTTCCGAGGTCACCAGACTCGCACCCGAGAGGCCGCAGGACAGTATCTCGACCATCGCGGCGAGGCCGTAGCCCTTGTGGCTCGACAGTTCCGGCGTCCCGCCCAACGGCGTCATCATGCCGCCCTTGGCATAGGCATCGACGTCGGTCGTCGGCCGGCCCTCAGAGTCGGTAGCCCAGCCGCGCGGCAGCGGCAGGCCCTCGTTGGCCTGGTTGCGGATACGCCCGTTGGCCACCGTCGACGTCGCCATGTCCAGGTTGAACTGGGGATTGCGCCCCGCCGGCACGGCGAATGCCAGCGGGTTGGTGCTGAACTTCGGCTCGGCGCCGAAGGTAGGCGTCACCCGCGGCGCCGAGCCGCTGGTCACGGTGAAGCCGATGAGATCCTGCCTGGCGGCCATCTGGCTGTAGTAGCCGGCGGCGCCGTAGTGCGAGGAGTTACGCACCGCGACCGAGCCGACGCCGTGCTCCTTCGCCATCTCCATGCAGAGCTGCATCGCCATCTTGCCGATGGGATGGCCGAGACCGCCGTGCCCGTCGATCAGCGCCGTGGTCGGCCCGCGCTGCACCACCTCGCCGCGCGCCTCCAGCGTCATCTGGTTGTTGCGGCGGCGACGGTCGTAGACGGGGATCATCGAAACGCCGTGGCTCTCGACGCCGCTCATATCGGCCCACAGCAGCACCTCGGCCGTGGTCTTCGCATAGTCCTCCTGCGCGCCCCACGCGAGCAGTATGGACTCCATCTGTCGCCGCAACGTCTCCGGATCGAAGTAACGCAGCTCGATACCCGCGTTCGGCTCGACCATCAGAGCGCCTCCCCTTCCAGCAGATAGTCGACGCCGGCGCCCTCCGCCGTCTCCCTGACCCGTGCGCACAGGCCGGGCGGTATCGGAATGCCCGCGTTCATGCGCTCCGCCGCCGTGCGGTTCTCCGGATCGCCCGCGACGAGCACCGGCTGGGCCGGGTCGATAGGCTTCGTCGCATGCAGGTCCTCGATCAGGTCGTCGAGCGTGTCCTCGAAAGCCCCCGCCTCGCGGAATTTGGTCGGGTCGATGACGAGGAAGAAATGGCCGAGGTTCATGTTGCCCGGCTCGCGCCGCGAATGCCCCTCGCTGGTGACGAGGCTGGCGCCGGTCAGCGAGGCGCAGAGCATCTCGACCATCATCGCGAGGCCGTAGCCCTTGTAGCTCGACAGCTCGGGCAGGCCGCCCAGCGGCGTCTGCATCCCGCCGGTGTCATGGACGTTCGCATCCGTGGTCGGCTTGCCGGACGAATCGGAGACCCAGCCCAGCGGCACCGGCTTGCCCTCGACCATCGCATTGCGGATCTTGCCGCGCGCCACCGTGGTCGTCGCCATGTCGAGCGAGAAGTCGGCATTGCGCTTCGCCGGCGCTGCGAAGGCGATCGGGTTGGTGCCGAGCCTGGCCTGCGCGCCGAAGGTCGGCGCCATCTGCGGACCTGGCGTGTTGGTCATCGCGAAGCCCAGCAGCCCGGCCGCGGACGCCATCCGCGTGTAGTAGCCGGCCGGACCGAAGTGGCAGGAGTTGAAGACGCCCTCGATCCCCATGCCCATCTCCCGGGCCTTGGCCATCGCCCCTTCCATCGCAGTCTTCGCCGAGAAGTGTCCGAGCGTGCCGCCGCCGTCGATCAGCAGGGCGGTCGGGGTTTCCTTCGCGACCCGCACCTTGCCCGCGCCGAAGCTGACGCGGTCCTCCCGGCGCCAGTCGGCGTAGAGCGGCAGCGTGGAGATGCCGTGGGTGTCGATGCCGCGCAGGTCGGTGTCGACCATGATGTCGGCCGTCACCGCCGCGGCTTCCGCCGGCATGCCCCAGGCCAGCAGCACCTTCTCTATCTGCGTGCGTACCATCGCATGCGGGAACCGGCGCACGCCGGCCGGAATGTCGTCAGCCATTGGCGGCAACCTCGAAGTGCGACTCGAAGGCGTGGCGGTAGCCGAACAGCCCGACCGCGCCGCCGGTGTGCAGGAACACGATGTTCTTGACGTCCTTGCCAAACTCGCCCTTGCGGATCAGGTCGATCAGGCCGTCGGCGCCCTTCCCCGAGTAGACCGGATCAAGCAGGATCGCCTCGTGCCGTGCGAACAGGCCGACCGCCTCGTGCATACCGTCGGTCGGCACGCCGTAGCCGCCACCGACATAGTCCGTGTTGGCCACCACCTTATCGCGCTTGACCCCGCCCTTGACGCCGAGGAAGTCGGCCGTCGCCTCGCAGAGGTTGTAGACGTTCTCCTCCTGCTTCGGCTTCGGCGCGCGCACCCCGATGCCGAGCACCGGGATCTGCGTGTTCATCAGCTCAAGGCCCGTTACCAGGCCCGCCTGGGTGCCCGCGCTGCCGGTTGCGTGCACCAGCAGGTCGATCTTCAGACCCATGTCGTTGGCCTGCGACACCAGCTCGAACGCGCAGTTGACGTAGCCCAGCGCCCCGACCGGATTGGAGCCGCCGCCGGGAATGACATAGGGCTTGCGGCCCTCGCCCTTCAGTTCCTCGGCGACCTGCTCCATCGCCGCGTTCATGTTGGTGTCCGCCGGGTAGTAGCGAATGCTCTCGACGCCGTGGAGCCGATCGAGGAGGACGTTGCCGGACTTCTGATAGTCCTCGTCCGCATGCTTCACCCGCTCCTCGAACAGCAGATGCGACTGGAGGCCGAGCTTGGCCGCGATGGCGACGGTCTGGCGGGCATGGTTGGACTGCACGGCACCCTGCGTGATCACCGTGTCGGCGCCCTTGGCGAGCGCGTCGGCCATCAGGAACTCAAGCTTCCTGGTCTTGTTGCCGCCGGTCGCGAGCCCGGTGCAGTCGTCGCGCTTGATCCACAGCCGGGGACCGCCCAAGAGCTTCGTCAGGTTGTCCATCGGCTCTAGCGGCGTCGGCAGGTGCGCGAAGCGCAGCCGCGGGAAACGGGCGAGGTGCATGGGTCGACCCTCCTGGGTTCGATTGGCGGACGTTTCGTTATCTGGAATGGCCGCGAGGACGCTAAAAAACTTAGCCGATCATTTTTCGCGGAGCCAGTCCGCATAGGCGGCGATGCCGCGCCGAAGCGGCCATTCCGGCACGTAACCCAGATCGCGTCCGGCGGCGCTGCAGTCCAGCGGCTCCCGACGGAAGGTCCACTGCGGATCGTCGCCCTCGACGACCGTGACATCGGCGCCGGCGACCGTCTCGCGCACGATCGCCGCGACGTCCGTCAGCGGCAGCGCATCCGGGCCGGAGACGTTGTAGGCGTGCTGCGGCACCTCCGTCACGTCGAGCGCGCGGCGCACCGCCAGCGCGGCGTCGTCGGCGTAGATGTACTGCCGCAGGCGGCCGGCGTCGGTCAGCCTGAGGGAGCGGCCGGCCAGCGCCGCCTCAAGCATGTCGCGCACGAGGCAGTTGGTGCCGCGGCGCGGGCCGTAGACCGTGCCGATCCGCAGCGCGATGGCGTCGAGCCCGTGCTGCACGCGGTAGGCACGGACCAGCGCGTCGCTCGCCGCCTTCGTCGCGCCGTAGACCTGCGCCGGCCGGAAAGGCGCGTCCTCGTCCATCCAGGCGCGCGGCATGTCGCCGTAGGCCGAAGCCGAGGAGAGGTAGACGAAACGGCGCACCCGGTGCTCAAGGGCAAGCGCGAGGAGATGCGCGGTGCCGAAGACGTTGACCTCGACCAGTTCTCCCGGCCGGTCGGCCATCACCGTCGGGCCGGAGGCCCCTCCCGCGTGGACCACGCCATCGAAGCCGTGTTCCTCGAACAGTGCCGCCAGGAACGCGCGGTCCCGGACATCCCCCGCGACCGGCCTCATGGGGACATCCCCGAAGGGATAGGGCGCCGGATCGAGGCCGACGACCTTGCATCCCGCCGCGGCGAGGTCGCGGACCAGCAGGGCTCCGATCAGCCCGCTCGAACCGGTGACGAGGACGCTTCTTGCGGTCACTTTCCGTGCATCGCCTGCCAGACGCGAAGCGGCGTCGCCGGCATGTCGACATGCGTCACGCCGAACTCCGCCAGTGCGTCGACCACGGCGTTGATCGTCGCCGGCAGCGAGCAGGTCGTGCCGGATTCACCGACGCCCTTCACGCCGAGGGGGTTGGTGTCGCAGCGCGTCTCCAGCCGGTCCAGCCTGAACAGCGGCAGATGCCGCGCATGCGGCAGGGCATAGTCCATGAAGCTGCCTGTGCTGAGCTGTCCGCTTTCGGCATCGTAGAACGCTTCCTCCAGCAGGGCCTGTCCGATGCCCTGGGCAACCCCGCCGTGGATCTGCCCGTCCAGCAGCATCGGGTTGATGACGACGCCATGGTCGTTGCAGGCGAAGTAGCCGACCACGTCGACCCAGCCGGTCCCGCGGTCGATCTCCACCTCGCAGATGTGACAGCCCACCGGATAGCTGTAGACCGGCGCGTCGTAGTGGTGGAACGCACCCAAGCCGAGATCCATGCCCTTGGGCAGCTTGCTGCCGTCGTACGACGCCCTGGCGACCGAGAGGATATCGACCGAGCGGTCGGTACCGCCGATGACGAAGCGGCCGTCGTCGAACTCGATGTCCTCTTCGCCGGCCTCCATCATCTGCGCGGCGATCCTGCGTCCCTTCTCGATGATCTTGACGGACGCGTAGTGCATCGCGGCGCCGCTGACGGTCGCGGTGCGCGAGCCGCCGGTGCCCTCGCCCGCGCCGCCCCGGTCGCTGTCGCCCTGCACAATACGAATGGCCGACAGCGGCACGCCGAGCAGGTCGGCGACGACCTGGGCGAAGGTGGTCTCGTGGCCCTGGCCGTTGGTCTGCGCGCTCATCGCCACCGTCAGTGCGCCGGTCGGGTCGAACTGCATGTCGACCCGGTTGTCCTTGTAGCCGTCGGGCTCGGTGTAGACGGCGATGCCGAAGCCGCGCAGCTTGCCGCGCCTCGCCGCCTCCTCGCGCCGGGCGGGGAATCCGGCACGGTCGGCGATCTCCAGCGCACGGTCCATGTTCGCCGCGGGATCGCCGCTGTCGTAGACCAGCCCGGTCGGGGTCTTCCACGGCAGATCCTGCGGCCGCACCATGTTGCGGCGGCGCAGTTCCGCCGGGTCGATGCCGGTCTCGCGCGCCGCAGCGTCGACCAGCCGCTCTATCAGGTAGCAGTATTCCGGCTTGC
>JBBDQX010000105.1:0-7253 GCA_040905765.1 Acetobacterales bacterium
AACCTTCCGCTACAGATCCGGCACCACGAGCGTGCAAAGGTAGCGGGTGCTCTGGCCGTGCTTGGGTGTTTCCGACTCCTCGTTGCGGGTCGACGGCCGATAGGCGCATTCCTCCAGGTGCATCTTGAGCGACACGGATTTGGTCTCGATCGCCGCCCGCGGCACGCGGAAGACCGCGCGCCAGATCGCCAGGCCTCCCTTTGCGCCGTCCGGGTCGACGACGGTCTCGGCATCGAGGCGAACGACGCCCGTCTCGTCCTCACGCCCGACCAGCCGCATGTACATCCGGGAGTGCACCTGAGCGTCCAGGTCGGGGGACGCCTCGTCATCGCGGGAAGACACGGTCGCCGGGCCCCGCACCTCGGTCTCGATCATCACGCGCTCGCCACCGTCCACCGGCCGCAAGCTCAAGTGCGCGGTGCGATGGGTCAGGATCTGGAATTCATAGGGCTCGGCTGGCTCCGAAACCTGCAAGTCCCGCGGCGCGTGCTCCTGATAGCGCACCACGCCGAGCCGGAGAAACGGCGACACCATCGGCCCTGGGTCGAGCATCACGTCCACATACCACTGCTCGGTGTCGATATCGAAGCGCGGCGCATAGGTCAGCAGATCGACGTTCAGGTACCGCTGCCGGCTTTCGGTCGTCGCGGACCAGGGGCTGTCATCGTCCGCCTCTCCGCCCTTGCCCGGAATCGGCATCGCGACGTTGGGAACGAAGCGTCCGTCCGGATGCAGGGAGGTGGTTTCGCCCGGCGAATTGCCGAAGCGGAAGTCCGCAAAGAGCGAGTTCGGGATCATCCAGTCCCGCCAGCCGGGCTTGGGATAGGCCTCCGTCGGATCGGAGCCCCAGCGCGACACGAATCCGGCCGCGCCGGTCATGTAGCGCTCCTCGAATTTCTCCAGCGCCATCCAGTCGATCGGTTTCAGTTCGTAGCCGGACTCCGCCACCGACGGCCGCACGAAGAGTTCCCGGCCGGTCGGTATGAAGCCCACCGCCTTCTCCCGCTTGCGGTGGACCTGGGGCCACACGACGATGCCAAGCCGTTCGCCCTCGCCCGAGGTGAACCAGGGCCGCGCCAGCCACAGTCTCACGCTTGCGACGCGGCGGGACTGGGAGAATGCCTTGCCTTTCTGGATGAACTCGGCGCTCTGGATCACCGGATGCGCTTCGGCCGCGGGAACGGGCTGGGCCGGGCGTTCGGACGCCGGCAGCCAGACCGATCGGGTGACTTCGGCGGAGCGGGTCGCCATCTTTGGCGCGTAGTCTGCACCGGGCACGAACCGATCGCCCCGGATGGTCGCGCGCTTCTTGAAGTCGGAAACGTAGCGGCTGACGGCAACGAAGGTCAGGTCGACCTGGCGCGCCCTTGTATCGGCGAACAGGGCGCCCAGGCGGACATCGGCGCCCGGCTTCACCGCGTCCGCGTTCGTCGCAGCCTCGCGTGCAAAGAGGGCATGCAGGGACAGATAAGCCTTGCCCTCGGCGCGGCCGTCCGCCGTCGCCTCCGGCAGGCCGCGGAACTGCGCCATGAACCCACCGCTCCTGGGGATCGCAACCCTGCCCGCGCGGTCCACGCTGAAGCCGTAGATCTCCGAGGTCTTCTGCTTGCGCGCCTCGCGCCCCAGCGCCAAGGGATAGGCCCCCGTCTGGATGCGTTCCACGCCGCGCGTCCGCGCCGGGTCGTCGAAGGCGCCGCCCTTGACCGCCATCGCCCTGGCCTCGATTTCGATCGCGCCGGTGGAGCCGAGATCGACCTCGAGATAGCCTCCGAGATCGGCCTCGGTGCCGCCCTCCTCGGCCACCGGCTGATCCTTCGGCCCGTCGAGGTACCATGCACGGGGAAGCGCCTTGGGCTCCGACAGCGCCTCTTTCCCCAGGTCATCCATCCTCGCGCCGCTCACCCGGCGGAACGACAGCTCCGCTTGCCCCGCCGGCGGCGTCGGAACCGGAACGGCGAGCGGCCGCGTCACCGCATGGCGCACCTCGAGCCTCGTGACCCGCGCGATCTCGGGCACGGGCCGATATTTCATCTTCTCATGCAGCCAGACGGCCATCTGCCGCAAGGCAGCCGGCGTCGGCGCGGGGCGCCCCAGAAGCCCGCAATTCGCCTCGCCCTCCACCGCGTCGCCGCACGGACCGAGGAGCGGCTCCTGCGGATCGTGGAGCGACGTGCACAGCGCGCCGACTTCGCGCAGCGTCGCGGCCGTATCGACGAGTTCGGACCAGTTCACCAGCTGATCGACGCTCGGGCGATACCACAGTTCGAGCACATAGGACCGGCCCGGCGGCACCTCCACCACGACCTCGCGGCAAACCGTCCCCTCGATGGTCACCACCCGGTCCTTGGGCGCCTTCACCGTCGGCGCCGCACCCATCGTCCCGTGCGCCACCCGGATCGCTACGGGCATCGTGTCGGGATAGGTCTCCGGCGTCACCGCGGCGATTGTCTCGATCGCCACGGCGGCTCCCTCCGCCCCCTCGGGGCTGAGCCGCATCACCAATTCGGCCGCCATCGGATCGGGGTAGACCGGAACCGTCCGTCCCAGCGCGTGGGTCTTGCTGCTTCGACGGGCAAAGACGCTGTCCCCGATCGGAGCCGGGGGCGGGTTCGGCTGTGGCCCGCGGTCAGCGCCTTTCTTCGACCAGGCCTCGAAGAGTTCAGACCATTCCGTCGCCTTGACCAGAAAAACGCGTCCATCGTCGAAGCGGGCGGACACGATCGCCGCCTGATCGGCGACCGCGTCATCGGTGTAGCACAGCGCTGGGGCCCCGCCGCAGGCCGCATCATGGTGCATCGCCCGCAGCCCGTCCCGCGGCCGCCAGAGCTTCGCCCGCCGGTGATAGGCGGTGCGCCAGGGCGGAATGTCGTCGACATGGTCGATTTGCGGATCGGGCGTCTGGTACCAGGTCGGCCGGACGTCATCGAACACCCCGTGCATCTCCGCCATGTCGAGCGGAAGCACCGGGGGCATGACGATGCGTGTGTAGTGCCGGGGCCCCAGAGCCTCCACGGTGCCGGCCTGGTCGACCTCGGAGCGCAGCACGACCAGCTTGCTCGACTGGCGCGGATAGTCGTCGGTCCAGCCCTTGCGATAGGCCGCGATCTCGCGGTCGGCCTCGCCCTTGGGCAGCATCAGCGCCGCCGGCGCGACGGCCTCGCTGCGCAGGAACCGCCGCCCGGAAATGGGCTGCTGCGCCGTGCCGAGCGGCGGCAGCGCGGCCTCGCGCACCGCATTGAAGGCGTCCTCCGCACCGGCGGAGTCCAGCGTCCCGCCGCCCAGATAGACTGCCCGGAACCCGACTCGCCCCGGCTGCCCGAAGCGCAGCGCCCCGACCAGCTCGCCGTCTCCGACCCCGTCCTCGCCCTGGCGGTTCAGCGTGATGTCGCGGTCGATCGACAGGTCGTGCATCGGATCGATCGGACAGTCTTCCGTCTCGAGCCCGGTCTCGATCCCCATGGGGTCGCCGAGATACACGAACTCCGCCTCGCCGACCCGCGCGACGAGCGTGCCTTTTGTCGAATTGCCGTTGTCGTCGGTGTGGCCGCCGAGGCGCTTGGCCTGCGGCACGCTGCGGTCGGCCGACGCCTGAGCCAGCGCCCGTTCGCCGGCCGTGCGATAGAGCCCGCGCAGAAGCGGCTCGGCGTCTGCCAGGTTGGCCAGCCGCGCCGCGCCATAGGACACCTTCTTGCCGGTCAGCAGGTGCCAGACGGTTTTAAGCTCACCCTCCACCTCGGCCAGAAGCCCGTAGCTCGGCAGCCGCCCCACCAGCAGGTCGTCGGCATCGAGCGCGCGTTCGGCGCAGGTCGTGGCCGTGATCGCGCGCACTGCACCGATCCGGCGCGAGAGGTCCGACGCGCAGGAGAAATTCAGCACCGACAGGCCCCCCGACGACAGACCGGTCGGCTCCATCCGCCTCAGATCGATCGGCAACGCCCAGGCCGCCTCCTGCGCACCGTCCGGCTCATAGACGTCATTGAACATCCGCTCGGCGCGCGACTGCGCTTCGCGCGCAGCCGCCTGGATATCCATCGACACGATCTCGTAGGCCGGGACACCCGTTTCAGTCCGGGTGCCCAGCAGCAGCACCCCGTCCATCTGCCGCAAAGCCTGCATCATTTCCGCCTCGGGAGTGCCGCACATCCGCAGCACGAGTTCCTCGCGCGTGGCCGGCCAGAACGAGACGATCCGCTCGCCATCGAAGACCACTTTTGCCAGCGTCCAGGCGCTGTGGTCGGACTGGTCCGAGCCCGACAACCAGTCCGCCGGCGCCAGGCGGATGTAGAAGAAGGCGACGTCCTCGTGCCGCACATCCTTGAGCGCGGTCGCCAAGTGTTTCGCGTCCAGCGCCACGTCCACGAATGTCCGGAAGAGCCGTCCGAGATCGGGCGTCTCGTCGAGATTGAACAGCCGCTTCGCCGCGAAGGATGCCGTGAGGGTTGCGTCCGTCGCCTCTGCTTCGTCGGGCTTCTCGTATTCGGCCGGCGTCGTGTCGCGCGACTTGACCGACGTCTCGAGCTTGGCGAATTCCGCGTCACCCATCGCGTTGGCCAGCAGGAACTCCTTCTGGAGATCGAGAAGCTGGCGGTAGATCGAGTTGAGATCGCCCGTCAGATGGTCGCAGGCGCAACTCTTGCCGCGGGTCTGGTTGAGGATCGTCCGGGCAAGCTCCTGCGCGGTCTTGCCGCTGCAGATATCGGCCCCCTCGCTTTGCACGTCGGCGCAGGCCTTGCAGGCCGCACCGAGTGTGCTCAGGGTCAGTTTCCGGCGTATTCGCGCCACCTCAAGACCGGTCTTGCCGGGCGTCTCGTCGCGTTCGCGCCCAGTGAAGTTCGGCGCCTGCTCCTGTCCTTCTCCGCCATCCAGCGAAGCGAGCGTTGTCTTGAGCGTGTCCCAGAAAGAGCCCTCGCTTGCACCCTTGACGAGACCGTTGGCCGCGTCGCGCATCTTGTCGTAGAGCGTCCGCGCCGCCTCGGCCGGGTCGGGGGCGCAGGCCATGTGCACCGCTTCGAGCGCCCGCGCCATCTTGACCAGCAGCGCAATGTCCGACTCCTTGCCCGATACGCAGGTCACGCCCTTCGGCGGCGCCCGCTTTGTCGCGTCACGGAAGGTCTCGAGCCCCTCGCCGAGCTTCTCCCATGAGCTGCCCTCCGGGATGAGCGCCCGCCAGATGCCGCTGGCGGCCTCCGGATCGGAGCGCTCGTGCCATCGCGTCATGGTGAGCGAGACCTCGTCGAGGTCGTTCGGTCTCCTGGGCGCGCCCCCGCACTGAAGCGGGATCGGCGCCACCAGGATCGCCGCGCTCCCCTCCGCCTCGGCGATCCTCTTGTCGATCGCGGCCGGCCAGTCGTCGAGGGGCACGCCCCCGCCCGCGGACTGCAGCGGCCTGAGCGCCAGCGTCACCTTCAGTTCGGTCTCCTTCGAATCGGCGCCCTCCTGGTCGGCGCGGCTCGCGCCGCTCGGCACGGTACGGGCCAGGACATCGACGAGGACCGTGTCGAGCGGGGTGTCGAGAGTGTTACGCGCCATCGAGATACCTCTTCGAACGGACCGGGCTGAAATACGACCGCCAGACCCGGTAATCCTGGTCCTGCCGCCTGGTGCTGACGCGGATGCGGGCGCTCGAGGGAAGCTCGGGTGCGCCGAGCTGGGCAAACCGCGTGCCGCCTGGCGGCCACAGCGCGGCCTGCTCGGCACCGGCCGACGAGAAGCCCTTGCCTTCCTTCTTGTAGAGGGTGATCGCGAAGCCCACCTTGGCGATGCCGATCGAGAAGGAGAAGGTGAAGACCGCCGAGCCGGACATCGACCCCGTCCCGTCCATCCCGAGCGACACCATCAGGGCCGCCGAGATGCCGAAGATCGCCACCCGCCCCGAGCCCCCTGCGAAGAAGTCGCCGGCGATCTCGGTGTAGCTGCCGACCTTGCGGATGAACACGCCGACGCTGACCCGCCCCTGCAGGGTCAGAGGACCATAGGAAATGGCCCCGCCGCCGCCATAGACGAAGCTGGCATCGAAGGACGAGATGCGCCGGCCGTCCGAATAGAGCGTGAAATGCCCCCCGCCGCCCCAGATCCCCGCAATGATGACGAAGGGATCCTCGCGCGACGAAAGCGCGGCGCCGAACAACGCCGTGCGGTTCTCGAACGGCAGGACCGCCAGGGCCGAAAGCCCCACGTTCATGAACGTGATGCCCCCGAGATTGATCGCCGCGACGTTGATCCGGTAGCCCGCCTCGACGCCCAGAACCGAGGTCGCGGGCTTGATGTAGGCGCCGCCCCTGGACGCGGTCAGGGACTCGGCGAGGCTCTGGACGAATTCCAGTTCCTTGCCGATCTTGTAGTCGAGAAAGTCGATCTCGAACTTCGGGTCCTGGCCGAGCTTCCACGACATCCGCGCCTGCGAAAAGTACAGTGTGAGCGCGTCGAAACCGCCGAGCAGACGGATCGAGAAGGGCGACAGCACGGCGCTTGCCTCAGCACCGATCCGGGCATTCCCCCCGGACAGGACACCGCCCAGATCGATGGTGTTGACCGAAGTGGCCGTCAGCGTTCCCCGCCCGCCGGGGGTCAGCCCGAGCCTTCGACGCGCTCAGCGCCACTACCGCCGAGGCCGAGCCCGCAAGGAAACCGCGCCGCGTCGCCGGCAGGAACCCGGGCGACAGGTGCACCGGCCCGCCACCCGTTGCGGAATTTTTCTTTCCCAATGACTGCCCCCACCTGAAAGAATGTTCGCGGCTTCGCCGTCAGCTTCTCCTCATCCGCACAAGCCGCCAGCCGGATGTCGCCGGTCGTCCACCAGTCATCTTCGTTGGATTGTCGGCATTGGCGAAGCAGGGCAGCGCCATCGAGGCGGCGGCAAAGCCGCCGACGAAGTTGCGTCGCGCGATCGGGAGATCCGCAAGTGGAGCCGGTGTATCGGACCAACTCCATCGCCCGTCCACGCAATGCGAACTTTCTCGCATCGTCCCCCCGCCCCACCCTAGCTTCCGACCGAGTGTTATTGATTTTCCTGGAGCGCACAACGTTTGGTAGGCGCGAGCCGGATGTTATCCACAACTGGAAGCGGTGGCGCCCCTGTGGCCTTCAATCCCCGAGCCCCCGCATCGGACTGGAGCGATCAAAAGCAATCTTGCGGCGACTTGGCGAGCCTCGGCCGGTTTCGCCCTTCGTTGGCTGGCGCATAGCTGCCCCGCACGGGCCGGGGGTACTGCGGCGAGCCCGCCCGTGCATGATGGCGCCTCCTGCCGTTGGCG
>JBBDQX010000106.1:0-7239 GCA_040905765.1 Acetobacterales bacterium
TGTGCGACAGTGAAACCGTGGGGACGACCGGCGCGGACCGCAAGGCGAGGACTTGACGCGACGCGGCCGGCGGGCGAGCCTCCCGCCACATGAACGGCTTCTCCTTCTACGCACCCGACGACGAGACCTTCCACCATGTGCTCGGCTACGCCATCACCGAGTGGCGCTACGGCTTCGCGCGGCTGGAGATGGACGTGAAGCCGCGCCACCTGGCGGGGGGCGGCTACGTGCATGGCGGCGTGCTGATGGGGCTGATCGACGTCGCGGCGCTTTACGCCGGCAACTACGTCGACGGCAGGCGCCGGCCGCTGGTGACGATCAACCTGGCGACCAGCTTCATTTCCTCCGGCCGCTGCGCGCGGCTGGTCGCCGAGGGCAGGCTGCAGTACGCCCAGGACCGGATGTTCTTCGCCGAGGCGACCGTCAGCGACCCGGACGACGGCCGGGTGGTCGCCGCCGGCAGCGGCAGCTTCCGGTTCCTGGCCCCGCCCGAGGAGGCCCGCGAGGCGACGCGCCATCCGGTGGCCTGACGGCGGCGCAGCCGCCGCTTGATCGCGCGCCGGCCCACCGGCAAACTGCTGCATCGAAGCCGTCCGGACGAGCCGGCGGCCCGCCCCAAACGGCAATTCAGGCGCGACCGGACAGGCGCGACCGGCCCGAACGCAGGCCGGCGGCGTCTCGGCGCGGAGGAGGAACCAGCGATGGGTGAATTCGGCATCAGCCAGCCGGTGCGGCGCAAGGAGGACCTGCGGCTCATTACCGGCGGTTCCCCCTACACCGACGACATCGCGGTCGAGGGCCAGGCCTTCGCGGCGTTCCTGCGTTCGCCGATGGCGCATGCGAAGGTCACCGGCCTCGATACCTCCATGGCGAAGGATATGCCGGGGGTGATCGCGGTCTATACCATCGCGGACGTGCGCGCCGACGGACTGGCCGACCTGCAGACGCAAGCGGCCCTGAAGGACCGGCAAGGCAACGACCTGCGGGCACCGGCGCGGCCGCTGCTGGCCGACGGCGAGGTGCGGTTCGTCGGCGACCCGATCGCCATGGTGGTCGCCGAGACCCAGTGGCAGGCCCGCGACGCCGCCGAGGCGGTGATCGCCGACTTCGAGGAGCTGCCGGCCATCGTCGACGCGCGCAAGGCGATCGCCGACGGCGCACCGGTCCTGTGGGAGGGCTGGCCCGACAACGTCTGCTTCGACTGGGACTCGGGCGACGAGGTGGGGACCGGGGCGGCCTTCGCCAAGGCGGCGACGGTGGTGCGCATCGATCTGGTCAACAACCGGGTCTACGGCAGCCCGATGGAACCGCGCGTCTGCTTCGCCCGGTACGAGCCCGACCGCGACCGCGTCACGCTGACCTGCCCGAGCCAGGGCGCGCACAAGATCCGCAACAACCTGTGCGACGGCGTCTTCGGCTGGTCGCACGACAAGCTGCACGTCATCTCGCCCGCCACTGGCGGCGGCTTCGGCATCCGCTCGAAGATGATCCCGGAACTGGCGCTGATCGTCTGGGCGGCGAAGAAGACCGGCCGGCCGGTGCGCTGGCGCGGCGACCGGAGCGAGTCCTTCGTCACCGATTCGCACGGCCGCGACAACATCAGCCATGCCGAGCTGGCGCTGGACGCCGACGGGCGCATCCTCGGCATGCGCATCGACACGCTGGCCAACATCGGCGCCTACGCCTCCGACAACGGTCCCCGCGTGCCGACCGGCGGCGGCGGCCGTGTCGCCGGCACCGTCTACGACATCCCGGCGCTGTACCAGCGGGTGCGCTGCGTGTTCAGCAGCACCTCGCCGACAGACTCCTACCGCGGCGCCGGCCGGCCCGAGGCCTGCTACCTGATGGAGCGGCTGGCCGACAAGGCGGCGATGGAGATCGGCATGGCGCCGGACGAGTTCCGCCGCCTCAACTTCATCCGCAAGGAGGCCCTGCCCTACCAGAGCAAGGCCGGCAGCCTGATCAACAGCGGCGACTTCACGGCCACCATGGACATCGCGCTGGAGCGCGCCGACTGGGCCGGCTTCCCGGCCCGACGGAAGGAGTCCGAGGCGCGCGGCAAGCTGCGCGGCATCGGCATCGGCTATTTCATGGAGGCGTCCGGCGGACCGCCGCAGGAGGAGGCGCGGGTGCGTTTCGAGCCCGACGGCAAGGTGAAGATCCTGGCCGGCACGCACAGCTACGGCCAGGGCCACGAGACCACCTTCGCGCAGATCGTCACCGACACCCTCGGCGTGCCGTTCGACGACATCTCGCTGGTGCAGGGAGACACCGACCTGGTGCCCTACGGCAACGGGTCGGGCGGCTCGCGCAGTTCGCAGATGGGCGGGGTCGCGGTGCTGCGCGCGTCGAAGCAGATCGTCGAGAAGGGCAAGAAGATCGCCGGCCACCTGATGCAGCGCGAGGCCGACGCTGTCGTATTCCGCGAGGGCAACTTCGTCGCCGGCGAGGCGTCGGTGTCGATCGCCGAGGTCGCCAAGGCCGCGCTGGAGCGGGACAGGCTGCCCGACGGCATGGAGCCCGGCCTCGACGAGACCTGCCGCTACAAGCGCGAGGCGGCGTGGACCTTCCCCAACGGCTGTCATGTCTGCGAGGTCGAGATCGACCCCGACACCGGCCGCACCACGGTGCTGCGCTACACCGCCTGCGACGACTGCGGACGCATCCTCAACCCGCTGATCGTGCACGGCCAGATCCACGGCGGCGTCGCGCAAGGGATCGGCCAGGCGATGCTGGAGGAGGTGCGCTACGACGCGGAGACGGCGCAGCTCGTCACCGGCTCGTTCATGGACTACTGCATGCCGCGCGCCGACGACCTGTCGGACTTCGACGCCGGCTTCAACGAGGTGCTGGACCCCGACATCGACCTCGGCGTGAAGGGGGCCGGCGAAGGCGGGACCAGCGGCGCACCGCCCGCCTTCGTAAACGCGGTGATCGACGCACTTAAGGACCGGGGCGTGACCCAGATCGACATGCCGGTGACGCCGAACAAGGTATGGGCGGCACTGCGCGCCGCGACCGCTCCGCGCGCCGCGGAATAGCCGGCAGGCACGACCTATCGCGACGACTGCAACTGCTGAAAAAACGGGAGGAGAAAGATATGGCGGTCGATATCGACGCCGATGGCATCCGCGCGCTGTTTCCCGAGGTGGACCGCATCAAGGACAAGGCGCTGCGCCAGGGAGTGATCGACATCTGGCTCGACACCGCGCGCGAGTGCGCATGGACGCGCTTCGAGGAAATCCCGAAAAACCTCGACGCCGAGGCGGGCCGCACGCTGGTGGGGCACATCCAGGGCGTCACCGCGATGGCAATCAAGCTGGCCGAGATCGCGCAGGACCTGCACGGCACGCCGGTCGACTGGGACATGCTGATCGCCGCCTGCCTGCTGCACGACGTCAGCAAGCCGATGGAATGCGAGCCCGATCCCGACAAGCCGGCCGGCAACGCGGGAGTGAAGCCATCGCGCAAGAGTGAGATCGGCGCCAAGATCCAGCACGGCGTCTACGCCGCCCACAAGGTCTTCGAGAAGGGGCTTCCGGTGCAGCTTGCCCATCTCGTGGTCACGCACACCCATGCCAGCAACGTGCGCACGCCGACCTTCGAGGGAGCCTGCCTGTTCTACGCCGACTATGCCGACTCCGACGCCGGGATCATCCCCGTCGGCGGCAAGTCCTTCGCCCAGCGCTGGGAACTCGGAAAGTAGGCGGATACCGCCTGACCTGCCAACGGCAGCAATCAACAACCGAAGGAAGAGGAACATGGCCGTCAAGATCGACGAAGCAGGCCTGAGGAAGCTGTTTCCGGAAATCGACTGGATCAAGGACGACACGCTGCGCCAG
The DNA here is from genome assembly GCA_040905765.1 of Acetobacterales bacterium. GTDB lineage: Bacteria > Pseudomonadota > Alphaproteobacteria > JBBDQX01 > JBBDQX01 > JBBDQX01. The sequence continues at coordinate 3,843 of JBBDQX010000106.1, forward strand.
GGCGTGATCGACATCTGGCTCGAGGTCGCGGGGGAATGCGCCTGGGAGCGGTTCGAGGATGTCCCCAAGAGCTTCGGCACGGAGGAGTACCGCGGCCTCGTCGGCCACATCCGGGGCGTCACCCAGATGGCGGTGGCGCTGGCGAAGATCGCGCATGACCTGCACGGGACGCCCTGCGACATGGACCTGCTGGTCGCCGCCGGGCTGCTGCACGACGCCAGCAAGCCGGTGGAGGCGGAGCCGGACCCCGACAAGCCGGAAGGCAACGGCAAGGTCAAGCCGATGCGCAAGAGCAAGCTCGGCGCGAACATCCAGCACGCGGTCTACGCCGCCCACAAGATCTTCGCGAAGGGCCTGCCGGTGGAACTCGCTCATCTCGTGGTGACGCACACCCACAAGAGCAACGTGCGCACGCCGACCTTCGAGGGGGCCTGCCTGTTCTACGCCGACTACGCCGACTCCGACGCCAATATCGTGCCGGCCGGCGGCAAGTCCTTCGCTCAGCGCTGGACGCTGCACTAGATCCGTCTTTCCTGTCCCGGCACGCCGCCCGTCCCGGTCCTCGGTCCGAACACGGCCTTGATCCGGGCTGGGCGGCGGCGAGACGCGCCCTGATCAGACAGTTCGACTGGGGCCTGATCGGGCCACAGATCGAGCTTGTCCTGGCCGGGCATGGCACGGCCTGGCACGAGGACCGGCTGGTGCCGATCCGGCGGCACGGCCGCGTCGACAAGATGTGGTGGACCTGCGGCTACGGTTTGATCGACGACGACGCGGTGCCGAACGGGGTCGGCGGCGTGCAGGCGCTCACTCCTCCGCCTCGTCGGGGATACGGAACCGCGCGTGGCAGTCGCTGCAGCTCCGGCCCAGCGCAGGGAAGCGGCGCAGAGCGGTGTCGCGCTCGCCGAACTCGACAGCACGCAGCAGCGCATCGGCAAGGCCGGCGGTCTCCTCCGCCAGTTCACGGAACTCGTCCCGGCGCCGCCGGATTTCGGGGCTCGCTTCCGTAGACCCGCCCAGCGAGCCATCGGGAAACAACCGTCCGATTTCGCCGGCATGGAGCACCAGCGTGCGGGCGTCGGCGGCGATGCCTCCGTCGCCCGGCGCGGCCGAGGCGAGGGAGAAGAGGATCCGCTTCATCGACGCCGCCATTTCCGACATCAGCACCTTGCGTTCCTTCACCACACCGGCGTCGGCCATGCCGGATGCGATGTCCTGCGCACGGACGGCGGCGCAAGAGGCGACTGCCAGCCCCACTCCCAGCCCCAGACCGATAACCCTAGTGACGGCCATGACCGTGATCGCCATGCCGGCCGCCGCCCCCGTCGTAGCCCCGCAGCCGTGCATAGGCGGCCAGCTGCTGCGGCCCGAGCAGGCGCTTCATGGCGATGTGGTAGCGCAGATGGGTGAAGCGGAGCTCTCCGTACAGGCGCGCGACGTCGCCGGTGGCGATCCTGACCGCCTCCCCGTCGGGATCGCCGCCGGCGAACAGGCGATCCAGCCGCATCTCGGCCTCGACGATCCGGTCGCCGAGGGCGGCGGCCTCGCGCTGCATCTCCGCGAACATCGCCTCCGTCCGGCCCCGCTGCTCCGGGGTCAGCGCGAGCTCGCCGGCCAGGTCGAGGACGTGCCTCGGCCCGGGGAACCCGTTCAGTTCAGCCGGGAGCGCGAGGGCCATGCCGCGACCTGCGCGCAGGTCGTCAATCTGCTGCGCCGAAAGCCCGCTTACCGGCCGAGACTCCCAGGGGGCATAGGAGCCTGGCTCCGCAGCCGCCGCGAGCGCCGGTCCGGCAAGCAGAAGCCCGAGTGCCGCATATGACAGCCGCCGCATGCTATCGCTCCTGCGCACCGAGCCGGGCCTGGTGCTTGCGGATCTCGGCCGGCCAGGTGCTCTTGATGTAGGCGATCGCCGCCCAGATCCGGTGGTCGTCGAGCAGCGCGCCGAAGCCCGGCATGCCGCTCTTGCCCGACTCGCCGACGAAGCGGCGGCCGCCGAACTTGGTGTATTCGAACAGCACCTCGTCGGCATGATGCCAGGTGTGGCCGGTCTCGTCGTGCGGCGGCGCCGGCAGCACGCCCGACGAAAGCGGCGTCCGCCAGTTGCGCTGCCCCTCAAGGTCGCGGCCGTGGCAGGACGCGCAGTACTGGATATAGACCTGCTGCCCCTCGGCGACGAGCCGGCCATCGTCGGGATCGGCCGAGGAGCGCGCGCCGGCGCCGAAGGAGCCGGCGAAGAAGAGGAAGTAGCCGGCCCCGCCCAGCAGGACGACGATCAGGAGGGCGATGAGCGTGGTGCCGCCCGACCTGCTCATCGGTCGGTCCCCGCGGCACGGAGGCGGAGCGCGTTGCCGATCACCGAGACCGAGCTCAGGCTCATCGCCGCAGCGGCGATCATCGGGTTCAGCAGCAGCCCGGCCACCGGGTACAGGACGCCCGCCGCGACCGGCACGCCCACCGCGTTGTAGGCGAAGGCGAAGAAGAGGTTCTGTCGGATGTTGCGCATCGTGGCCCGGCTCAGGCGGATCGCCCTGAGTATGCCGCGCAGGTCGCCCTTCACCAGGGTCACGCCGGCGCTCTCCATCGCCACGTCCGTGCCCGTGCCCATGGCGATGCCGACGTCGGCGGCGGCCAGCGCCGGCGCGTCGTTGACCCCGTCGCCGGCCATCGCCACCACCCGGCCCTCGTCGCGCAGCCGCCGGACCGCGTCGTGCTTGTCGTCCGGCTTCACGCCGGCGCGGTAGTCGTCGATTCCGAGCCTGCTGGCGATGGTCTTCGCCGTCGTCTCGTTGTCGCCGGTCAGCATGACGATTCGCAGCCCCTCCGCGCGCAGTCCGTCGAGCGCCTCCCGGGTGGTCTCGCGCAGCGGGTCGGCGATAGCAATGACGCCGAGCGCCCGGCCGCCGGCGGCGACGAACACCGCGGTGGCGCCGTCGGCGCGCAGTTGTTCCGCACGATCGGCCAGGGAGGCAGCATCGGCACCGGCGTTCTGCAGCATCGCTGGCGTGCCGACCGCAACGGTCTCGCCGTCAACGGTGGCGCGCACGCCTTCGCCCGTCTCCGAGGCGAACCCGGATGCCTGCGGCACGTCGAGGCCGCGTTCCCGGGCCGCATCGACCACGGCGGCGGCGAGCGGATGCTCGCTGCCACGCTCCGCGGCGGCGGCGAGGCGCAGCACGCGGTCCTCCCCGACGCCTTCCGCGGCGACGACCTGCGTCACCCGCGGCTTGCCCTCGGTCAGTGTCCCGGTCTTGTCGACGATGAGGGTATCCACCTTCTCCAGCCGCTCCAGCGCCTCCGCGTCGCGGATCAGCACGCCTTCCTGCGCGCCGCGCCCGGTGCCGACCATGATCGACATCGGCGTCGCCAGCCCGAGCGCGCAGGGGCAGGCGATGATCAG
>JBBDQX010000107.1:0-7122 GCA_040905765.1 Acetobacterales bacterium
GGCGACCTCGCCACCGTCCTCGTAAAGGGCGATCTGCCGTTTCGCCTCATACAGGATGGCCTGCTGCACGAAGCGGATCGAGTTGACGTTCTTGATCTCGCAGCGCGTGCGATAGCCCTCGCCCGCCTTGCGTACCGACAGGTTGACGTCGCAGCGCAGGTTGCCCTGCTCCATGTTGCCGTCGCAGGTGCCGAGGTAGCGCAGGATCGAGCGCAGCTTGCGGATATACGCCGCCGCCTCCTCGGGGCTGCGCAGGTCGGGCTCCGACACGATCTCCATCAGCGCCACGCCGGAGCGGTTGAGATCGACATAGGACTTCGTCGGGTGCTGGTCGTGCAGGCTCTTGCCGGCGTCCTGCTCGAGATGCAGCCGCGTGATGCCGACCTGCTTGGTCGAGCCGTCGTCGAGGTCGATCTCGACCACGCCGGAGCCGACGATCGGCCGGCTGAACTGGCTGATCTGGTAGCCCTGCGGCAGGTCCGGATAGAAGTAGTTCTTGCGATCGAACACCGAGACCAGGTTGATCTGCGCGTTCAGGCCGAGCCCGGTGCGCACCGCCTGGGCGATGCATTCGTCGTTGATCACCGGCAGCATGCCGGGCATCGCCGCGTCGACCAGCGAGACATGGCTGTTCGGCTCCGCACCGAACGCGGTGGAGGCGCCGGAGAACAGCTTCGACTGCGAGACCACCTGGGCATGGACCTCCAGCCCGATCACCATCTCCCACTCGCCGGTCCGGCCCTGCACTGTGTCGGGCATTCTCAGTTCCCCGCCAGCAAGGTCGGCAGCGCGTCGAACCCGGCCGCCGCCTCGACGACCCCGCCGACGCGCAGCACCGTCTCCTCGTCAAACGGCCGTCCGACGACCTGCAGGCCGAGCGGGAGCCCGTCCTCCGACAGGCCGGCAGGCACCGAGATGCCCGGCAGGCCGGCGAGGTTGGCCGGCACCGTGAACACGTCGTTCAGATACATCCTGACCGGGTCGTCCATGCGTTCGCCCTGCGGGAAGGCGCTGTTCGGCGCCGTCGGCGTCAGCACCGCATCGACCTCCTCGAAGGCCTTGCGGAAGTCGTCCGCGATCAGTGTCCGCACCTTCTGCGCCTTCAGATAATAGGCGTCGTAGTAACCGGCCGACAGAACATAGGTGCCGATCAGCACGCGCCGGCGGACCTCCTCGCCGAAGCCTTCGCCGCGCGTCTTCTCATACATCCGCTGCGTGGATTCTCCCTCGACCCGCCGGCCGTAGCGCACGCCGTCGTAGCGCGCGAGGTTCGACGACGCCTCCGCCGGTGCGACGATGTAGTAAGTCGGCAACGCATAGTGCGTGTGCGGCAGGTCGATCTCGCGGATCTCCGCGCCCGCCTGTTTCAGCCAGTCGGCGCCGCGCTGCCACAGCGCGTCGATCTCCGTCGGCATGCCGTCGACGCGATACTGCTTCGGGATGCCGATCTTCAGCCCGCGCACGTCGCCGGTCAGCGCCGCAGCGTAATCCGGCACCGGCCGGTCGACCGAGGTCGAGTCCTTCGGGTCATGACCGGCGATGGAACGCAGCAGGATGGCGCAGTCGCGCACGGTGCGTGCCATCGGCCCGGCCTGGTCGAGCGACGAGGCGAAGGCGACGATGCCCCAGCGCGAACAGCGGCCGTAGGTCGGCTTCAGCCCCACGATGCCGCAGAACGCAGCCGGCTGCCGGATCGAGCCGCCGGTATCGGTGCCAAGCGCGCCGGCACACAGCCGCGCAGCCACCGCCGCGGCCGATCCGCCGGACGAGCCCCCCGGCACGAGCGGCCGGTTGTCGCCGCGGCGACGCCACGGGTTCTCCACCGGCCCGTAAGCGCTCGTCATGTTCGACGAGCCCATGGCGAATTCGTCCATGTTGGTCTTGCCGAGCAGCACCGCCCCGTCGCGCCACAGCTTCGCCGTGACCGTCGACTCATAGGGAGGCACGAAGCCCTCGAGGATGCGCGAGCCGGCCGTGCTGGCGACGCCCTCGGTGCAGAACAGGTCCTTGATGCCCAGCGGCACGCCGTCGAGCGGCAATGTGTCCCCGCTCCGACGCCGAGCGTCCGATGCATCGGCGCCGGCGAGCGCACGATCAGGCGTCTCGGCGGTGTAGGCGTTCAGCCGGCGATGCGTCTCCATCGCGGAGAGGTGCGCCTCGGCCAGTTCGCGGGCGCTGAAGTCGCCGCGGGCGAGTCCTTCCAGGGAGTCGGCCAGCGTGAGGCCGATGAGATCGCTCATCGGCAGCGGCTCACTCGATCACCTTCGGTACGACGAAAAAGCCTTCGGCGGTCTCCGGCGCATTGGCCAGGATTCTGTCGCGGCAGTTCCCGTCGGTCACCGCATCGGTGCGCCGGAACAGCGTCGTCTCGACGGCGCTGGTCATCGGCTCGACCCCGTCGGTATCCAGCGCGCCGAGCTGCTCCACCCAGTCGATGATGGCGGAGAGTTCTGTGCCGAGACCGTCGAGCTGATCCTCGGGAACCTCGATGCGCGCCAGCGTCGCGATCTTGCGCACGGTGGTCTTGTCGAGCGACATGATCTAAACGTCCTGATGCCTGCAGTGGGCCGGTTCTGCGCGCGTCGGGAAGACGCCCGCCGAACGGGCGCGGAAAGTACCACCCGCCCATGACCATCCGCAACATCACGGACCTGCGCGACTCGCTGCCGCCCGGCGGACGGCTGATGGGGCTCGATGTCGGCCGCAAGACGATCGGCATGGCACTGTCCGATACCACGCGCACCGTAGCGACGGCGTTCAACACCATCCGGCGCACGAAGTTCGGCGACGATGCGGAGACGCTGCGCCGGCTCGTCGCCGAGTACGGCGTCGCCGCCTTCGTCATCGGCCTCCCGGTCAGCATGGACGGCAGCGAGGGGCCGATGTGCCAGTCCGTCCGGCAGTTCGGCGACAACGTCGATGCGGCGCTGGGCATCGACATCGCGTTCTGGGACGAGAGGCTCTCGACCGCCGCGATCACCCGCACTCTGCTGGAGGCCGACGCATCGCGCGAGCGCCGCCGGGAGGTGAAGGACAAACTCGCGGCAGCGTATATCCTGCAGGGTGCACTCGACCGGTTGCGGGGCTGACACGACGTGCTGCAGGTCTTCCATGCCATCGCCCCGATCGCGCTCGTTCTCGGCGCGGGGTACGCGCTGAAGCGCAGCGGCTTCCCCGGCGACGAATTCTGGCCTCCCGCCGAACGGCTGGTCTACTGGCTGCTGTTCCCCGCGCTGATGGTCATCAGCCTGGCCAACCGCCCGCTGGACACCGCGCTGCTGCCGATGGCCGCCGCCATGGTCGGGTCGGCCGTCGCGGTCGGGTTGCTGCTTTTGCTGGCACGGCCGCTGGTTCCCGTATCCGACCCGGCGTTCAGTTCGATCGTCCAGGGCTCCGTCCGGTTCAACACCTATATCGGCTTCTCCGCGGCGGCTGCCCTGTACGGCAGCGAAGGTATCGCCCTGCTGACCGTGCCGCTGGCGGCGATGCTGCCGACCGTCAACATCATCTCGGTCTACGGCTTGTCGCGTTACGGGGCCGGAGGCTCGCCGACGCCCCTGCGTATCGCGACGGAGGTCGCGCGCAATCCCTTCATCGTATCCGGTGTGATCGGCGTCGGTCTCAACCTCAGCGGTATCGGCGTGCCGCGCCCGTTCGACGGCTTCATGCAGATCATGGGCGGCGCCTCGCTGCCGATCGGCCTTCTCGCGGTGGGCGCCGGCCTGCGCGTCGGGGCGGTCCGCGAGCGCATCGGCGCCATCACCTTCACCTGTATCATCAAGCTGCTGCTCGTTCCGACGTCGACCTGGCTGCTGTGCGGCCTCCTCGGCGTCGAAGGCGAGGCCGTGGTACTGGCCGTGCTGTTCTCGGGGCTGGCGGCGGCGCCGGCCTCCTATGTCATGGCGAAGATCATGGGTGGCGATGCCGAGCTGATGTCGGGCATCGTCACCGTCGAGACGCTGCTGTCGCTGCTGACGCTGTCGGCGATCCTGCTGCTACTATTGTGATGATCGATCCGAGACCGGAGACCGCATGACAACTTCCGCCACCGGCGCGCTGGCCGGCCTGCGCGTCGTCGACCTGACCCGCATCCTCGCCGGCCCCTACTGCACCCAGATCCTCGCCGACATGGGCGCCGACGTGCTCAAGGTCGAGCAGCCGGGAGTCGGCGACGACACCCGCCGCTGGGGCCCGCCCTACCTGCACGATGAGTCCGGCGACGAGACCGGCGAGAGCGCCTACTACCTCGCGATCAACCGGAACAAGCGTTCGCTCACCCTCGACTTCACCACGCCTGAGGGCCGCGAGTTGCTGCTGAAGCTGATCGCCGGAAGCGACATCCTGATCGAGAACCACAAGGTCGGCGGCCTTGCGAAATACGGTCTCGCCTACGACGACCTGAAGGACGAGTTTCCTTCCTTGATCTACTGCTCGATCACCGGCTTCGGACAGACCGGTCCCTACGCGAAGCGCGCGGGCTACGACTTCATCATCCAGGGCATGGGCGGCATCATGTCGATCACCGGCGAGCCGGACGGCGCGCCGCAGAAGCCCGGCGTCGCCATCGCCGACATCATGACCGGCATGTATGCGGCGACCGCGGTGCTCGGTGCGCTCAACCACCGTCACGCCACCGGTCGCGGGCAGTACGTCGACCTCGCGCTGCTCGACTGCCAGGTCGCCTGGCTCGCCAACCAGGCGCTCTACTACCTGGTTTCCGGAGAGAACCCGCCGCGGCTCGGGAACGCCCATCCGGCCGTGGTGCCGTACGGCGTGTTCCCGAGTTCGGACGGCCACTTCATTCTCGCGGTCGGCAATGACTCGCAGTACCGCCGGTTCTGCGAGGCGGCCGGGCGGCCCGACCTCGCAAACGACCCGCGCTTCGGCACCAATCCCGACCGGGTGCGCAACCGCGATGCGCTGACGCCGCTGCTGGAGCCGGTTACCCGCACGCAGACCACCGACTGGTGGGTGGCGACGCTGGAGGCGCATGGCGTGCCCTGCGGGCCGATCAACAGCATCGACCGCGTCTTCGCCGATCCGCAGGTACGGGCCCGCCGCATGCGCGCCGACCTGCCGCACGCCAGCGGGGCCGGCGGCACCGCGCCGACCGTGGCCAATCCGATCCGCTATTCGGAGACTCCGATGGCGATGCGCAGCGGCCCGCCCGTGCTCGGGCAGCACACCGAGGAGGTTCTGCGCGAGGCTCTCGGCCTCGGCGCGGACGAAATCGCCGCGCTGCGCGCCGCCGGCATTGTCTGACCCCCTCCGTTGCCGTGAGGCCGCGCTCCTTATAAAAGGAGTCACCATGCCCGCCTTCACCGACAGCCTCGATTACCCGCACCGGCATCTTCTCGGTATCGAGGGCCTTCACCCGCACGAGATCGGCGCCATTCTCGACCTGTCGGAAAGCTACGTCGACCTCAACCGCAGCCAGGAAAAGAAGTCCTCGCTGCTGCGCGGCCGCACGGTCATCAACCTTTTCTTCGAGGATTCGACGCGCACCCGCACCAGTTTCGAGCTGGCCGGCAAGCGGCTCGGCGGCGACGTCATCAACATGTCGATGTCCGGCAGTTCCATGTCCAAGGGCGAGACGCTGATCGACACGGCGATGACGCTGAACGCGATGCGGCCGGACGTACTGATCGTCCGCCATGCCGAATCCGGCGCCGTGCAGCTGCTGGCCGAGAAGGTCGACTGCGCCGTCATCAACGGCGGCGACGGCACGCACGAGCATCCGACGCAGGCGCTGCTGGATGCCCTTACCATCCGCCGGCGCAAGGGACGCCTCGAGGGCCTCGTCGTAGCGATCTGCGGCGACGTGCTGCACAGCCGTGTCGCCCGCTCCAACATCCACCTGCTGACGACGATGGGGGCCCGTGTCCGTGTGGTCGCGCCGCGGACCCTGCTGCCGACAGGGGTGGACCGGCTGGGCGTCGAACCCTTCACCGACATGCGCGAGGGCCTGCGCGGCGCCGACGTGGTGATGATGCTGCGGGTCCAGCGCGAGCGGATGAGCGGAAAGTTCTTTCCTTCGACGCGCGAGTTCTTCCGCTTCTACGGTCTCGACCGCGACAAGCTCGCGCTGGCCGGGGAGGACGCGCTGATCATGCATCCGGGGCCGATGAATCGCGGCGTCGAGATAGACAGCGAGGTCGCCGACGATATCCACCGCAGCGCCATCGGCGAGCAGGTAGAAATGGGCGTCGCCGTGCGCATGGCCTGCCTCGACCTGTTGACCCGCCGGCTGCGCTCGAACGCGCCATGAGCCGCACCGCTTTCGTCAACGCCCGCCTGCTGGATCCTGACAGCGGGCTCGACGCCACAGGCGGACTGCTGATCGAGGACGGCCGCATCGTCGACGTCGGAGCGGGCCTGTTCGCCGGGGGAGCGCCCGAATCGGCGCAGGTCGTCGACTGCGGCGGCGCATGTCTCGCGCCCGGCCTGGTCGACCTGCGCGTCCACATCCGCGAGCCGGGCGAGGAGCACAAGGAGACCACGGAGACGGCCTCCGCCGCGGCCGCGGCGGGCGGCGTCACCACCATCATGTGCATGCCGGACACCGACCCGCCGATTGACGACCCGGCGCTGGTCGAGTACGTCGCGAGGCAGGCGCGCGAGTCGTCCGACGTCAGGCTGCTACCCTGCGCCGCGGTGACGCGCGGCCTGAAGGGCCAGGACCTCGCCGAGCTCTACCTCCTGGCGGAGGCCGGTGCCGTCGCCTTCTCCGATGCCGACCATTGCATCGCCGACGCCCAGATGTTGCGCCGGGCGCTCAGCTACGCCGCCGACCTGGGGCTGCCGCTGTCGCATCATCTTGAGGACCCGACCCTGGCCGCGGCGGGAGCGATGAACGAGGGTGCGATGGCGACCCGCATCGGCCTGGCCGGCATCCCGACCGAGGCGGAGACCATCATCGTCGAACGCGACATGCGGCTCGTCGCGCTGTCGGGCGGGCGCTGGCACAGTTCGCCGCTGTCGACAGGCGCGGCACTGGATTGCGTCCGCCGGGCGAAGGCGCGCGGTCTCCAGGTCACAGCCGAGACCGCCCCGCCCTATTTCGACCTCAACGAAACGGCGGTCGGCGACTACCGCACCTTCGCCAAGCTGTCGCCGCCGCTG
>JBBDQX010000108.1:0-3880 GCA_040905765.1 Acetobacterales bacterium
GCCTGTCCTCGCGGTGGACGTCGGTTTCGCGGCACCCGGGCTGGTCGAACTGCTCGGACGGCTGGGCGCCGATGCGGCGCTGGTGGATTGCGCGCACGGCCCGGTCGGCATCGAGACGCTGGAGAACATGGCGCGCGCAGCCCGGCTGACCGGCCTGCCGCTAATCGCCCGCATCCCCTCCCCGGACGCTCCGACGGTCGAACGGCATCTGCTGCGCGGCATCGACGGCATGCTGGTGCCGCGCCTGAACACGGCCGACCAGGCGCGCCAAGTACTGGATACCGTAAGGGCACTAATGCCGAAGCGGCAGGCCGAAAAGCTGCTGATCGTCCAGATAGCCAGCGCGCGGGCGGTGGCGGAACTCGACCGCTTCCTCGACATCGACGGCATCGACGCGTTCTTCGTCAGCCCGCTGGAACTCGCCACCAGTCTCGGACACGAGGGCAACTGGCGGCATCCCGAAATACAGCAGGTGATCGACGACATCCTCGCGGCGATCCGCGCCAGCGGCCGGACGCCCGGCATCGTCGTCGATCGCACCAACCTGCAGCCCTACGTCCGCAAGGGTGCCGCCTTCCTTTACACGCACCTCGCGGGTTTACTGGCAACCGGGTTGCGGGACATGTCGGCCCAGTTGCGGCAGAGCGAGGAGACCACGCCGGCGCCGCGCCCCACGGCGTCCAACGTGGCCGAAATGCCAAAGCCGGCACCCGCCCGCGAAGTCGCCACGCCTCAGGCCGCAGCGCAACAGGAGCCGCTGCCGGATCCCGAGCCGCCCTACATGGACCCGCCGGAGCCGGATGTGCCTGATTTCGGGGAGGCCGGCTTCGTCAGCAGCTTCAGTAACCCTTCGTCGGATCGACCACGAACTCCAGCGACTCCCCGCCCAGCCACCGCTCGAGATTGATGCAGAACTGGATCAGGCCACGGGACTGCCAGCCTTCCACCGCCGCGGAATTATGGCTGCTGACCAGCACGTTCTCCATGTCCCACAGTTCGTGATCCTCAGGCAGCGGCTCCTTCTCGAAGACATCGAGCGCCGCACCGGCAAGACGCCCGCTCCTCAGCGAGTCGATCATCGGGGCCTCGTCCACGATCTTGCCCCGCCCGACGTTGATCAGGAACGCACCCGGCTTCATCGCCTCGAAGCATGAACGGTCGAACAGTCCGCGCGTGGCCTCGGTAAGCGGCAGGACGATGGTGACGAAGTCGCCCTCGGCCAGCGCCTCGCGCAGTTGGCCGACCCCGTAGACTACGTCTGCATGGCGATCCGGGGCGCCGCTGCGGCTGACGCCGACCACACGCATCCCGAAGGCCTTGGACAGCCGCGCCATCTCCCGCCCGATCATGCCGAAGCCGACGATGACATGCGTCCGACTCGTCAACACGGTCTGGCCGATGCGCTCCCAGTGATGAGTCCGCTGATGCCTCATCATCGTCGGCACCTTCATGGCGAACATCAACATACGGCACAGGGTGTACTGACCCATCACCTCCCCCTGGTTCCCCTTGGAGATGGTGATGGCGACCTTCTTCGGGTCCCATGGAATGTAGTGGTCGATGCCGATCCCGGAGTTGTGCACCCAACGCACCGACGCCGACTCCACCACCGCGGCACGGGGGAACGGCGTGCGCCTGAACTTGTAGGATAGCAGGACGTTTGGCTGCTCGCGGTCGATGGCCTGCGGCAGCCCGTCGAAATCGGTGCAGGTCGCGACCTCGAGCGCTGGAAACCGCTCGCTCAGCGTCGGCAGGACCGTGTCCGGCTTGTCGGAGAAGCCCAGCAGCTTGAGCTGCTTGATGTCACGCGGCAGGTCGGGCTGGTGGGTCACCGGCTGATCCTCGTCGTTTCGGGGATGACGCCGGATATACACCAGCCCTTTCGCCAGCGGCTACCCTTCGGAAGCCGTACCCTTGGCCGCCGCGACCTTGCCCGCCGCGATGCGCTGCCAGGCCACCGCTGCCAGCGCGAGCGCCGCGCCGACAAAGTCCGTCGGGAGATCACCGGCAATCAGGCAGAGCGCGGCCACGCCCAGCATCGCCCGCACCGCCCAGCCCGCCATGCCGAGGAACCATCCCTGCAGCGCGCAGGACAGCAGATACACCCCGATCACGGCCGTCGCGCACATACGTGCGATTACCAGTGGTTCGCCCTGCATCAGCAGGCCCGGCTGGTAGAAGAACATGAACGGTACGATGAAGGCAGACAGGCCGAACATGAACGCCGTCACCGAGGTCTTCATCGGGTCCGACCCGGATATGCCGGCAGCGGCATAGGCCGCCAGCGCGACCGGCGGGGTGATCGCCGAAATGACGGCGAAGTAGAACACGAACATGTGCGCCACCAGCGGCGCGACGCCGAGTTGGATCAGTCCCGGCGCAACCACCGAGGCGGCGACCGCGTAGGCCGCCGTGGTCGGCATGCCCATGCCGAGCAGGATCGCGATCAGCATCGCGAAGATCAGGGCGAGGAGCTGGCTGCCCTCGGCCGCCAGCAGCAGCATGCTGGAGAAGCGTTGTCCGATGCCGGTCAGGCCGATGATGCCGACGATGATGCCGGCGCAAGCGCAGACCGCCATGAGCTGGATGGTGTCGCGGCCGCCCTTCGCCATGGCCTCGACGATGCGCCGGGGCCCCATCCTGCCTTCCGGATTCAGCCAGCTGACGAGCACGGCGCTGAGGAGACCAAGGGTGCCGGCACGAATGACCGAGTAGCCGCTGATCAGGCCGTACACCAGGACCACCAGCGGCAGGAACTTGTAGGCGTGCAGCATGACCTGCAGGAAGCGCGGAAGCTCGCGCCGCGACAGGCCGCGCATGCCGCGCTTCCGCGACTCGAGGTCGACGAGACAGAAGATCGCGACGAAGTAAAGCAGCGCCGGAATGATCGCCGCGATCATGATCTCCTGGTACGGAATGCCGGTGATCTCGGCCATGATGAAGGCGCCGGCGCCCATGATCGGCGGCATTATCTGCCCACCGGTAGAAGCCGCGGCCTCGATCGCCGCGGCGGTCTGCGCCGGATAGCCGACACGCTTCATCAGCGGAATGGTGAAAGTGCCCGTGGCGACGACGTTACCCGCCGACGTGCCGTTGATCGTGCCCATCAGCGCCGAGGAGATCACCGCCACCTTGGCCGGCCCGCCGCGCGCCCAGCCGGCGATCGACATCGCGAACTCGATAAAATAGTCGCCGACCTTCGATGTGTTCAGAAACGCCGAGAACACGATGAACAGGATGATGTAGGTCGACGACACCGCCGTGGTCGGGCCGAACACCCCTTCCATGCTGTAGATGTAGCTGAACAGGAAGCCCGCTTCGAAGCCGTTGTGGTGCAGGATTCCGGGCAGCCAGGGGCCGGCGAAGCAGTAGAGGATGAAGACGCTGGAGATGATCGGCAGCGCGAGGCCGGTGCAGCGGCGGGTCAGTTCCAGGATCAGAAGCACGCCGACCAGGCCGACGATGAAGTCCCCCTGCGTCGGCAGGGCGCCGACGCGAAACAGCATCTCCTCCAGGTTCCACGCGATGTAGACCGCGCACCCCAGGCTGGCCAGCCCCAGCAGCCAGTCGTAGAAGGGCACGCTACCTTCCCGTCCGGACGCCAGCGGATACATCGCAAAACCGATAGCGCAGCCGAACGACACATGGATCGAGCGGAATATCCAAGGGTCGATGGGGTACAGGTTCAGCAGCACGAGATGGAACGCTGCGTACAGGAAGGTGGCCCAGAACAGCAGGTAGTTCTGCCATCCGGACAGCGTACGGCCCTGGCTGCTCTCGGGATCGCTCACGGGCAGCGGCGCCGCGACAGTGTCGCGGTCGGTCATGGTCGACGGTCCTCCTCAGTCCGGTTGCTTCCGGACGTGGGGGGGGGGGGGGG
>JBBDQX010000108.1:3890-7097 GCA_040905765.1 Acetobacterales bacterium
CTTGCCGCTCGGGCGCGGGGCACCGCCGCTCGGTTGGTCGCTCGCGCGACTACATCAGGTTGGCGGGGATCGCGATGCCCTTTTCCTTGAAGTAGCGGACCGCACCCGGGTGGAACGGCAGGAACGTGTTCTTCGTCACATTGCCCGGTATCGTCTCCGCCGACGCCGCATGGATCTGCATCATGCGGTCGTGGTTATCCATCACCGACTTGGTGATCTCGTACACGAGGTCTTCCGGCATGCTCTCGTGAGCAATGGCGAAGTTGTAGAGACCGAGCGTCTCATAGTCTTTCTCGAGCTGCGTGTAGACGGACTTGCCGATGGCCGAATCGCTCAGCTCGGGAATCTTCTTCTTGAGTGAGGCGATCTCTTCGGACGTGAAGTGCAGCCACTGCACGTCCTGCTTCGCCTCCAGCTCGCTGAACGCCGCGATCGGCACGCCGCCGGCGAACACGAACGCATCGAGCAGGCCGTCGCCGAGCTGCCCGGCCATGTCGGAGGCGCCGCCGTTGCGGATCGTCGCCTTGATGCCGAGGGCATCGAAGATCAACGGATAGTAGGTGCCCGGGGTGCCAGCCTTCGGGCCTACGCCGACGGTCTTGTCGTTCAGGTCCTTGAACGACTTGATGCCCGACTTCTTCAACGCCAGGCCGTGGAATGGCGTGTCGTACATCGGGAACATCGCGCGGATCGCACGGAACTGCTTGCCTTGCGTCCACTGCGCCGTGCCGTTCCAGGCGCCGAGGGCAACACCCATGGTGGTCATACCCAGCTCGATCTTCTGGGTCTCGACCAGGATAACGTTCTGCACCGGTCCCTGGGTCTGCTGGGTGTTGATCGGGACCTTGATCTGCTCAGCGACCATGTTGGCCCAGCCGCCGCCGTAGATGTAATAAGTGCCACCGACCGAGGCCGTGCCGAGCGTCAGCGACTGCGGCCACTTGCTGCGGTCCGCATGGGCATGGCCGGAGGCAAGCACGGCCGATGCCGCCAACGCCGAGATCATGAAAGATCGACGAAGCATCTCTGGTGTTTCCTTTCAATGGACGTTGACGCGCGCCGGTTCTCCGCCGGCACACGCATCTGGCCGAAGTCGACCAAACTGATCATGAGAGTTTCCCGGTGGGGGAAGATTTTCAACAAAATCCGTTGCGCTTGCGCAATAAAAGTTCGACCCCCCTAGGGCTAGTACCCCTTTGATGGATCGACCACGTCCTTCAGAGCATCGCCGCGCAACCAGCGCTCGAGATTGATGCAGAACGCCTCGATACCCCGAGTGCGCCAGCCTTCGACCAGCGCGGCGCAATGCGGGCTGATCACGAGGTTCTCGACCGACCACAACGGGCTGTCCTCGGGCATCGGCTCATTGGCGAAGACGTCGAACGCCGCACCGGAAAGCTTGCCGCTCTCGAGCGCCTCGACCAGCGCGTCCTCGTCGACGATACCGCCCCGCCCGATGTTGATCAGCACCGCGCCCGGCTTCATCGCCGCGAACGCCTCCCGACCGAACATGCCCAACGTGTCCGGCGTCTTCGGCAGGATCAGCGTGACGTAATCCCCCTCGCCCAGCACCTCGAGCATCTGCTCCGTGCGCACCATCTTGTCGGCGATCGGATCCGGAGCGCCGCTCGCGCGCACGCCGAACACCTGCATGCCGAGCATCCGCGAGCGTTCCGCGATCGCCCGACCGATGACGCCGAAGCCCACGACGACGTGGGTCTTGCCCGTCAGCGGATGCTGCGGCTGCCGGTCCCAGACCCGCGCCGCCTGGTTCTTCAGCATCCGATGCATGCCCATGCCGAAGTAGAGCATCCGCGCCAGGACATACTGCGACATGATGTCGTCCTGGTTCAGCTTCGACACCGTCAAGGTGACCTTTTCGGGATCCCATGGCAGGTAGTGGTCGCAGCCCATGCTGGTGACGTGGATCCAGCGGATGTCGGGAGATCCCAGGATGATCCCGCGCGGATAAGGGTGCTGATTGCCGCTGGTGATCTTGCGGCCGAGGAAGATGTTCGGCCGCAACTCCTCCAGTGCGCCCGGCAGGTCTGCGTAGTTGTCGATCCGGCGCATCGAGAGGCGGGGAAAGCGTGACTGGATGAGATCGCCGAACGCCTCCGCCTCCACGTCCATAAGCAGCAGGCGCAGATCGTCGAGGTCGCGGGGAAGATCCTTGGGCAGCGATGCGTTCATGGGATCACGTATATCGGGCTCGACCACGCGCGATGCCCGTCCTCCTGGGTGATTGCGATATAGAACGGATTGTCGCGGCCCGGTCGCAACGCGACGCGCCGCTCCAGCCGCATGGCATGGTTGTCGTTGACGTCAGGCAGGCGGAAGACACGCACGCGCCGGTCCAGCCCTCCGGCGTCGAACACAATGTCTTCCCGTCCGGTATCCGCGATCCGCAGGATTTCGGACACATGCGGGGTCTCGATGCGAAGCGAACCGGCGTTCGGGTCCGCCAGCATGAGATCGAACCCGGCGAAATTGCCCGTGGTATTGGAGCGCCAGGCGAGCCGGTTACCCTCGCGGGTCAGTACCTTTTCCGGATTGAGGAAGTTCACCGGCCTGGCGTCGCGGACCTTGTTGCCTTCCACTTCCGCCCACCCGTCCCACGTCGTCATGCGCCCGCGGCCCTCGTACTCGGCGCCTTCCCAGAGAACCCGTATGCGACTGCCGAGGTCGCCGTCGCCATAGGGGCGCTCCACCGCAACAGTCTCCAGCCCGTTGCGAATCTCCACTCTTTCGAGGGGTGCGCTGCCGACGACGTCGACCATCAGTGTGGCTTCTCCGTCATCAGTGCGCACGATATCGCCCATCAGCGCCTCCCCGACCGCCTCCGTCGTCGCTCCCGGCAGCACGGGATTGCGGGAGAAGCGCTCCCCGCCTCCGTCGAGCCGCAATCGCACGTCCAGGAACAGCCGCGTGCCGGTGGTCCCGTAGTGCCGCCGCGCCCGCATCGCGTCGAACACCGCCTGCCGGTCGAGCGACGGCAGCAGGAAGCAGGTCAGACCGCCGATCGCGCCGAAACTGCCCGGACCCGGGTAGCTGGCGCCCGGACGCCCCTTGTGGCCGTCGCTGTTGCAGACGATGCCCATCCGGTAGCCGAGCGAGAACGCCTTGCGGATCACCCACTCGAAGGTGCCCCATGACGAGTGGATCTCGACCGAGTACTCCAGATCCGGATCGTGCGCGTAGCCGATA
>JBBDQX010000109.1:0-7051 GCA_040905765.1 Acetobacterales bacterium
TAGCTGGTGGGATCGGCAGCTTGAACCGCTGAAAAAAGCCTACCCCCACGCGATCGGCCATCCGCAGGAGAACAATTACGGCATTCACCTTTTCTCCCGGTTCGAGCTGATCGAGCCGGGAGTGCGATTTCTGGTCGAGGACGAGGTGCCGTCGATCAAGACCGGCCTGCGCCTTCCATCCGGCGGGCGCATCGATCTCTATGGCCTTCACCCGAAACCGCCGCCCCTGCAGGATACGGAGGAACGGGATGCCGAACTGCTCCTTGTCGGCAAGGAGGTTCGCGAAGAAGCCGCCCCGTCCATCGTCGCCGGGGACCTGAACGATGTTGCGTGGTCACGAACCAACAGCATGTTCCGGGAGGTCAGCGGGCTGCTCGACCCGCGTGTCGGGCGCGGGCCGTACGCGACGTTCAATGCCGAGTGGCTGCTGCTCAGATGGCCGCTCGATCATGTGTTCTTCGAGGAGTCGTTCCGGCTGCTCGAGGTGGCGGTCATGGACGACATCGAGTCCGATCACTTCCCGTTCTATGTCGCGCTTTGCCACGACCCGGCTGCGCCGGACGTGCAGGATCGGCCGGAGGCGGGGCCTTCTGACATGGAAGCGGCGGAAGAGACGATCGAGGAAGGGCGCAAAGAGGCGGGGGAATGAGCCGGGTGCCGGCTCAGCAACGCCGAGAAGGAAGGTACCCATGACGGACCGGCCGGATTCCGGATCGCCCCTCTTCAGCACGGCTGCACTGGTCACCGCAACGCTGATCGTCGGCGGCGTTGTCGTGCTTGCGCTCCTGCTCCGGTACCTCTCCGACGTGGTTCTCCTGTTCTTCGGGGCTGTCGTGGTGGCCGTCATCCTGCGCAGTCTCGCCGGGCTTCTGGAAAAATACACGC
This sequence comes from Acetobacterales bacterium, assembly GCA_040905765.1. Classification (GTDB taxonomy): domain Bacteria; phylum Pseudomonadota; class Alphaproteobacteria; order JBBDQX01; family JBBDQX01; genus JBBDQX01. Next base: position 886 of record JBBDQX010000109.1, read on the forward strand.
CGGTCCGGTCGCCCTGGTCGCTCGTCCTGTCGGTGCTCGCGATAGCCGCGCTCGTAGCCGCATTCATGGTCCCGCTCGGCTTCCAGATTGCCACCGAGGCTTCGGATCTGTTCCGGCGTCTGCCGGAATTGGTCTCAAGTCTCGGCGACCGGCTTGGCATCGCGGATCTGAATGAGCGGCTGGCGGAGCGGTTGAAGAGCTTCGCCGACCGCAACGGCGCGGCGGGCGATATTGCGGGCTACACATCTACGCTTATCGGCGCTGCGGCGAACCTGCTTCTGGTGATCGTGGCTGGCATTTATCTCGCGGCGCACCCGGACCGGTATCGCCGGGGCATCGTCAAACTCGTGCCGCAGCGCGCGAGGGCCGAGGCAGCAAGCACGGTGGACAATGCCGGACAGGCATTGCGGCTGTGGCTCATGGGCCAGCTCGTCTCAATGAGCATCGTCGGCGCCCTGGTCACGCTGGGGCTTTTCGCAATCGGCATGCCTTCGGCGCTCACTCTCGGATTTCTGGCAGGGCTTTCCGAGTTCGTGCCCATCATCGGCCCGATCCTGAGCGCCATACCGGCGCTGCTGCTGGCCTTCTCCGAAGGCGGAAACACGATCTTCTGGGTTGCCGGGCTCTACCTTCTCGTTCAGCAGATCGAAGGCAACGTGATCATGCCGCTCGTCCAGCGCCATACGGTCGATCTCCCGCCGGTGCTGACGCTGTTCGCCCTGGTCGCGCTGGGCCTGCTGTTCGGCCCGTTGGGCGTTCTGCTCGGCACGCCGCTCACCGTTGTGCTGTACGTGGCGGTGACCCAGCTCTACCTGCGAGACGCGCTTGAAGAAGACGTTGAAATTCCGGGCGACGACTGAGCGGGCGATGCACAGGGCCGCGGTTCTTGCCGCCGGCGCTCCGGCCTGCCGACCCCGATGCCCGCACGCGCGGCGGGCGGCCGTTCCGCCTTTATCAACCCTTCGCCAAATCCCGCGATGCCACCGCCATGACCAGACCGAAGCAGGCGAAACCGGTGAAGGCAGCGGTGTAGCCGCCGGCGTCGATCGCCCAGCCGGACAGCGGGGAGCCCGCCGCCTGGCCGATGGTCGTTGCCAGCAGCGGCATGACCGGACCGAGGGCCGCCCTTTCCGCCATGATCCGCACGCCCCGGACCAGATAGAATCCGGTCAGGGTCATGTAGGAAGCCCCGAAAGCTGCGGCGGAAAACAGCGCCGGGCCCAGCATATCGGGCGCCGCGGCGGCCAGGCCGAGGGAGAAGGCCATCAGCGCCAGAGCGAGCGTGTGGGTCCGCCCCGGGCCCAGACGATCGATCAGGTCGCCCGCCGCGCAGCCGGCGAGGCCTGCCAGCCCGACAGCCAGCCACATCCAGCCGCTGTCCCCGGTGGACAGCCCGCCCTGGCGAACCACCAGGTCGGGGGCGAAAACCCAATAGACGCTGCTGACCAGTCCCATGCCGCCCGCAAGCACACTGAGCCGTGCGATGGCTCGCCACTGCGCGCGGCTTACCGTCGGCAGCGGCTCCCTCCCGGCCGGGGCGGTCGCCGTGGCCTGACGTCCCGGAAGCCAGGCCAATGCCGCCAGCGCCCCCACCGCGGCCAGCAGCGCGAAGGCCATGTAGGCGGAGCGCCAGGCATCAAGCCACCACGCCATGGCCGGCATGGCCAGGGCCACTCCCAGGCTTGTGCCCGCATTGTGGATGGCATTCACCCGCCCGCGAAGGGTGGGGCGCACGGCCCCGTGTACGGCCTGGGCCATGACCGGTGACGAGAGCCCGGTGCTGATGCCGCACACGGCGACGCCGGCGCAGAGCACCGCCAGGCCGGGCGCGTGGGCGATGGCTGACAGTCCCGCCGCCGCCAGGCCCACCGCCAGTCCGCCGGCCCGCCGCGGGCCCAGTTGCCGGCAGACCGCCGGCCCGATCAGGATGGCGCCAACGAAGCTGACGAAGGGCAGGGCGCCGACGATCCCGGCGCCGGTGGCGTCGAGCCCGAGATCGCTGCGGATCGCCGGCAGGAACAGCCCGAACACGAACCGGGCCAGACCATAGGTTATGGCGATGATGCCGCCGCCGAGAACGGCGATGCGGAGGGTGGATGGCTGGGGCAAAACGAACTCGTCCTGGGCTTCCTGCTTTCGGTTCCCGCAGCGGCGGGCCCCGGAACCCCGCAGGGTGGATGCGGGATCCCGAACATTGGATCATACCGCGCCCAAGAAACTCAACCCGGTCCGGACGCGCCCGCAACGGACAGGGCCGGGTCATCCATGCGGGCGCGGCGGGAAGCAGGTCAGTCGGTACCGCCGTGGTCCGACGCTGCACGGTGCCAGACTGCGGCGAGCAGGCGGGGCACCCAGCCGTTCGCGGGGCAGCGGCTCCAGTTCCCCGACATAAAGGCGATGTCGGCGCGGAGCGTGCGTGCGCGCGCACGCTCCAGGCGGAACAGGACGAGGGTGCCTGCCCGGTAGGAGGCGCCCGCCGTGCTCCCGGCGCCGGTGGCCTGGTAGATGAGCGTCTCCGGCGCCGTGAGGCAGAGCGCGACGGCCTCCGACGTTTCGAGGCGGCGCAGCTCCCCCGGCCGTTCCGCGAGAGCGCGCATGCGTTCGAAGGCACGCACCAGATTATGTACCGCGATGCCCGTGGCGTGCAGCGCCGCCGCATCGCCGTCGACGCGGTCGGCCAGCTCCTGTCGGGCCCGACCTGTGCGATCCGTCACGCGCCAGGCAAGGCGGCGGAGCGGGTTGTTGGACGTAACCGCGGCATCGAGCTGGCGGGCGGCGTTCCAGCTTTCTGCGTCGCCGCGATAGTCCGGCCGGAACAGGCGGCCGACCGCCTCCTGAACGAGGGGACCGAGAAGCCGTTCCTCCGCAAGCCCCCTGACATGCGCGGACAGCGCCTGGAGGTGGGTTTCGCCGCAGGGAGCGCCGGGCGGCAGGGCGTCGAGACGCGCCTCCAGTTCGCGCTGCTGCGGGGTCGGGCGTTCGCCTCCGCGTGCGGCAACCGTTGGCAGGGGCGTACCGTTGACCTGCAGGGTACGCCTGATGCGGTTGACGACGATCCGGTTCAGCAGCGGCCCGATCGGCTCGTATGCCCGGTCGAGCCGCGGCTCGCGCGCCAGCGCCAGGATTGCCTCCGGATCGTCCACGAGGACCAGATCCAGGAGAGCAGGGAGCCGGATTGCCCTTACCACGACTCAAACCTCCGCGCTGACCAGGGGGAAGAAGACGTAGCGCGCATCCGCGAATTGTCCGACCAGGCCATTCCCTTCCGCCATCAGGGAGCCGCGAACGATTCGTCATCGCGGGCATCGGCGCGCGGCGTCCATTCGAGCGAGTAATGCTCGCCCCGGTCTCGAGCCCACGGATCGAAAGCGTTGACCACCTGCTCCAGTTCGCCGGAAAGTTCCGGAATCGCCCGCAGCATGACGCGCTTGAGCGGCATCACTTCGCGGCGTTCACCATTGGGCATGCCGCGCTCCCACTGCTTTCCCGTCGGTCCGTTGTCGTTCACCCATGCGATTCCGAGATGGGTATAGAACTCGGGCCGGAAGCTCGATGTGAAGAACCGATCGCTGTAGAGCCGCCGGGAGGCGTTCAGGATGAAGACCTGAAACATCGTCTCCGAAATGGCGAAGCCGTGAGGCCGTGTCGTCTCGGAGAGATAGCCGACGACGACGTCTACGTCCTCGACATTGTCCACCATCGAGCCGTCCGGGCGGCCGAGGCAGTCGTTGGGAAAATTACCCTCGGCGTCGCGCTGCGCCGTGGAGATGATTTTCGACGCGTCGCAGCGGTGCCGGCCATAGACCTCGCGCAGACGTTCCACGAGGTCCTGCTGCCACGCGCGCTTCTCGGCGCTCACGGAGGGACGCCGGTCGATGAAATCGTCGAAGCTCGTGATCTGCCGCAAGCCGATCTGCCGCCGGAACTCGTTGAAGCGCGGCAGTCCGTGCTCGCGGTCCCTGACGATGTCGAGCGCGGCAACATCGATCTTCGAGTCCATGCGGGGGCGCAGATCGAGGTTCTGGAGGAAGCGGGGATGGTTGCGCAGCAGGAGCATGCCCAGCCGCTGGCGGCCCATCGACAGCGCCCAGTTCGGCATTCCTTCCTCGCGCATCGCCGCCGTTGCGCCCGCGCGGAAGGTGCTCAGGGCCGAGATCTTTCGGCGGATGACGTTGGGGTCCGAGTGCGAGTCGCGCACCTCCAGCAGATCCGGCACCATCGGGTGCAGCCGGTAGACGGTCGCGAATTCCTCGGGGAAATTGAACGGCGAGCCGAAATGGTTGGTGCCGCCGTTGACGTGGCCGGGATCGGTCAGGTCCCAACGGTCGACGCCGAACAGCTTGTCGAGCACCGAGCCGTGGATCCGGCTGCCCCGGCCGACTATGCCCGGACCGGCGGCGAGCGCCGAATATATCTGGTTCGCCCTCTTGGGGTCCTGCGACTGCGCCAGCCGCCCCACGATCCGTTCGATGACGCGCGACAGGGCGCTGTCGTCCCCGAACAGGCCGCTCCAGTTCGAGTTCATGGCGATGTCGAGCGGCTCGCCGTAAAGCAGCTGGGCGGTCCATTCGACGGTGTGGATCTTGGCGATCTCCGCGGCCACGATCAGCCGCGCGACCTCGAATATCTCCTCGTCGGTCATTTCCCCGTAGGCGATCGGACTGTCGGGCCGCGCCGGGTTGCGCAGGCCCGAATCGGTATCGGGCATCTCCGCCGCACGCTTGCGGAACTCCCCGACGATGATGTTGTGCTCGCGGACGAACAGGTTGTGGAAAAAGCTCATCCCGATCGTCCAGTTGTCGGGAAACGCCGCCGCTTCCTGGCCGGCCCATTCCGGCTGGATGGGATCGCAGTCGGTGTCGCCGGCATCTCGGCAGGCCCGATCGAAGAGCGGCAGGTAGCCGTATTCCTCGCCTTTGCCGGGCCGGTCCCCTGCGCGGACCATGAGCAGTTTCGCCGAGTCGTTCGGATCGCGGTGGATACGCCGGCTCGACCGCTCGCTGAAGCCGTAGATCGGCGAAGCGTCCCACCACGCGGTCACATGATTCTGCGCCGTCCGGTAGGCGCGCTTCAGATGCTCCCGGCCGTCCGCCACGAAGGTCCCCGGGTTCGTGCCGTCGGCTGTCAGGGCGGCATCCATCCTGTCGTCGGGGCGACAGCCGAGCCGCGCGATCTCCTCCGGGCGCAGCGGACGCCGCGCATCGCCCTCCCGGACATGCTCGCAGCCCATACCCGGCAGCATCTTCGTTGTGTCGTTACGGCCCTCGAGCGTGTGCGAAAACCAGTCGTGGGTCATGAACTGAATCCAGAATGCCGCCAGCACGTTGAAGAACGGCGCCTCCTGGTATGGACAGGCCGCGCTCTTGTCGCCGCCGTTGCCTCGTCCGTCGTTGCAGTCGACGGCGCCCTCGTCCGGCCGCGTGAACAGCTTGCGGCTGATCACCTGCGGGTCGGGTTTCATCATGCCGATCCGATCGCCGTGACGATTCCGGGCGAGTTCGTTCAGACCCAGTTCGGGGAACGTCGCTTCGAACTCGACGTTGCGGGCAAATTTCTGGCCCGTGCTTCCCATCGCCGGATTGCGGATGTCGTTGCAGATTCCGGTCAGGCTGCGATAGCGAATCATCTCGCCGGTGCATAGCTGGTCGCCGCCTTCCAGCCGCCTGAGATCGCCGGCTCGCGGATGTTCTGCAGGCAAACGCATCTCGGGCCAGACCTTTACGACCGGACCCGGTTGGATGCCTGAACCGTCCTCCTTGCCGGACACGTACGCCTCGTAGGTGCCATTGTTGTCGAAGAGATTGAACTTGATCAGCTCCATGCGCTGGTACTCGAGGTCGATCAGCGCGCCGTCGATTCCCCGCTGATTGCGGTTCGTGATCCGACCGCCCGTATCGCGTCTGTCGGAGCGCGACGACGCATCGCCCGTCGCCCAGTAGTTCTGCCAGTCGACCCACGGTGTATCCATCTGCGAGACTGCGAACTCTCCGCCACGGCATCGGGCGCGGTATTCTTCGACCTTTCCGAGGAAGCGCTTCGAACGTTCGTCGGCAATGTCGCGCAGGCCGTTCCGGGCGAGATCTCTGGCGACCTCCAGGCACGCATCGACAACCGCCCGGTCCTCCGGAACCGATTCGCAGCCGGCCGAACCGACGAGGAGAATCGC
>JBBDQX010000110.1:0-7050 GCA_040905765.1 Acetobacterales bacterium
GCGCCGGGGCGGGGGGGGGCGGGGCGGGGGCGATGCCGTCGGCCTTGAGCTCGCGCAGGAAGGCGAGGAAGCCGTCGCCGTCGCGCGGCAGGTCGAAGCAGCGCCAAGTCAGCCGGCCGTGGTTGTGGCCGGCGAGGAAGCCGGCCAGTTCGTCGAGCCGCGAGTGCGTGTCGGCGCAGCGGTGCCCGTCGAGCCGCAGCGCGACGCGGTGATGGCGCAGCGTGAAGCTGTCGCGGGCCTCGCCGCCGAGGCGGTCGCGAATGCCGCCGGCCACCGCGTGCCACAGGGTCAGATCGTCGATGTGGGCGAGGCCGGAGAAGTCGACCACCAGCAGGGTGTCGGGCGACGGATCGCCGAGCATGTCGCGCGCGGCGAGGTACAGCCGGTGCTCTTCGGTCGGCGGATGCGGCGCGGTCAATTGGCCCCCTGACCTGCCCGGCCGGCACGGCCGGCGCAACGGAATGCAGCGAGCGGATTATAAACGAGTTTCGATCCGCCGGCAGCCGCCGGCTGCGGTCAGGAGACGGCGCGGGTGGCGTAGAACCCGGCGGTGGCGGAGACGCCGGTGACGACGCCGCCCCAGATCATGTCGACGAAGCTGACCGGCACCGGCCAGTCCTTCAGCGTCGACAGGTTTGTCATGTCGTAGGTGCCGTAGGCGAGCAGGCCGAGGATGGCGCCGTTGAGCGCCGCCGTCTTCCAGTCGCCCGACGCCAGCGCCGGCAGCACCGCGAACCAGACGATGCCGGCGACATAGGCGAGGTAGAACACCGCCGCCGGCGCGATCATCGGGCTGTCGCGCAGCAGCGGCCCGAGCTGCGCCGCATAGAAGCCGCGCATGACGACGCCGAGCCACAGCAGGTCGACGGCGAGAAAGACGACGAGGGTGAAGCCGTAGGCCTTGGCGAAGGTCATGCGATCTCCCGACAGTCGTGGCGACGGAAGGCTAGCACCGCCCTGCCCCCGCCACATCAGGGAGTACGGTGGTTCGGCGGCGGCGGATCAGCGCCGCGCGACCCAGATCAGGGCCACCGCCATAGCCAGCGCCGGCAGGCCGATGGCGATGAAGGCGGGGGCGTAGCTGCCGGTCGCCAGCAGCGCGACGGCGAAGACCAGCGGGAACAGCAGGGCGCCCATCTGGCCGAAGGCCAGCACGCCGCCGGTATAGGCGCCGGCGCGGCCCTCCGGCGCGAGGAAGGCGACCTCGGCGAGCAGAATGCCGTGCCAGCTGAGCGCGGTGGCGCCGAAGCCGGCGGCGACGGCGCCGAGCGCGAGCGGCGACCACGCCGGCGTCGCCAGCGCGGCCGCCGCGGCCGACAGCGCCATGCCGGCGGCGAGCAGCACCAGGATGGCGCCGGCCGGGACCAGCCGGCCGCCGATCCAGCCCCAGACGATGCGGCCCGGCACCGCCACCGCCATGCCGGTCGAGAACAGCGCCCCGGCGGCGCCGAGGCCGAGCCCGAGGCCGTCGGTCAGCGCGATGACGAAATAGGCCGCGAAGGCGCTCTGCACCCCGTTGAAGACGAGACAGGTCAGCGCCAGCGTGCGCATCCGCCCGCGGCCGATCACGGCGACCAGGGTGCTGCGGACGTCGGACAGCCTGATCGGCTGGTCCGGCTTGCGGTCGACGTCGAAGCGGCCGCGCAGCGGCTGCAGCGCCAGCGCCACCAGGACGCAGACGCCGGCGGTGACCAGAAGCGCCCCGCGCCAGCCGAGGTTCAGTGCCAGCCACGGCCCGACGAAGCCGGTGATCACCAGCCCGACCGGGACCGAGGACTTGGCGATGGAGAAGGCGAGCGGCGCCTGGCGTGGCGGCGCGATGCGCCGCAGCATATGAGAGCTGGACGGCGTCGAGATCACCTGCCCATTGTCCGCGATCAGTGCCGCCAATGCGAACAGCGGCAGCCAGCCGACCGAGGCGACGACGAGGCCGGCGGACAGCAGCACCAGCGCCGCCTGACTGGTGCGCATCGGGCCGTAACGGACGATGAAGCTGCCGCAACCCATCGAGCCGACGATACCCATCGACGCGAGGATGCCGGTGTAGACGCCGACATAGGCCGGGCCGACACCGAGATCGGTCAGGATCGCCGGGGCGATCACCGGGCCGACCGCCTTGGAGAGGGTGACGAAGGTCTCCTGAGCAAACATCGCCGCGACGGCGACGACGAGAAAGGCCGTCGTCTCCGGCGCCGGGGCGGCGCGGCGGCCGGGGTCGCTCAAAGGCGCTGCTCGATACGGACCGCCCAGGGATCGTCGGGGGTCTGGAGCAGGTCGACGGTCAGCTTGATGCCGAGGCCGAGCACCAGCACCGCCAGCAGCGCGCGCAGCCATTCGCCGGGCACGCGGCTGGTCCAGCGCGCGCCGAGCTGCGCCCCGACGACCCCGCCGGCGAGCAGCACCAGCGCCAGCACGATGTCGACCGCCTGGTTGAAGGTGGCCTGCAGGAAGGCGGTATTGGCCGCGACGAACACGACCTGGAACAGCGAGGTGCCGACGACGACGGAGGTCGGCATACCGAGCAGGTAGATCATCGCCGGCACGATGATGAAGCCGCCGCCGACGCCCATGATCGCCGACAGCACGCCGACGCCGAAGCCGATGCCGAGCGGCAGCAGCGCGCTGATGTACAGCCTGGAGCGGCGGAAGCGCATCTTGAACGGCAGGCCGTGCACCCACCAGTGCTGGTGCAGCTTGCCGCGCCGCGGCTTGCCCCGGCGGCTGCCGAGGATGCTGCGCACGCTCTCGGCGGACATCATCAGGCCCATGGTGCCGAGCAGCACGACGTAGCAGAGGTTGATCGCCAGTTCGAGCTGGCCCATCGAGCGCAGCAGGGTGAACAGCAGCACCCCGGCGCTGGAACCGGCGACGCCGCCGGCGAGCAGCACCAGGCCCATGCGCAGGTCGACGTTGCCCCGGCGCAGATGCGCGAGGACGCCGGAGACCGAGGTGCCGACGAGCTGGCTGGCCCCGGTCGCCACCGCCACCGCCGGCGGGATGCCGAACAGAATGAGCATCGGCGTCAGCAGGAACCCGCCGCCGACGCCGAGCAGGCCGGACAGGAAGCCGATGCCGCCGCCGACCCCCAGCAACCCGAGGGTGCTGGCGGAGATTCCGGCGATCGGCAGGTAGATGTGCATGGCTGTGGGACGAATGAGCAGGGTCGGCGGGTGCGACCCTTTGTCGCGCCGACGGACCAGCCGATCAAGTCCGCCGCGCGGACGGCAGCCTTGCGGACGGCGAATGGCTGGCCGCCGGTCACGGCACCCAGGGGGCCGGAATTGCACGACTGACCTGAATCAATGCGTCCGGCGGCGCCCGCCTGTCCGATGGTGCGAGCCGGCCCCGGGGGGCCGGCGCCCGGCAGCGAAGTCCGCTCGCCCGAAACCGGAGGACCGTAACTTGTACAGCAACATCCTGATTCCCGTTGCCTTCGAACACGAGCCCGCGCCCGACTCGGTGCTCGAGGTGGCGCGCGCGCTCTCGGCGAAGGGAGCGCGGATCGTCCTGCTGAACGTCGTCGAGGAGATCCCGACCTATGTCGAAGCGTATCTCACGAAAGAGGTCATGGACCGCAGCGTGAAGGACGCCAAGGCGCGGCTGGCGGAGATCGCGGGCGACGCCGGCAGCGGCGTCGAGGCGAAAGTGGTGAAGGGCCACGCGGGGCGGGCCATCCTGGAGTTCGCCGAGCAGCGGAAGTGCGACTGCATCGTCATCGCCTCGCACAAGCCGGGACTGCAGGACTATTTCATCGGCTCGACCGCCGGCCACGTGGTGCGGTACGCGCCCTGCGCGGTGCACGTCCTGCGGTAGCCTACCGGCGGCACGGGCCGGCGGGATCTGCGAACGCCACGGCGAGCATTTCCCGCCGGGACGACAGGCTGAAGGCCGGCGGCACCGCTTCCCTTCGACGGGCCGGCGGTGCAGGATCGCGGCCTCCCTTACCGCAAGCCGCTCCCATGCCGACCGCCGCCCCCGATTCCATGCCATCCGATTCCGCACCCGCCACGGCCCACCTGCTGCTGAGGGCCAGCCGCGACGCCGACCTGCCCGCGATCACCGCAATCTACGGCCACGCGGTGCGGCACGGCCGCGCCAGCTTCGAGCTGCAGCCGCCGGACGAAACGGAGATGGCGGCGCGGCGCGAACGGCTGCTGCAGGGCGGCTTTCCCTATGTCGTCGCGGAGCTGGACGGCGAGGTGGCGGGTTACGCCTATGCCGGGCCCTACCGTCCGCGGCCGGCCTATGGCGCGACGGTGGAGAACTCGGTCTACGTGCGCGAGGACCGGCAGGGCTGCGGCATCGGCCTTGCGCTGCTGCTGCGGCTGGTCGAGGAGGCGGAGAAGGCCGGCTTCCGGCAGATGATCGCGGTGATCGGCGATTCGGCCAACCAGGGCTCGATCCGGCTGCACGAGCGGGCAGGCTTCGACCTCATCGGCACGATGCGCTCGGTCGGCTGGAAGCACGAGCGCTGGCTCGACACCGTGATGATGCAGCGCGCGCTGGGACCGGGAGACGGCACGCCGCGGTAGGGCCTCCGTTCAGCGTGCCGCGACGGCCAGTGCAATCCGCGCCCGCGAGCGCGCCGGGCCGTTAGCCGGCGGCGGCTCGGCGAAGTCGCCGCGCAGGTATTTCAGGGCCACGCGCTCCTGTTCGATCTCGTGGGCGGTGCGCACCCCCTGGCGGCGGAATACCGGCACCGGCGGGCACCAGCCTTGCAGCGCGTGCTGCAGCAGGAAACCCGCGACCACCAGCGGCAGGGCGTAGAAGCGCCGGTCGACCGCCGCGCCGAGCGCGAGGCCGGCGAGCGACAGGGTCGCGGCATTGGCTTCCAGCGTGCGCTCGATGTCCCATTCCTCGTCGAGTTCGGCGAGACGCCGGCCGATCTGCTCCGGGTGATCGGCGAAGAAGGCGACGCTGTCTTCCGTCTCGTCGTGGATACGCCGGTTGACGGCGTCGGAGGTGTGGGCCTCGACGCGCTCGGTGGTGGCAGGGAGGAAATCCGTCCGCATCGTCGTCGCTCCGTCCGGTGGCTGGCGTCTATCGCCAACGGCGAAGCGACGACGCGGTTCCAGCCGTGTTCAGGGTGCGGCGCGTGCCGGCTGGCGGTCGTCCTCGCAGAGGATCCACGCCCGGACCGGTCGCGGGGCATCCGTGGCGGACGGCGCGGGCGCATAGAAGCCGCAGGGCTGCGCCGCGGACAGCCAGGCGAGCAGCCCCGCCGACGCCGGCAGGGACATGCGCGTGCCTTGCGCCTGCTGCCGATCCTGCGCCTGCTGCCGGTCGGCAGCGGCGTCGGGCGCGAACTCGACCATGCAGCGTGTGGCGCGGCAATCGACCGCGGCCAGCGTCCCCGGCGACAGCACCCCTTCGGCGGCGCGCCTGAGGTCGGTCTCGAACCGGTCGGCCCATTGCGTGTCCCGCGACTCCGCGTCGAACATCCGCTGCAGCCGGTCGGTATAGTGCTGCCCCGCCGCGCGCGCGTCGAGGTCGGCGGCCTGTCGCTGCTCGACCAGCTGCATGACGGAGGGATCGGGCCCCTGCCCCTGCTGCGCGCAGGCGCCGAGAGCGAGAGCCAGCAGTGCCGGCAGCGAACGGCGGATCATTCCGGGATGCTCCACAGGACGTCGTATTCGTCGACCAGGGACAGGCCGCCGACGAAGCGGACCGAGAGGAACGCGCCGGACGGCGTCGAGGGCAGGTCGTAGGGCGGGCCGACCCAGGTCATGCTGCGCGCGGAACCGATACTGCGCATCGAGCCGCAGCGGACCCAGTCGCCCTCGCGATGCAGGCACAGGCGCACCTCCACGTTGGAGCCGTAGACGAACACCACGTGGATGTCGTCGGCCGGCATCTCGTCGTCGATGCGGATGTGGCAGAAGGCCTGCTGGTCGATGCCGAACAGCAGGAACTGGTAGGGAATGGCGACGTCGTTGCGGTAGGGCGGGTAGGCGATGCAGCCGGCGCCGGGGTGCTGCGCCGTGCGCAGCTCGGCCCGCGCATCGCTGGCGGGCAAGGCCAGCCCCGCCGCCACCACGGCCGCCGCGACCACGGTCATTGCCAGAACGCGCGCTATACGGGACATGCGGCCCTCCCCTGAGGCATGACGCCTGAAGGGCCAATCGGGCGGCGGCGATCCGGTTCCCGCGTGCCGCGATTTTTTACCCGCGTGCCGCGATTTCTTAGAGGTCGAACAGCCTGCCGTATCCCGCCACGCCGGCGCGGACGCCGGACAGGCGCAGGCAGTGCCACAGGCTGACCTGGTTGGCGGAGAGGACCGGCCGGCCGAGGTCGCGTTCCAGCGCGTCGAGGACGGCCACGCAGCGGAAGCCGGTGCCGGCGATGAACACGCCGTCGGCCGGCGCGGGACAGCCGGCGCGGACCTGGCGGTAGAGCGGCTCCACCTCCTGCTCGAACGGCAGGCCGGCGCGGCCGAGCTCGCGCACAGGCAGGTCGCGCCACTGCCTGCCCGGGTCGAAGCGCAGGTGGCCGGCGGGGTCCAGCCCGTGGGTCCGGTAGTAGGCGACGCCGGCGGCGACCGTGCCGTCGTCGTACCACGGCGGGAAGACCAGATACGGGCGGCGGACACCGAGCGCGCCGAAGGCGGCGAGGCTGTCCAGGCCGTTGGTGGTGGCGACGGTGTCCGGGCGCAGGATTTCCGACAGCGCGGCGATGACGGCGGCGTCCCACCCCTCGCCGCCGATCAGGCTGCTGGAGCTGTGGCCGACCGTCGCCGCGGTCAGCGGCATCGCGCCGAACTGCCGTCCGCCGCGGGCGAGGTCATCCGACAGCTCGACGCCGCCGCGGCCCTCGCGCCACGTCGCCCAGGGCGCGCGCGCCGTGACCCGCGCCGCGTGGACCGAGACGCCGGGCGGCGCCATCGCCCACCACTCGGCCTCGGGCGCGACCTCATGGCCGACGATGAAGATGCCGATCCGTGCCAGCCAGCCCCAGTTGTCGCGCTGTGTCATGAGCATAAGTCCGCAGGTTGTCGTGCCACCGGTCCGGGATACCGGCCGTCAGCTCAGCGTACGGTGCACCCAATGCGCC
>JBBDQX010000111.1:0-7024 GCA_040905765.1 Acetobacterales bacterium
TCAGGGCGACCATCGGCCCCTGGCTGCGCAGGGCGGCGCACCGGTCCGCGAAGGCCCGCAGCGCGACGACGTGCGCCAGCAGGATAGCAACAACGTGGCCGGCGACAACGGCGACGATGCAGCCGAGCCAGATCCAGCGGGCGCCGACCAGTTCGAGGTCCGGCGCGTAGCCCGCGGTGCCGAACAGGTTCCAGCCGAAGCCGAAGGGGTCGGAGACCAGCGAGACCATGCGCTGCCCCTCGATCAGCAGGAACCAGGCGTAGTGCGCGAGGTGGTAGGCGATGGCGATCGGCAGCAGGGTCGGCGCGAAACGGCGCGCGCAGGACCACGCGGTCATCGTCGAGTCGCCGGCGGCCGCCAAAGACAGCCGGCAGAACATCAGGAACACGGCCATGAACAGCGGTGGCGCCAGCAGCAGGCCTGCGGTCTCGACCAGCGCACCGGCGGCGACGTAGCCCAGTTGCGCCACCACGCCGGCGCGGTACAGCACCTCCATCGCGGCACCGTGGATGTGCGACCAGAGCGGCGTCTCGCCGATGCCGTCGAAGCCGACGGTGGCGAGCACCAGCACGGCGAAACAGGTCATGCCGGCGGACATCGGGCCTTCGGCGACCAGCCCCGCCCCCGGCAGCCGGACGGTGCCGCTGCGGGCGTCGAGCGGCGCCATGCGCGCGAACAGGCCGAAGAAGACGGTGAACGCCTCGCCGCGGCGCAGCTAGGGCTCGACACCGAACAGCGCCATGCCGGTCCAGGTGACGGCGCTGTAGAGCAGCACGCCGGCCGCCAGCGATGCCGGAACGGCGTTGGCCGGCCAGACCTGCTCGGCCCAGGAGAAGCAAAGGAACAGCACCGCCGCGGGCCACACGTCGAGCCACGCCGGCATCGGCAGCGGCCGCCGGTCCGGGAACAGCCCGTACAGGCCCTTCGCGGTCCGGCGCGCGATGGCGGCGAGCGGGTTGAGCAGGTACCAGATGTCGACGACGAAGACGCTGACGAAGGCGACGCCGACCCACCAGACTACCCAGATGGCGGTCGGCAGGATGTTGTCGGCGACGTCGCCCTGCACGCCGAACAGGCCGGCGGCGACGAGCAGCAGATAGAGCGCGATAGAGGCGAGTTCGCCGGCGTGCCGCACTGCCGGTGGCGGCGACCGGCGCAGCCTCCGCTCGGAGAGCGACGGCGCGACCGGATGCCGCAGGAACCACGCCACCACCGCGTAGGACAGCGCCACCGTCGCCCCGGCGCCGGCGAGGTAATAGCCGAGCGGCAGCGGCAGCTCGTACTGCACCAGCAGGGCATGGGCGTCGGCGGGTCCGCACCACAGCAGCGCCGCGATCAGGGAGGACAGCAGGCGCAGCGCGGGCCCTCCCCTCAAGCCTTGCAGGCGGTCAGTCGTCTTCCGACGGACCGCGACGGCCGATGAAGGTATCGCGGTGGACCAGCACGCTCATCATCAGGCCGAGGCCGATCATGATGGTCAGCATCGCCGTGCCACCATAGGAGATCAGCGGCAGCGGCACGCCGACCACCGGGATCAGGCCGGTCACCATGGCGATGTTGATGAAGACGTACAGGAAGATGGTGGTGGTCACGCCCATCGCCAGCAGCCGCCCGAAGTGGTTGCGCGACCACAGGCCGATGGCGACGCCGTAGGCGATGACCAGCGTGTACATGGCGATCAGTGCGACGCCGCCGACGAGGCCGAACTCCTCCGCCAGCATGGTGAAGATGAAGTCGGTCTGGCGCTCCGGCAGGAAGTTGAGGTGGCTCTGCGTGCCCTGCAGGAAGCCCTTGCCGAACATGCCGCCGGAGCCCAGCGCGATCTTCGACTGCAGGATGTGGTAGCCGGAGCCCAGCGGATCGGTCTCGGGATTGAGGAAGGTCAGCACGCGCTGGCGCTGGTATTCGCGCAGCATCTGCCAGCCGACCGGGATCGCGGCGAGCCCGGCCACGCCGATGACGACGAACAGCCATGCGCGCACGCCGGCGATGAAGAACATCGCCGCCCCCGCCAGCATCAGCATGCCGGCGGTGCCGAGGTCCGGCTGGCGCAGCACCAGGAAAGCCGGGGTCAGCACGATAAGGGCCGGCGGCACCAGCCATGACAGACGGCCGACATCCTCGACCTGCAGACCGTGGAAATAGCGGGCCAGCGCCAGCACCATGGCGATCTTCATCAGTTCCGACGGCTGCAGGCGCACGACGCCGAGATCGATCCAGCGCTGCGCGCCCATGCCGATCTCGCCGTACAGCTCGACGCCGGCAAGCATGAACAGCATCACCCCGTAGATCGGGTAGGACCAGCGCATCCAGGTGCGGATGTCGACCATCGCCAGCGTCACCATCACGGAGAGCCCCACCCCGAAGCGGATCATCTGGTTCACCGCCCACGGATGGATGCTGCCGTTGGCGGCCGAATACAGCATCGCGAAGCCGACCGCCGAAATCACCGCGACAAGGAAGATCAGTGCCCAGCCGAGATGCCAGATCTTCTCCGACAGCGGCCGTTCGTAGCGGCGGTTATTGCCGAGGATGGAGGCCACGGGGCTCAGCCCCCCTCGCCGCGCCCGTCGGCGCCGCCGGCGAGGCGACGCCGGCCGCCGGGGTCGAGGCGCTGGGCCTCGAGCAGGATGTCGCGCACGATCGGCGCCGCGGTGGTCGAGCCGCTGCCGCCGTGCTCGACGACCACGGCGGCGGCGTAGCGCGGCGTCTTGACCGGCGCGAAGGCGACGAACAGCGCGTGGTCGCGCTGCCGCCATTCGAGGTCCTCGTTCTTCCTCACGCCGGTCAGGCGTTCGGCACGGGTGATACGGCGCACCTGCGCGGTGCCGGTCTTGCCAGCCATCGCGAACTCAGGCTCGGCGATCCGTGAACGGTACGCGGTGCCGCGGCTGTGGTTGGTGACCGCGTCCATCGCGTCGCGTACCACCGCCAGGGCCGGCTCGGACAGGCCAAGCGGCGGAAACTCCGGCGTCTCGGGCAGACGGGTGTCGCCATCGGGGCCGATGAGGCGGCGGGTCAGCCGCGGCGTCACGGCGCGGCCGGTGGCGAGGCGCGCGCTCATCACCGCGAGCTGCAGCGGCGTCGTGAGGATGTAGCCCTGCCCGATGGCGGCGACCACCGTCTCGCCCCGCTGCCAGGGCGTGCCGACGCGGGCCATCTTCCATTCGCGCGTCGGGATCAGCCCGGCCTGCTCGCCCGGCAGGTCGATGCCCACGGTGCCACCGAGGCCGAACCGGCGCGACATGGCGCCGATCCGCGCGATACCGACCTTCTTCGCCAGTTCATAGAAATAGACGTCGCACGACTGCTTGATGCCCTCGTGCATGTCCATCCAGCCGTGGCCGTGCCTCTTCCAGCAGTGGAAGCGGGCGTTGCCCATATCCATCCAGCCGCGGCAGTAAAAGCGGTCGTCGGGCGCGACCAGCCCTGCCTCCAGCCCGGCCAGCGCGACAATCATCTTGAAGGTCGACCCCGGTGCGTACTGCCCGGAAACCGGCTTGTTGATCAGCGGCGCCTTCATATTGGTGCTGAGGGCGCGCCACTCGGTGCTGCTGATGCCCTGGTTGAAGGAATTGGGATCGAAACTGGGCGTCGAGGACATGGCGAGCACCTCGCCGCTCCGCACGTCCATCACCACGGCGGCAGCGCTGTCGTTACCGAGCCGGCGGCTAACGGCGCGCTGCAGGTCGATGTCCAGGGTCAGCTCGACGTCGTCGCCCGGCTGGCCGTCCTGGCGCTTCAGCTCGCGGATCACCCGGCCGAGGGCGTTGACCTCGAGTTGCGTGGTGCCGGCCTTGCCGCGCATGGCGCCATCGTATTCGCGCTCTATGCCGCTCTTGCCGATGCGGAAGCCGGGCAACTCCAGGACCGGGTCGCCCGTCAGTTCCTCCTCGGCGACCGCGGCGACGTACCCGATCACGTGCGCCGCCTCCTCGTAGTACGGATAGAAGCGCGACTGGCCGACGTCGATCGAGATGCCCGGCAGGTCGGGGGCGTTGACCTCGATCTGGGCGACCTGCTCCCAGCCCAGATTCTCGGCCACGGTAACCGGGACGAAGGGCCGCTTGCGGCGCACCTCGCGCTCGATCCGGCGGCGGTCGTGCTCACCGATCGGGATGATGCGGCCGAGCGCGTCCAGGGTGCGGGCGAGGCTCGGCGACTGCTCGGCGACCAGCAGCACACGATAGTTGCGGGAGTTGACCGCCAGGGGCACGCCCTCGCGGTCGAGGATGCGGCCTCGCGGGGGCGGCAGCAGCCGCAGGCTGATGCGGTTCTCGTCCGCCAGCATGCGGTAGCGATCTTCCTGGAGGACCTGCAGGTAGTAGAGGCGGCCGACGAGGGCGGAAACGAGGGCCAGCTGGCCACCGGCGAGGATCGATGCCCGGCGGGTGAACAGCTTGAAGCGATCCTGGTCGTTATGCATCGGTCCGCCTATGCCTCGGACTGGACGAGCCCGGCGTCGGCCTTCACCAGCAGCCAGGAGACAAGCGGGTAGACCCCGACCGTCAGCAGGAGCTGGAATACCGGTGGCAGGGTGGGAAGCAGCCGCCCGGTGGCGACGCTCGACAACACCCAGGCGGCGAAGGCGGCACCGGCGGCGATCATCATGTAGCCCCACCAGACCATCAGGAAGGGTTTGCCGACAAGGAAGCGGCGCTGCGAAACGGTGATCAGGCGCACCAGCATGAAGACCACAGCATTGAGGCCGAGCGGCACACCGGACAGCAGGTCGAACATGATGCCCAGCGCGAACACCGCAAGATAGGGCATCAGGCCGGGACGATAGACCGACCAGAAATAGATCGCGGCCAGCGGCAGCACCGGCGCCACCGAGGCGAGTTCCGGAACGCGCGAATGCACCAGCCCGGACAGGATCAGCAGCAACGTCACGCAGAACGGCGTGACGGCGCTTGCGAGAAGGTCGGCCCGACGCCAGAAAGTCGTCGTCATGGCGCCCTCTGGGTGCCCTCCGCCGGCCGGTCCGCCGGCACGGAACCGGGGTGCGGCGGAGACGCGGCCGTCGCGGAGGCCGGGGTGGTCGCCTTCAGCTCCTGCGTGATGTCGGCGCCGAGGATGCCGTCGAGCCCGTAATCGAGCACGCGGACGAACTCGAGCCTGGCGGTGCTGACGAAGGGCTGCATGCGCACGCCGGCCTCGGTCACGGAAGTGACGATGCCGGCGGGCAGGCCGGGCGGAAACGCGCCGGCGTGGCCCGACGTGACGACACGCTCGCCGGGCTGGACCTCGACGCCCTCGGGCAGGAAGTTGAGCCGCGGCAGGTCGGTGTTGTCGCCGGCCAGGATGGCGCGCGAGCGCGACTGCTCGAGCTGCACCGGAATGCGGGAGTTCGGGTCGGTCAACAGCAGCACGCGGGCGGAGCGGTGGCCGGCCTCGGCGACGCGGCCGACCAGGCCATGACCGTGCATCACCGCCTGTCCCTTGGTGACGCCATCGCGGCGGCCGGCGTTGATCAGAACGGAGCGCGCAAAGGCGCTGCCGGCATCGGCGATGACGCGGGCGGAGATGAAGGCCGCCTCGGGCGGCGGCACGAACAGCAGCAGCTCCTTCAGCGCGCGGTTCTCCGACTCCAGCCGCCGGGCCAGGGTCTGCCAGCGCAGCAGCCGCTCGTTCTCCTCGCGAAGCTGGGCATTCTCGGCGCGCAGATGCGTGAGGGCCCTGATCTCCTGGACGACGATGTCGGCGGTAGCGGCCGGCCGCGACAGCATGCCGAGGACAGGCGACACCGCATCGACGACGCCGGTGCGGATGCGCTCGACGAGCAGGGTGTCGGCCTTGCCGATCATCATCAGGCCGAAGGCCGCGCCGAACAACAGAACCAGCGAAAGCCGATGGATCGCCAGCTTGAAGGTTGCAGGTACGCGCATGGCCTCCCGGGAAAGCGCGTGGGCCGCCGCTCAGGCGGCTCAGTACATCGTGGTCAGAACGTTCTTCAGCTTCTTCATTTCCTCAAGCGCGCGCCCGGTGCCGAGGGCGACGCAAGTCAGCGGATCGTCGGCGATAGACACCGGCAGGCCGGTGGCGTGACGCAGCACGAAGTCGAGGTTGCCAAGCAGCGCGCCGCCGCCGGTCAGCACGATGCCCTTGTCTACGATGTCGGCGGCAAGCTCAGGCGCGGTGTGCTCCAGCGCCACCTTGACCGCCTCGATGATCTGGCTGACCGGCTCGGCAAGACTGTCGGCGATCTGCCGCTCGCTGATCACCAGTTCCTTTGGCACGCCGTTCATCAGGTCGCGGCCCTTGATCTCCATGGTCGCCCCGTCGCCGTCCTCCGGCGGACAGGCGGAGCCGATCTCCTTCTTGATCCGCTCGGCGCTGCCCTCGCCGACCAGCAGGTTATGGTTGCGGCGGATGTAGGCGATGATCGCCTCGTCCATCTTGTCGCCGCCGACGCGGACGGAGCGGGCGTAGACGATGCCGCCGAGCGAAAGCACCGCGACCTCGGTGGTGCCGCCGCCGATATCGACGACCATCGAGCCGGTCGGCTCGGTCACCGGCAACCCGGCGCCGATCGCGGCGGCCATCGGCTCCTCGATCAGGAACACGCGGCGTGCGCCGGCGGCCTCGGCCGATTCCTGGATGGCCCGGCGCTCCACCGCCGTCGACCCCGAGGGTACGCAAATGATGACCAGCGGGCTGGCGAAGCTGCGCCGGTTATGCACCTTGCGAATGAAGTGCTTGATCATCTCCTCGGCGACTTCGAAGTCGGCGATGACGCCGTCGCGAAGCGGCCGGATGGCCTGGATGTTGCCAGGCGTGCGGCCGAGCATCTGCTTCGCCTCCTCGCCCACCGCCAGGACGTGTTTCTTGCCCTTCACGTCCGCGATGGCGACCACCGACGGTTCATTGAGGACGATGCCCCGGCCCTTCACGTAGACCAGCGTATTCGCCGTGCCGAGGTCGATCGCCATGTCGGCGGACAGCATGCCGAGGAGCTTCGAGAACATGTATGCGCTTTACCCTGCCTGGAAGGAAACGCGGCGCCCGGCGGGGTAGACCCCCC
>JBBDQX010000112.1:0-7023 GCA_040905765.1 Acetobacterales bacterium
TCGAATCACCTGCCGGACCGCGATGGAAGACACTTTTTCAGCAGCCTGCTAGCGCTTGTCGATCTGCACGTAGTCGCGCTGCGCCGCACCGGTATAGAGCTGGCGCGGGCGGCCGAGCTTCTGGCTGGGGTCGAAGATCATCTCGTTCCACTGCGCCACCCAGCCGACTGTGCGGGCGACGGCGAACAGTACGGTGAACATGGACGAGGGGATGCCCATCGCCTTGAGGATGATGCCCGAGTAGAAGTCGACGTTCGGGTAGAGCTTCTTCTCGACGAAGTATTCGTCCTCGAGCGCGATCTTCTCCAGCTTCATGGCGATGTCGAGTAGCGGATGGTCGCGCATGCCGAGTTCGTCGAGCACCTCATGTGCGGCCGCCTGCAGCACCTTGGCCCGCGGATCGTAGTTCTTGTAGACGCGATGGCCGAAGCCGAACAGGCGGAACGGATCGTCCTTGTCGCGTGCCTTCTTGACGTACTTGCCGACCTCGTCGGGCGAGCCGATCTCTTCCAGCATCTGCAACACCGCTTCGTTGGCGCCGCCGTGCGCCGGGCCCCACAGGGAGGCAATGCCGGCGGCGACACAGGCGAAGGGGTTGGCGCCGCTCGACCCGGCGAGACGTACCGTGGAGGTCGATGCGTTCTGCTCGTGGTCCATGTGCAGGATGAGGATCTTGTCCATCGCCTTGGCGACGACGGGGTTCACCTTGTAGTCCTCGGCAGGCACCGCGAACATCATGTGCAGGAAGTTCTCGGCGTAATCCATGTCGTTGCGCGGGTACACGAAGGGCTGACCCATCGAGTACTTGTACGCCCATGCCGCTATAGTCGGCATTTTCGCGATCATCCGGTAGGACGCCACCATGCGGTGGTGCGGATCGTTGATGTCCGTCGAGTCGTGGTAGAAGGCCGAGAGCGCACCGGCCACGCCGCACATCACGGCCATCGGATGCGCGTCCCGACGGAAGCCCTGATAGAAGCTGCGAAGCTGCTCGTGCAGCATGGTGTGGTAGGTGATGTCGTGGACGAACTTCTTGTACTCGCCCTGCCGGGGCAGTTCGCCGTACAGGAGCAGGTAGGCGACCTCGTAGAAGTTGCTGTTCTCCGCGAGATCCATGATCGGGTAACCCCGATACATCAGCTCGCCCTTCTCGCCGTCGATGAAGGTGATCTTGGATTCGCAGTTGCTGGTCGAGGTGAAGCCGGGGTCGTAGGTGAACATCCCCAGCTTCGAGTAGAGCTGGCGGATGTCGATGACCCGGGGGCCCACCGTGCCCTCCTTGATCGGGAGATCGATGGAATGATTCGTGCCGGGTTCGGTGAGGACCATCACCTTGCTGTTTTCGTCCGCCATGGGCCTAAGCCTCCTTCTCCCGATAGTCGGTCATGCTGCACTGCACAGTCATAGCATGAGATTGGAATTCTCGTCCGCGAAACAATCGCGCTAGGTTTGCGCGATGCTGTCCTCGATCCGGCCGAGGGTTTCAGCCGATCCGAGGATCGCCATCACCTCGAAGATGCCTGGCGAGACATTGCTGCCGGTCAGCGCGGCGCGCAACGGCTGCGCCACCGAGCCCAGCTTGATTCCCTTCGCGTCCGCGAAGGCCTTCACCGTCTCCTCGATGCCCGACTCGCTCCAGTCGGGATTCTCGCGAAGCGACCCGGCCAGATCAGCCAGCAGCTCGAGCGCCTCCGGCGAGAGCAGCTTGCGCGCCTTGTCGTTCGGCTCGATCGGTCGGGAGGCGGCGTAGAACCGTGCGTTCTCGGCCAGTTCCCGGAGCGTGCGCGCACGCATCCTGAGGCCGCCCATGCCGGCGGCCAGTCTTTTCCGTCCCTCCGCGTCCGGCTCCGCGCCGGTCATCGCGGCGATGCGGCGCGCGACCTCATCGAGCAGCCGCGCCTCGTCGGCCTGCTGCAGGTAGTGGGCGTTGAGATGGGTCAGCTTGGCGTAGTCGAAGCGCGCGGCCGACCGCCCCACCGCGTCGAGGTCGAACCACTCGACGGCCTTGCCGCGGGGGATGATCTCCTCGTCGCCGTGTCCCCAGCCGAGCCGCAGCAGGTAGTTGCACATGGCCTCGGGCAGGAAGCCCTGCTCGCGGAACTCCAGCACGCTGACGGCGCCGTGGCGCTTCGACAGCTTCGCACCGTCCGCGCCGTGGATCAGGGGAATGTGCGCGAAGCGGGGCTCGTTCCAGCCCATGGCCCGGAACACCATCACCTGGCGGAATGCGTTGGTCAGGTGATCGTCGCCCCTGATGACATGGGTGATGCCCATGTCCAGGTCGTCGACGACAACCGACAGCATGTAGGTCGGCGTGCCGTCGCCACGCAGGATCACCATGTCATCGAGCTGCTCGTTGGCGACGCGCACCTCACCCTGGACGAGGTCCTCGATCACCGTCTCGTCCTCGATCGGCGCCTTGATCCGGATCGCCGGTGCGACGCCGGCGGGTGCCTCGGACGGATCGCGGTCGCGCCAGCGGCCATCGTACCGGATCGGCCGACCCTCCCGCTTCGCCGCCTCGCGCATCTCCGCGAGTTCCTCCGGCGTGCAGTAGCAACGGTAAGCCTTGCCGGATTCCAGCAGTTCGTTCGCCACCGCGGCATGGCGCTCCAGCCGCGTCGACTGGAACACGGCCTCGCCGTCCCAGTCCAGTTCCAGCCAGCGCAGCCCGCCGAGGATCGCCTCGATCGCCTCTTCTGTGGAGCGCTTGCGGTCGGTGTCCTCGATGCGGAGGTGGAAACGGCCGCCATGGTGCCGGCTGAAAAGCCAGTTGAACAGCGCCGTGCGGGCGCCGCCGACATGCAGCATGCCGGTGGGAGAGGGCGCGAATCTGGTGACTACGGTCATGCTCTGGAAGCGCGGGGCGCTGAAATATCGGATGCCTGCGGCCCGGCCGGACTGACCGGAAGACGCCCGCATGGCGGGTTGCAGGGGCGTGTAGCATATTGGGCCTCGTCATGCACGCACGGCTAGGGAACGACGTCAGCCCGATCCGCTCTGTGGCCGCCGAGATGGCGGCCCAGCAGGAGCGCTGGCCGTTGTGGATTCCGGTGCTGCTCGGCTGCGGTATCGCCGCCTATTTCGCACTCAGGCAGGAACCGTCCCTCTGGCTGGGGCCGGCGGTCCTCGTAACCGGGATCGGAGCGGCACTGGCGCTTCGCCGGCGACAGGGCGGGCTGCTCGCGGCGGTCGCGTTTTCGGTCGTGGCGGCCGGCTTCGGCCTTGCGCAGTGGCGCGCCCATGCGGTGGCGGCGCCGGTCGTCGGGGAGCGTACCGTACCCGTTACGGTCGCCGGCCGCATCGTCGCGGTCGATGGCGGCAGCGGCTACCGCCGCGTGGTGCTGGACGAACTTTCCATAGGGCGGCTCGATACGGATCGGACGCCTGCACGGGTGCGTATCCGCATCAACGGCACGCAGCCCCTCCTGCGCCCCGGCGACCGCATCGAGGCACGCGCCATCCTGCTGCCGCCGCCGGCGCCGTCAGCGCCCGGTGCCTACGACTTCCAGCGCCGGGCGTGGTTCGAGAGGCTCGGCGCGGTCGGTTTCGCACTGGGCCAGCCGAAGCTCCTGCAGGCGGGGGCGGAGGACGGCACGACGCTCTGGCTCGAGCGGCTGCGCCAGACCATCCATCGACGTATCCTCGCCGCCGCGCCGGGGCCCGAGGGGGCCGTAGCGAGCGCGCTCCTGACCGGCGAGCGGGAAGCGATACCGGAAGCTGTGCTCGACGACATGCGCGATTCGGGGCTGGCGCATCTGCTGGCGATTTCCGGCCTCCATCTCGGCATGGTCGCCGGGCTGGTGTTCTTCTCGGTGCGTGGGCTGCTCGCCGGTGTCGAGGGCTGGGCCCTGCGGCACGACGTCAAGAAATGGGCGGCGGCGGTCGCACTGGTGGCGGCCGCCGCGTACATGGTCCTGACCGGCGCGACGGTGCCGACCCAGCGTGCCTTCCTGATGACGGGACTGGTGCTGCTGGCGGTGATGTTCGACCGTTCGGCCCTGTCGATGCGCCTCGTGGCATGGGCGGCGCTGGCGGTGCTGCTGTGGCGGCCGGAAAGCCTGCTCGGCGCCAGCTTCCAGCTCTCCTTCGCCGCCGTGACTGCCCTGATCGCCGCCTACGAGGCGCTGCGCGAGAGGCTGGCCGACTGGCGGGGAGGGCTGTGGTCGGCGCCGTGGCCGGTGGCATGGGCGGGCGTGCTCGGCATGTATCTCGCCGGGGTCTGCCTGACGACGGTGATCGCCGGATCGGCGACCGCGCCGTTCGCCGCCTACCATTTCAACCGGCTGGCGCTGTATGGCGTGCTGGGCAACATGATCGCCGTGCCGCTGACCGCGTTCTGGATCATGCCCGCCGGGCTGCTCGTCTACGCGCTGATGCCGCTCGGGCTGGAGGGTTGGGCGCTGGAGCCCATGGCGGCCGGGACCGAGCGCCTGCTGCAGACGGCGGCGTGGGTGGCCGGGCTGCCGGGCGCGGCCTCGCCGGTACCCGCGATGCCGCAGTGGGCGCTGGCCGCGATCACGCTCGGCGGGCTGTGGCTGACACTGTGGCGCGGCCGGATCAGGCTGGCGGGGATCGTGCCGCTGCTGGCGGGCGTCCTCAGTCCCCTCGTCGCGCCGGCACCGGACGTGCTGGTGTCGGGCGACGCCCGGCTGGTGGCCGTGAAGCGGGACGACGGCGGGATGGCGTTCTCCAGCCTGCGCCGCGGCGGCTTCGACCGGGAGGTCTGGCTGCGTCGCGCAGGCACCGGGGACGCCAGCGACTGGACGGTCGACGGAGCGCGCTGCGACCTGCTGGGCTGCATGACGGAGGCGGCGGGGCGGCGCATCGCCGTGGTCCGCGACGGCCGGGCGCTGGACGAGGATTGCCGGGTCGCCGACATCGTCGTGAGCCTGGTGCCCGTGCGGCGGCCCTGTCCGTCGGCGCTGCACGTGGTCGACCGGTTCGATCTGTGGCGCGAGGGCGCGCACGCGATCTGGCTCCAGCCCGGCGGCGCGAGGGTGCTGAGCGTCGACGCGGTGCGTGGCGCGCGGCCCTGGGTACCGCGCCGGGAGAACGTCAGTACTGGCGCAGCAGCGCCGTGAGCCGACCCTGAATCCTGATCCTGTCGGGGCCGAAGATCCGCGTCTCGTAGCGCGGGTTGGCGGCTTCCAGCGCGATCGAGTCGCGCTTGCGGTGCAGGCGCTTGAGGGTGACTTCCTCGTTGTCGATCAGGGCCACGACGATGTCGCCGTTCTCGGCGGTATCGCAGCGGCGGAGCACCACGGTATCGCCGTCCTGGATGCCGGCCTCGATCATCGAGTCGCCGGAAACCTGGAGGGCGTAGTAGTCGCCGCCGCCCAGCATCTCGGACGGCAGCGGCAGGCTGCGGCTGTGTTCGTTGAGCGCCTCGATCGGGGTGCCCGCGGCGATGCGGCCGAGCACGGGAACGTCGATCACCGCGTCGTCGCCGCGGCGCTCGGACATCCGACGCCGGGGGAACTCGCCCTGTACGACGTTCGGGCCGCCGTGCCTTTCCGCGGGCGCTTCGGCCGCGGCGGCGGCGGCCGCGCTTTCCGGGACCTTGAGGACCTCAAGCGCGCGGGCGCGGTGGGGAAGGCGGCGGATGAAGCCGCGCTCCTCCAGCGCGGTGATCAGGCGGTGGATGCCGGACTTCGATCGCAGGCCCAGCGCCTCCTTCATCTCGTCGTAGGACGGGGCAACCCCGCTGGCGCGCAGGCGCCGGTCGATCAGGGTGAGTAACTCATACTGCTTGTGCGTCAGCATGCGAACCCGGCCTCCGGCCACAAGATGTAGAACAAACGCTAAACACCGCCGCATGTTCTAGTTTGGTTCCTGGGGGCGGTCAAGAATAAACCCACATTCTCGCGGGTTTTTCCGCGCGGCGTTGCGGATGGGGAACGCTCCTCTCAGATTCCCCCGTCTTCGGAACAGAACTGCAGGACCTCCACCCAGTTCCCCGCATCCAGTGCCGGTGCGTGGGGAGGGCGCACGATCAGGCAGTCGGAACGCTGCAGCAGGCGCATCATCGAACTGTCCTGTTTCTCGAAGGCGGTGACCTCGCGGGCACCGTCGGCGCCGGTGGCGAGGCGGGCGCGGAGGTAGTCCTGGCGCCGGTCGTTGGCGCGCAGGCCGGCGGCGAGGCGGGCGCGCAGTGTCGGCGCCCCTGCATCTGGAAGGCCGCGCATGCGGCGCAGCGCCGGGCGCAGGAACAGCAGCGAGCAGACCATCGCCGACACCGGATTGCCCGGCAGCCCGAGCAGCGGCACGTCCCCGAAATGCCCGAAGATCAGCGGCTTTCCCGGCCGCATGGCAATGCGCCAGAAGTCGACCTCAAGATCGGCGTCGCCGAGCACCGAGCGGATCAGGTCGTGGTCGCCGACCGAGGCGCCGCCGGAGGTGACGAGGATGTCGGCGCCGCGCGCGCCGGCGGCGAGGCGGCGCAGCGAATCGGCATCGTCGCGGGCGATGCCGAGGTTGACCGGCTCGCCGCCGCAGGCCTGCACCAGGGCGGAGAGCCCGTGGCTGTTGGAACTGACGATGTCGTCCGGGCCGAGCGGTTCGCCGGGGTTGACGATCTCGTCGCCGGTGGCGAGCAGCGCGACGCGGGGTTTCCTGCGCACCGGCAGCCAGGGCAGGTTCATCGCCGCGGCGAGGCCGATGTCGCGCGCGGTCAGCACGCGGCCGGCCTCGAGCAGCACCTCGCCCTCGGCGAAGTCGAGGCCGGCGGGGCGGACCCAGGTGCCGGGCTTCGAGGACTCGCGGACGAGCACCTTGTCGCCGTCGCGCCCGGTGTCCTCCTGGATGACGATGGTGTCGGCGCCCTCGGGCACGGCGCCGCCTGTGAAGATGCGGACGCACTCGCCGGGGCCGACGGTGCCGGGGAAGGAGCGGCCGGCCGGCGCCTCGCCGATGCAGCTCAGGGTCGCCGGCACCGAGGCGATATCGGCGGCGCGGGCGGCGTAGCCGTCCATCGCCGACATGTCCTTCGGCGGCTGGGTGCGGCGGGCCGCCTGGTCCTCG
>JBBDQX010000113.1:0-6986 GCA_040905765.1 Acetobacterales bacterium
GGCCGTCAGCGCCATCCGGTATCCCTCCCCGCCCGGCCAGCGGTCCAGCAGCGAGCCGATCCCCCATTGCACCGCGAACACGGCCACGAACACCATCACGTTGAGCGCGGTGTTGACCCGTCCGGCGAGCGCCGGCGGAAAGCTGTGGCTGAGCACGGCATAGCAGACGATCGGCACGCCGCTGGTGAAGGCGACCGCCGCCCACCACGCCGCCGCGCCCGGCAGCGCCGCGGCCAGCAGCAGGATCGCGGCCAGCATGGCCGCCATCGCCCAGGCCACCACCGTCAGCGGCGAGATTCCGAGACGCCGCAGCGCGCCGGTGATGGCGCCGCCGCCGGCGAATCCCAGTCCCATCGCCACGGCGGCGACCAGCAGCACCCCGGCGGCGCCGGCGGCGTCATGGCCGCCGACGTCGCGTAGCCACGGCCCCGCCCACAGGCTGAGCCACGCCATCGCCGCCGCCTGGCTGGTCATCAGCACCGGAGTCATACGCCAGAACAGCCGGTCGCCGAACACCGCGGCAACGCCGCGCAGGGCGTCGCGGAGGCTCTCGCGGCCCCGCCGTTCCGCCGGATGGTCGGGCACCGCGCGCCAGATCCACGCCGCGACCGCCAGCGTGGCCGCGGCGAGGACGACGAACGGCGCGCGCCAGCCGAACGCCGCCGCACCGAACTCCAGCGGCGCCGTCGCCGCCAGCGCGCCCAGCGCGCCGAACGACATGAACGTGCCATTGACCAGCGGCAGCCGCTCCGCCGGCCACCACTGGAAGTTGGCCTTGAACCCCGCCATCAGGCAGGAGGCGACGCCGATGCCGATCAGCGCCCGCCCGGCCGCCAGCGTCGCGGCGTCGCGTCCGGCGGCGAACAGCAGCGCGCCGCAGGCCGCCACCACCAGCAGCGCCGCCTCGGTCCGCCGCGGGCCCCAGCGGTCGAGGGCGATGCCGACCGGCAGCTGGAGTACCGCATAGGCGAGGAAGTAGGCGCTGGTCAGCAGGCCGAGCGCCTCCGCCCCGAGACCGAGGTCGGCGGCGATGCGCGGCCCGATCACCGCATTGGTCGCGCGGTACAGGTAGGCGAGGAAATAGGCCCCGGCGAAGGGCAGGAAGACGACGGCGAGGATGCGGGCCGGGGACGCTGGCGGACGTATTATGGCGTTCTCCGCTGACGGCGGATGCGCGGACGGTGAGCGGGGTCTATAACCGGCGCGATGCTGATCGACAATCCCTGGTTCTACGCCATCGCCGTGCCGGCCATCCTCTGCACCGGCATCTCGAAGGGCGGCCTCGGCGCCGGCGCGGGCCTCATGGCCACGCCGCTGCTCGCCCTCATCGTGCCGCCGGCGCAGGCGGCGGCGGTGATGCTGCCGATCCTCTGCACCATGGACCTGTTCGGCGTCGGCGCCTACCGCAAGCGGTTCGACCGCGAGAACATCCGCATCATGGTGCCGGGCGCGGTGGTCGGCATCGTCGCCGGCGCGCTGGGCTTCCAGTACATGAACGAGCACGCGCTCAGGCTGCTGCTCGGCTGCATCGCCATCGGCTTCACCACGCGCCACTGGCTCGGCAGCCGCGGCGGGCGGGAGCAGCCGCCGGCGCCGCGCCATGCCGGCAGGGGCGCCTTCTGGGCCGGCGTCTCCGGCTTCACCAGCACCATCGCCCACGCCGGCGGGCCGCCGGTCGCCGTCTACCTGCTGCCGCAACGGCTCGACAAGACGACATTCGTCGCGACCACGGTGATGTTCTTCTTCGCCGTCAACTACATGAAACTGATCCCCTACACGATCATCGGCCAGTTCAGCGGCGAGAACCTGTGGACCTCCGCGGTGCTGCTGCCGCTCGCGCCGGCCGGCATGATGCTCGGCATCTGGCTGCACAAGCGCATCACCGGCGCCTGGTTCTACCGCGTCGTCTACGTGCTGGTGTTCCTCACCGGCTGCCGGCTCGTCTGGGTCGGCGGCAGCCGGCTGCTGGGGGCCTGAAGCCATGCCGGCCTTCGATCCCTCCGGCGTCGAGCTGCTGTTCTGGGAGGCGCTCGGCCTGATCGTGGCGGCGTGCCTGTTCGTGCCGCTGTTCCGCCGCCTCGGGCTCGGCGCCGTGCTCGGCTTCCTCGCCGCCGGCATCGCCGTCCGCGTCACCCTGTCGGCCAGCTTCGCCGACCACAGCGAGGAGCTGCTTCACTTCGCCGAGTTCGGCGTCGTGCTGTTCCTGTTCGTCATCGGGCTGGAGCTCAACCCGCAGCGGCTGTGGCAGATGCGCGGCGACATCTTCGGCCTCGGGCTCGGCCAGGTACTCGCCAGCGGCGCCGCGCTGGCGGTGCCGCCGCTGCTGCTCGGCCTCGAGTGGCAGGCGGCGCTGGTCATCGGCTTCGGCCTGTCGCTGTCGTCGACCGCCATCGTCATGCAGACGCAGCAGGAACGGCACGAGCGGGGCACCGTGCACGGTCGCAAGGCGTTCTCGATCCTGTTGCTGCAGGATCTCGCCATCGTCCCGCTGCTGCTGCTGGCCGAACTGCTGGCGCCGCTGCGGCCCGAGGTGTCGCTGTCCGAGAGCCTGGTCCGCGTCGGCCTCGGCGCGGCGGCGATCGCCGCGCTGGTGCTGACCGGGCGCTACCTGCTCGACGGTATGTTCCGGCTGCTCGCCTGGGCGCGGCTGCAGGAGGTGATGACCGCCGGGGCCCTCGGCGTGGTGATCGCCGCGGCACTGCTGATGGACTTCGTCGGCATGTCCTACGCGATGGGCGCCTTCATCGCCGGGGTCATGCTCGCCGAATCGAGCTACCGCCACGAACTCGAGGCGAACATCGAGCCGTTCCGCGGCCTGTTCCTCGGCCTGTTCTTCATGGCCGTCGGCCTGTCGCTCGACCTCGGCGCGGTGGCAGAAAACGCGCTGGTCATTCTCCTGGCGGTGCCACTGCTGATGGCGTCCAAGGCGGCGGCGATCTTCGCGGTCGCCCTCGCCTGCGGCGAGAAGCGCGACACCGCCATCCGTGTCGCGCTGTCGCTCGCGCAGTTCGGCGAGTTCGGCTTCGTGCTGTTCGCCGCCGCCTCCGACTCGTTCCTGTTCGGCCCGGTGCTGACCTCCACCCTCGTCGCCATCGTCACCCTGTCCATGGCGCTGTCGCCGCTGGTCTACAGGCTGCAGCCGCTGCTGCTCCCGGCCGCGCAGCAGCCCGATGCCGACGACCTGGCGGAGGACTTCGCCGACGCCGGCGACCGGGTCATGGTGATCGGCTTCGGCCGCTTCGGCCAGATCGTCGCGCAGCCGCTGTTCGCGCAGGGCCTCGACGTCACCATCCTCGACGCCGATGCCGAGCGTGTCCGCGAGGCCCGACGCTTCGGGTTCCGGGTCCATTACGGCGAGGGCGCACGCCGCGAGGTGCTGCGCGCCGCTGGCGCCGAGGAGGCGGACCTGATCGCGGTCTGCGTCGACGACACCGACAAGGCCGACCGCATCGTCCGCACGGTGCAGTCGGAGTTCCCGCACGCGAAGCTGTTCGTGCGTTCGCGCGACCGCGGCCATTCGATCTCGCTGATCCGCGCCGGCGTCGACTACGAGGTTCGCGAGACCTTCGAGTCGGCGCTCCGCATGGGCGAGCGGGCGCTGGTCGCGCTCGGCATCGACGAGGACGACGCGGCGATCACCATCGAGGACGTCCGGCTGCGCGACACCGAGCGGCTGCAACAGCAGGTCGGCGGCGACATGCGCGCCGGGCTCGACCGGCTGCACGTCGCGGCGGTCCGGCCGGAACCGCTGCTGCGGCCCGAGGAACGCGACCAGGCTCCGGAAGAAGAAGGCGGGACGGAAGAACGGGACTGACCGGCCGCTACCCGACCCACGGATCGTAGGTGCCGACGTTCCACAGGTGCCCCTCCGGATCGCGGCAGGAGAAGCCGCGCCCGCCATAGGGCTGGTCGGTGATCTCCATGACGATCCCGGCGCCGGCGTCGCGGGCGCGAGCATGGACCTCGTCGGCGTCGGCGACCACCAGGTAGGCGCTCTGGGTGCTCCCGCCGAGCGCCTGCGGCGTCGACTGCAGCCTGCCGAAGTCGTCGTCGCGCGCCGAGCCGAGCATGACCATGCCGCCGGCGAGCCTGAGCTGCGCATGGGCGATGCCGCCCTCGCCGTCTTCGACCACGAGGTGGCGCTCGAACCTGAACACCCGGCACAGCCAGTCGATCATCGCCGGCGCGTCGCGGTACCGCAGGCACGGGATCGTTGCGCTGGTCATCGGGACCGGCTCAGTCCGCCGCCCCGGCGCCGGTCAGCGACCAGTGCCCCTCCGGCACCTCGACCTCCATGCACAGCAGGATCGAGGCGCGCGACTTGCCGTGCGCATCCACCGCCAGCGCGTCGTTGACGCCACCTTCCAGCGCCTCGTCCATGACGAAGTTGAACGCCTTCAGCTTCGGCAGGTCATGGCGCACCACCGGTCCCTTCACCACCTTCGCGAAGTAGCGCTTCACCGCCTCGGCCGTCACCTGCGTCGCGATCAGGTTCCAGTCCTCGTCGCGGTACGGGATCAGGCCGATGTTGGAGCGGTTGCCCTTGTCGCCGGCGCGGCCATGGGCGATGGCGTTGAGCAGAACCTTCGGCATCTCAGTCCACCATCCGCCAGGACGGCCGCACCCTGTCGCGCGGCAGGAAGGTCGCGTAGGTCCGCAGCGTGCGGCGCAGCGCCTGCGTCTTGCCGCCGCCGCCGGCGGGCCCGTTGGTCGCCAGCGTCTCGGCCTCCGACAGCGCGTGCTGCGCCGTATCCTTGTCGGGCGCGCGGATGCACATGCGGAAGCGCGCATCGTACATGTCCTCGCGCGGCTCGCCCATCACGAAGACGCTGCTGACGCCGATGATGTCGAAGCGCATCGGCAGGTTCGACACCTTGGGATCGCGGCGCAGCCGTTTCTCGACCGTCTCGGCGGCCAGCTTCGCCCGCCCGGCGGCGTTCCAGCCGCCGTAGGATATCTCGGCGACGCCGAGCCAGCCGTTGTCGACGCCGCACAGCACCTTCAGCTTCTCCGGCCGCGCCTTGCCCTTCGCGCCGGACAGCCGCACCCGGTCCCGACCCAGTTCCTCGGCCTCGACTTCGCCGATGTCCATGGTCACGTCCGGCGTGCGGTAGTCGGAGGGATCGCCCAGTTCGTACAGCAGCTGCTGGCGCACGACATGCCGGTCGACCAGCCCGCCGGAGGTCGCCGTCTTGGTGACGATCAGGCTCTCGCCGTCGACCTCGGCGATCGGGAAGCCCAGCCGGTCCAGCCCCGGCACCACCCGGCGCCCGCCGTCGACGTAGTTGCCGCCGGTGGTATGGCCGGCACATTCCAGCATGTGCCCGGTCATGGTGCCGAGCGCCAGCGCGTCGAGGTCGTCCGGCCCCCAGCCGAAGTGGTGCGCCAGCGGCGCGATGGCCAGCGCCGGGTCGGCGACGCGCCCGGCCAGCACTACGTCGGCTCCGGCGTCCAGCGCATCCTTCATCTCGAAGGCGCCGATGTAGGCGTTGGCGCAGAGCAGCGGCGTGCCCAGCGCCGACAGTTTCTCGCCGGTCTCCTCCAGCACCGGGTCGAGGTCGCGGATCAGGTCGGTGACGTCGTCGCCCTCGACCGCCGCGACCTTCAGGTGGCCGAGGCCCTTCTCCTTCGCCACCTCGCGCACCAGCCCCGCTGCTCCGGCCGGATCGGCGCCGCCGAGGTTGGTGACGATCCGCACGCCCCGCTCGGCGGCGGGCGGCAGCAGCGTCTCCATGCGGTAGCGCAGATTGCCGACATAGCCGGGCCTGCCGCTGCGCTTCGCCTCCTGCAGCAGCGCCAGCGTCCGCTCCGCCAGATGCTCCAGCATCAGGAAGTCGACGCCGCCGTTCTCCAGCAGGTCCAGCGCCGGCTCCACCCGGTCGTCCAGGAACCCGGCGCCGCCGCCGATTCTGAGGGGCTTGGTCATGTTCTCACCCACCGACTGTCTGTCGCGACCGCACCGGGCATTATATACTTGACGTAGCATAGGGCAGCGTCCATTATGTGTCTCAAGGAGATACGCCATGGACCTGACCAACCCCATCTTTCACAACGTCGATGCAGCAAGGAAGCACCTTGAGGCTATCATGTGGCCCGAAGGTCCTGTCTGCCCTCACTGCGGCGAAACCGAGAACGTGAAGCGCCTTGCGGGCAAGTCCCATCGCCCCGGACTGTGCCAGTGCAACTCCTGCCGCAAGAACTTCACCGTGACCGTTGGTACGGTGCTGGAGCGCTCCAAAATCCCGCTCAACAAGTGGGTTCTGGCCTTCCATCTCTTGGCCTCCTCCAAGAAGGGCATGAGCGCGCATCAACTGCACCGTTCGCTCGGCGTGACGTACAAGACCGCGTGGTTCATGGCGCATCGCATCCGCGAAGCGATGCGCGAGATTAACCCCGGCCCTCTCGGCGGCGGCAACAAGGTCGTAGAGGCCGACGAAACCTACGTTGGCGGCAAGGCCCGAAACGCGCAGCGCGGCGCGCCCGTCCCCAAGAAGGAGGCGGTCATCGCCCTTTTGGAGCGTGACGGCCGCGTGCGCTCGACGCACGTCCCTTCGGTCAACCACCGCAACCTGCGCCCGATCCTCGTTTCTCAGGTCGACCGCAAGTCGTACCTCATGACCGACGAAGCCCCTGTCTACAAGGGCATCGGCAAGGAGTATGCTGGCCACGGTTCCGTCAATCACTCGATTGACGAGTACGTGCGCGGCTCCTTCTGGCACACGAACACCGTGGAGTCGTATTTCTCCATCATGAAGCGCGGCATCAATGGCGTGTATCAGCATGTCAGCCAGCAGCACCTCAAGCGCTACCTTGGCGAGTTCGACTTCCGCTACAACGAGCGCAAGGTTTCCGACGCGGAGCGCGCCCTGATCGCCCTCAAGGGCATCGAAGGCAAACGCCTGACCTATCGGCGGACTGACGAAGCCCGTCACGCCTAGCAGGCTGTTGAAGAAGTGACGCGTTCGGCCTTGAGGGTGGCCTCGTCG
>JBBDQX010000114.1:0-6836 GCA_040905765.1 Acetobacterales bacterium
AACCTGCCGAGGGTGGCGGCGCTGGCGCTGCTCCTGGCCGGCAACGCCATGATGCATGCCTCGGCCGTCGGCTGGCTTCCGGACGAAGGCCACGGCTGGCGGCTCGGCCTTGCGGTGGCGGTGATGCTGATCGCGCTGGTCGGCGGGCGGATCGTGCCGAGCTTCACCCGCAACTGGCTGGTGAAGCGCGGGGAGGGCGCGCTGCCGGCGGCCTTCGGCGGCATCGACAGGGCGGCGCTGGCGTCCACGGCGGTCGCGTTGCTTTGCTGGGTCGTCGCGCCGGAAGGCCCTGTTACCGGCGCGTTGCTCGCGCTCGCCGCGCTGGCCCAGGTGCTGCGGCTGGCGCGCTGGTGCGGCCACCGTACGGGCGCGGAGCCGCTGGTCTGGGTGCTGCACCTCGGCTACGGCTGGATGCCGGTCGGGCTGGCGCTGCTCGCGGCGGCCGCGTGGTCCCCGGGGATGCCGGAGACCGCGGCGGTCCATGCCCTTACCGCTGGCGCCATCGGCACCATGACGCTGGCGGTGATGACCCGCGCCACCCTCGGCCATACCGGCAACCCGCTGCTCGCCGGCCCCGCGACTACGGCGGTCTACCTGCTGGTCGCCGCCGCCGCCGCCGGGCGCGTCGCGGCGGCGCTGCTGCCGTCCGTTCCGCTGTGGCTGACGACCGCCTCCGGTCTCGCCTGGCTCGCGGCGTTCCTCGGCTTCGCCGTCATCTACGGGCGGCTGTTGCTGCGTTGAGGGACGGCCCGGTCCGCCCTGCTACAGCCCGCCGCCGACCCGCAGTATCGCGCCGGTGACGTAGCGCGCCTGGTCCGACAGCAGGTACAGCACGGCGTCGGCTATCTCGTCGGGCTCGGCGCAGCGGCCGAGCGGCGCCGCCGCCGCCACCTGGGCCGGTCGGTCCGGGTTGCCCTCGCGACCGTGGATGTCGGTCAGCGTCGTGCCGGCCTGCACCGCGTTCACCCGGATGCCCTGCCGGCCGAGCTCCTTCGCCAGCCCGATCGTCAGGCTGTCGATGGCGCCCTTGGATGCGGCGTAGTGGACGTACTCGCCCGGACTGCCCAGCGTCGCCGCGATGGACGAGATGTTGACGATGGCCCCGCCCGCGCCGCCGTGGGCCCCGCCGTGCACAGTCGACATGCGGTGCACCGCCTCCTGCGCGCACAGCATCGCGCCGACGACGTTGACCTCGAAGGTCCGCCGCAGTGCCTCCGGCGATATCGTCTCGAACGCGCCCCGCGCGCCGACGATGCCGGCGTTGTTGACCAACGCGCCGACCGGCCCCAGCCCCGCCGCCGCGTTGAACAGCGCCACGACATGTGCCGGGTCGGAGACATCCCCCTTCACCGCCACCGCCCGCCGCCCTGTCGCCTCGCACGCCGCCACCGTCGCCCGCGCCGCCGCGTCGTCGCCGGCATAGTCGATGGCGACGTCCCATCCCGCGAGCGCCGCCTTCCGCGCCGTCGCCGCGCCGATGCCCCGGCCGCCGCCGGTGATGACGATGGTGGTCATGGGCGCTGCCTCCGCGGCCGGCGCAGGTCGGCCTCGGTGCCGCCGAGCCGCGCCAGCTGCCGCGCGCTCTCGCGTTCGATGAGCGCCTTGAGGGCTTCCGTGACGAGGGCGGAGTTGTCCTCTAGGCCGGTCAGTTGGTGGGCTTTGTCGAGCAGGTGGATGTCGATGTCGATGGTCGTATGCATGCCGGACTCGCTTCTTTGAGTAGGCAGGGTAGCACTACTCGCAGAAGCCGGGGCCTCTCAAGCCCACACCAGCACACCCACCCCCAGCACATAGACCGTCCCCATCATCGCGCTCTCGAAGCCGATGTTGGCGAAGCCCTTGCGTTCGCGGCGGAGCAGGCCGAGCAGCAGGATCGCGGTCATCAGGATCGACAGCGCGATGACGAAGATCTCGCGCTCGCCGACCGCGTGGTAGATCGAGCCGTCGCGGTACGCCGTGTCGGCCAGCGCCAGGAACAGCACGTCGAAGGTGTTGCCGCCGATGATGCCGCCGACCGCCAGCGTCAGCGCGCCGCGGCGCACCGCCGCGATGGTCGTCACCAGTTCGGGTAGCGAGGTCGCCACCGCGGTCAGCAGCGCGCCGACGGCGGTCTCGTCCATGCCGGTGCGCGCCGCCAGCTCCGCGCCGGTGCGCGCGATGACGAAGCCGGCGAGGCCGAGCAGCAGCGCCAGCCCGGCGAACCGGATCAGCAGCACCTGCATCGTCTTGCCGCCCTTCGGCTCGTCCGGCACGTCCTCCTTCGTGTCGGCGGTTCGCACGGCGCGCCAGGGCGGCGTGCGCTGCACCTCGTCGGCCATGCGCAGCCCCGCGATCCAGCCGATGACCAGCAGCGGGCTGACGATGTGGATGCCCCACAGCTCCAGCGGCGGCAGCACCATCGCCACCAGCGGCAGGCTGAGCAGCGCCACCAGCAGGGCGCATTGCAGCAGGTTGGTCGCGGAGGCGGCGGCGTGCTCGAGGTTGATCTTCCGGTACACCATGTCGCCGATGGCGAGGAAGAAGGTCTGCGCCGCGATGCCGCCGACCGCGTTGCTGACCGCCAGCGAGGCGTGCCCGTCCCACGCCGCGGTGATCGAGGTGACGGTGCCCGACAGGCTGGTCGCGATGCCGAGGAACACCGCCCCGGTGATCGCCTCGCCGAGCCCGGTGCGGTCGGCCAGCCGGTCGGTGGTCGTCACCATCCACACCCCGGCGGTGCCGACCAGCGCAGCGCAGGCGGCGAAGATGCCGACCACCGCCGCCAGCGGCAGTGACGACGGGTCGGTGAGGACGGCGAACAGTGCGCTCACCGGCCGGCCTTGAATATCAGGAACGAATGCCTATATCCCGCTTCCGGACGTTCCGCGCCGGCGGGCGGCGGGACCGGGGGGCGGCGGAGAGGCAGGGACAGGATGCTGTCGATGCCGGAGAAAACGAGGGGCGGGGGGCCGGGCAGCGGTTCGGGTGGACGGTTGAACATGGCTACCAACGCGCCGGAAAGGCGAAGGTCTCGCGCCATGTGGCGACTCGGCGGTATCGAACGGTATCAGGGGGTTGGGTGTGCCGATGATGACAAATGATGACATTCCCGGGCCGGCCTCCCGTTCCGCGGGCTCAGGTCCGCGGCACCACCCGCGGTTCCACCGGCGGCGGCGCGGTCGGCGCGTGCTGGTCCATGCAGGCGCGGTACAGCGCCTCGCGGTCGCGCAGCGCGCGGTCCTGCACGATGGCCTCGCCCATGCGGGGGCTGGTGTTGCTCATGTCCAGCGCGTCGCGGTCGCGCAGGTCCTGCGTCCGCCGCTCGACCGCCCGGGTCGCCCAGCGGCTGCAATGGCTGGCGACGGCCAGCCGGTCGTCGCGCAGCGCGGCGGGCGGCGGCGGGATCGAGCCCGGCAGTTCCGGACCGCTCCACGGCGTGCGGACGTCGCTGCAGCCGGCCAGGGCGGGGGCCAGGGCGAACATCAGCGCGAGGGCGACCGCGCGCCTGGAGGAGGCGGGGGCGCGACTCCCGCCCGTGCGGGCGGCGTTTTCCGGGCTTTGCATTTACACCTGAGGGCGGTTCGCTGATGCTGTCGGCCGAAAGAGCTATCATGAATCCGGTGCCGCGGCGACGCGCCGGGCGCGGCCCCGCCGGCCGGCCCGCGGCGTGGCGTGGCGGGCATCGGCACGCATCAACCAATCGGGGGAAATCATGTCCGATCTGAACCGCCAGGACGTCGCGCAGCTCGCGTCCGCCGTCGCTGCCGGCAAGCTCAGGGCCGAGGCCGTCGTCGAGGCCTGCCTGGCCCGCGCTGCCGAGCGGGACGGCGAGGTCAAGGCGTTCGCGCATCTCGCGGGCGACGCCGCGCTGGCCGAGGCGCGCCGGCTCGACAAGGCCGGGTCTACGGGGCCGCTGCACGGCATCCCCGTGGTCGTGAAGGATGTCATCGACACCGCCGGCATGCCGACGTCCTACGGCTCGGAGATCTGGAAGGGCCACGTCCCGGCGCTCGACGCCGCCTGCGTCGCGCAGGTCAAGGCGGCCGGCGGCATCGTGCTCGGCAAGACCGTGACCACGGAATTCGCGCTGCGCACGCCGGGCCCGACCGCCAACCCGCACAACCTCGCGCACACCCCCGGCGGCTCCTCGCAGGGCACCGCCGCGGCGGTCGCCGACTTCATGGCGCCGCTCGGCTTCGGCACCCAGACCGCCGGCTCGGTCGGCCGTCCGGCCGCCTATTGCGGCGTCGTCGGCTACAAGCCGACCTACAACCTGATCAACCGCGCCGGCCTGAAGTTCGCCGCCGAGAACCTCGACACCATCGGCGTCATGGGCCGCTCGGTGCCGGACGTGGCGCTGCTCGTCGGCGCGCTGGCCAACGCCACCCTCGGCGCCTTCGAGGCGAAGGCGTCGCCGCCGCGCATCGGCTTCTGCCGCTCGCCGCTCTGGGGCAAGGCCGAGGACTACACCCACGCGCTGCTGGAGCAGTCGGCGGCGACGCTGGCGAAGGCCGGCGCGAAGGTCGTCGACCTCGACCTGCCGGCCGCCTGCGGCGACCTGGTCGACGCGCAGGCGACGATCTGCACCTACGAGATCGGCCGCGCCCTCGCCTGGGAATACGCCCATCACCCGAAGCTCATGAGCGACCCGCTGCGCGAGCGTGTCGGCAAGGGCGTGGCGATGAAGCAGGACGTCTACCTCGCCGCGCGCAAGACGCAGGAGCGTTGCATCGCCGAGGCCGCCGGCATCTGGTCGGACGTCGATATCCTGCTCACCCCGGCCGCGCAGGGCGAGGCGCCGAAGGGGCTGCAGGCCACCGGCGACCCGATGTTCAGCACCATCTGGACGACCCTGCACCTGCCCTGCGTCGTGCTGCCGGTGGCGAAGGGTCCGACCGGCCTGCCGCTGGCGGTGCAGGTCGTCGGCCCGCGCCATGCCGATGCGGCGATGCTGACCGCGGCGCACTGGGTGCACCGGGCGCTGGCGTGAACCGGGGCCCCGAGTGAACCGGGGACCATGCGCGGTGGCGGGACAGGGATGCTCTGGACGCTGCTGGCGGTCGTGCTGTGCGGTTACGGGGCGACGGTCCTGATGCTGGCGACGTTCCAGCGCAGCATGATCTACCTGCCGGACACCGGCCGCCCGGACCCGGCGGTCTGGGGCATGCCGGACGTGCAGGTGGTGACGCTGCAGACCGCCGACGGTCTCGACCTCCGCGCCTGGTACCGCGCCCCGCGCGAGGAGGGGCAGCCGCTCATCGTCTACTTCCACGGCAACGGCGGCCATCTCGGCTACCGGTCAGTGAAGCTGCGGCCCTACCTGCAGGACGGCCTCGGCCTGCTGATGGTCTCGTACCGCGGGTACGGCGGCAATCCCGGCGACCCCAGCGAGAAGGGGCTGATGGCCGACGGCCGCGCCGCGCTCGACTGGGTCGCCGAGCGGGGCATGCCGCCCCGGCGCACCGTGGTCTACGGCGAATCGCTCGGTTCCGGCGTCGCCGTGGCGATGGCGGCGGAGCGGGCGGCGACCGGCACGCCGCTCGGCGCGGTCGTGCTGGAGGCGCCGTTTACCTCGCTCGCCGAGGCCGCCGCCTGGCACTACCCTTTGCTGCCGGCGCGCTGGCTGGTGATCGACCGCTACGACTCGCTGTCGCGCATCGACGCCATCGGCGCCCCGCTGCTGGTCGTGCACGGCGAGCAGGACAACATCGTGCCGGTCAGCATGGGCCGCGAACTGCTCGCCGCGGCGGACCAGCCCAAGGCGGGCATGTTCCCGCGGCTGGCCGGGCACAACGACCTAGACGCCTTCGGCCTCGCCGACTCGGTGCGCGACTTCCTGTCGGATCACGTCGACTGACGAATATTGCAGGGCGCTTGACCGAATTCTTCCGCTGACTACAATGCTTTGCGGGAGAGGGGCATTTCTGCATGATCGCCAGCGTCAGTACGACCGGCGTCAACACCTTGCCGTCCGGGCGGCCGGGCGGCGCGTCCGCCGCGGCGACCGATACCGTCCGGACCGCCACCCTCCAGAGTGCGGGCGCGCCGTCCTTCGCCGACGCCGTCGCGGCGCTCGCCGGTGACGGTGCCGACCTCGACGCCGCCGTCGACGAGGCCGCCGAGGACGCCGAGGAAGAAGCGGAGGAGGAAGGCGGGGCCGGCTTCTCGTCCTTCGTCGACCGCGGCGAGAAGTCCAACCGCGTCAACCTCGCCTCCGGCGTCGCGCTCTACGCCCGCAACGTCGAACTGTTCGAGAACAGCCAGCAGATCCTCGGCACCCGCTTCGACGTGGTGCTTTAGCCCGCCTTCGCCTTCTCCAGCGCCGCCAGCGCTTCCGGCGTGTCGACATCGGTCAGCACCGACTGCGTCGCCATCGGCACGTCGCACACCCGGTCGGCGTTCTCGCCGATCAGGTGCTTCGCGCCCACGTCGCCGGTCAGGCCCGCCATGTCGTCGAAGAACTCGCGGCCCCACAGCACCGGGTTGCCGCGCTTGCCGTTGAAGGTCGGCGCGCAGATGGCGCGGCCCTCCTCGGGATCGAAGGCCGCGATCAGCCGGTCGAGGTCGCCCGGCGAGACCGTCGGCATGTCGCCGAGCAGCACCACCGCACCGTCCACTGGCGGGTCGATCTCGCCCGCCGCGGCGATGCCGCGCTTCAGCGACGTGCTTAGTCCCTGCGCGTAGTGGCGGTTTTCCACCACTGTCGCGTCGCAGCCCTCCAGTGCCTCGCGCACCCGCTTCGCCTGGTGGCCGGCGACGACGATCGCCGCCGCCGCCGTCGACGCCCGCGCCGCCTCGCCCGCGTGGCGCACCATCGGCTTGCCGGCGCCCTCGGCGCCCAGCTTGTTGCCGCCGCC
>JBBDQX010000115.1:0-6831 GCA_040905765.1 Acetobacterales bacterium
GTCGGCGACTACCGCACCTTCGCCAAGCTGTCGCCGCCGCTGCGCAGCGACGAGGACCGACTCGCGGTGGTGGCGGCGCTGCAGGACGGCACCATCGACATCATCGTTTCCGACCATGCGCCGCAGGACGTCGAATCGAAACGCCTGCCGTTCGCGCAGGCAGCACACGGCGGCGTCGGCCTGGAAACGCTGCTGCCGATCTCGCTCAACCTTTATCATGGCGGCGCCATGTCCCTGCTCGACGTCCTCGCCAAGCTGACGGTCAATCCGGCCCGGCTACTCGGCCTCGACTGCGGCCGGCTCGCGAGGGGTGCGCCTGCCGACCTCGTGCTGTTCGATCTCGATCGCGGCTGGAAGATCAAGGACGAACGGCTGCACTCGAAATCGAAGAACACGCCGTTCGACGGCCGGCCCGTGCAGGGCAAGGTGCTACTCACGGTGGTCGGCGGCCGCACGGTATTCCGGGCATGACCGGCAACCTCGCCCTGCTGCTGTGGGCTCTCTGCGGCTATCTGTTCGGCAGCATCCCGTTCGGCCTCGTCCTCGTCCGCCTTGCCGGCTACGGGGACATCCGCAAGATCGGCTCGGGCAACATCGGTGCGACCAACGTGCTGCGCACCGGCAACAAGCCGCTGGCGGCGGCAACCGTGGTGCTCGACGCCGGCAAG
Organism: Acetobacterales bacterium; assembly: GCA_040905765.1. GTDB lineage: Bacteria > Pseudomonadota > Alphaproteobacteria > JBBDQX01 > JBBDQX01 > JBBDQX01. The sequence continues at coordinate 669 of JBBDQX010000115.1, forward strand.
GGCGCCATGGCCGCGCTGCTCGCGGGATGGCTCGCCAGTCGAGACGCCGCGCTCGCGGCCGCAGTCGCCGCCGTGCTCGGCCATATATTTCCGGTATGGATCGGATTCCGCGGGGGCAAGGCCGTCGCCACCACGCTTGGCGCCTACCTCGCCCTCGCCTGGCCGCTCGGTCTGGCCGCCTGCGCCGCGTGGCTGGTGACGGCGGTCCTGTTCCGCATCTCGTCGCTGGCGGGGCTGGTCGCGGTGATCCTGTCCCCCGCCTTCGCCTGGGCCCTCGGCGACCCGGAGATGGTCGCCGCGACCGCGGCTGTCGGCCTGGCCGTGATCTGGCGCCACCAGACCAACATCGCCAGGCTGTTCGCGGGAACCGAGCCGCGCATCGGCGGCGGCAGGGATGGCGGCTGACCATGACGGCGGCAACCCGGGCGCTGTCGCCCGAGCAACGTCTTGCCTGGCTCAGGCTTGCCCGCACCGAGACCGTCGGCCCCGTCACCTTCCGCCGCCTGATCGAACGCTACGGCGATGCCGGGCGCGCCCTCGAAGCGATACCGGAGCTAAGCCGTCGCGGGGGCCGCAGGCAAGCCGCACGCGTACCTGCGCTCGGCGAGGCGGTCGAGGAACTGGAGGCGCTGGCCAGCCTGGATGCCGTGCTGATCGCCTGTTGCGAACCGGAATACCCGCGCGCCCTCGCGTCCATAGAGGATGCCCCACCGTTGATCTCGGTACGGGGCGATCCGTCGATGCTGTCGCGCCCGTCCGTCGGAGTGGTGGGTGCCCGCAACGCATCCGTCAGCGGCCGGCGCCTCGCGCGGACGATCGCCGGCGGCCTCGGCGAGGCCGGTTTTGTCGTCGCCTCGGGCATGGCGCGCGGCATCGATACGGCGGCGCACGAAGGCGCACTGTCGACCGGCACCGTCGCTGTGCTCGCAGGGGGCGTGGATGTTCCCTACCCCGCCGAGAACGAGGCACTTTACCGGCAAATCGCCGAGCAAGGTGCGATCGTCGCCGAATCGCCACCGGGAAAGGAGCCGCAGGCGCGCGCCTTTCCGCGCCGCAACCGGATCATTTCCGGCCTGTCGCTCGGGGTTGTCGTGGTCGAGGCGGCCGTGCGGTCCGGCTCGCTGATCACCGCGCGGATGGCCCTGGAACAGGGCCGCGAGGTGTTCGCGGTGCCGGGTTCTCCCCTCGATTCCCGCTGCCGCGGCTGCAATGACCTGCTGCGCCAGGGGGCGGTCCTGACGGAGACGGCCGACGACGTCACCGCCGTGCTGAGGGGCGGCACGGCCGGCCCGTTGCGGGAAGAAGCGACGAGTCACTACCTGCCCGCCAATCCCGCTGCGGCGGTTGCAATCCGCATCGACGATCCGGACGACCGGATCCGCTGCAGCGTGCTCGACGCACTCGGGCCCACACCGGTGACGGTTGACGAACTGATCCGCGAGTGCCAAATCTCCGCGCCCGAAGTCAGCGCCGTGCTGCTCGAACTGGAACTGGCGGGTCGCCTGGACCGTCTGCCCGGAGGGCGCGTCGCGCTTCTCAGCTAGGCATAGCTGCCGCCACAGCCGTATGGCATGGCCGCGCAGCGGAAAGGCCCATGGACGTCGTCGTCGTCGAATCACCGACAAAGGCAAAGACCATCGAGAAGTATCTCGGCGGCAAGTACAAGGTCATGGCTTCCTACGGCCACGTCCGCGACCTGCCGCCGAAGGACGGTTCGGTGCGTCCCGAAGCCGGCTTCGAGATGGACTGGGAGGTCCAGGAGAGAGCCGACAAGCGGCTGCGCGAGATCGCCCAGGCGGTAAAGCAGGCCGACAACCTTTATCTCGCCACTGACCCCGACCGCGAGGGGGAGGCGATCTCCTGGCATGTGCTGCAGGTGCTGCGCGAGCGCGCGGTGCTGGACGACGTGGCGGTGCGGCGGGTGGTGTTCAACGAGATCACCAAGAACGCCGTGCTCGATGCCATGGCCAATCCGCGCGACGTCGACGAGGCGCTGGTGCAAGCCTACCTCGCCCGCCGCGCGCTCGACTATCTCGTCGGTTTCACGCTGTCGCCGGTGCTCTGGCGCAAGCTGCCGGGCAGCAAGTCCGCCGGCCGCGTGCAATCGGTCGCGCTGCGGCTGATCTGCGAGCGCGAGGCGGAGATCGAGTCGTTCCGCCCGCAGGAATACTGGTCGGTCGCCGCGGCGTTCAGGAACGGGAAGGACGAGGCACTGACCGCCCGCCTGACCCACCTCGACGGCGAGAAGCTCGGCAAGCTCAGCCTGAAGTCGGAGGCCGATGCGGCGCGGGCGCGCTCCGCCATCGAGGGGGCCGATTTCAAGGTCGGCTCGGTCGAGCGAAAGCAGGTACGCCGCCACCCGCAGCCGCCCTTCACCACTTCGACGCTGCAGCAGGAGGCGTCGCGCAAGCTGCGCTTCGGCGCCTCGCGCACCATGATGACAGCGCAGCGCCTGTACGAGGGGATCGACATCGGCGGCGAGACTGTCGGCCTGATCACCTACATGCGGACAGACGGCGTGCAGATCAGCGGCGAGGCGATCAGCGCCTGCCGCCGCCTGATCGGTGGCCGGTTCGGCGACAACTACGTGCCGGAGAATCCGCGCCGCTACCACAAGGCGGCGAAGAACGCGCAGGAGGCGCACGAGGCAATCCGCCCAACCGACATGTTCCGGACCCCGGAGTCGGTGGCTCACCGCCTGTCCGACGAGCAACGCAAGCTGTATGAACTGATCTGGAAGCGCGCCGTGGCCAGCCAGATGGAAAGCGCGGTTCTCGACCAGGTCGCGGTCGACATCGCGGCCGCCGACGGCCGCACGGTGCTGCGCGCCACCGGCTCGGTGGTCCGGTTCGACGGGTTCTTCCGGCTCTACCGCGAGGACCGCGACGACCCGGAGGACGAGGAAGGCAGCAACCTCCTGCCCGACGTCCGCGAGGGCGAGGCGCTGCGCAGGGATTCGGTCGAAACCGAGCAGCACTTCACCCAGCCTCCGCCGCGCTACACCGAGGCCAGCCTGGTCAAGAAGCTGGAGGAGCTCGGCATCGGGCGGCCGTCGACCTATGCCTCGATCATCTCGGTGTTGCAGGACCGCGACTACGTCCAGCTCGAGAACCGGCGCTTCCGCCCGGAGGACCGCGGCCGGCTGGTCACGGCGTTCCTCAGCAACTTCTTCAACCGCTACGTCCAGTACAACTTCACCGCCGAACTGGAGGACAGGCTCGACGACATCTCCGGCGGCCGGGTCGACTGGAAGCAGGTCCTGGAGGACTTCTGGACGGCGTTCAGCGAAGCGGTGGGCAACACCAGGGACCTGACGATCAGCCAGGTCATCGATGCGCTCGACGCCGACCTCGGCCCCCACTTCTTTCCACCACGCGAGGACAGCGGCGACGCACGCGCCTGCCCGTCATGCGACAACGGCCGCATTGGCCTGAAGCTCGGCCGCTTCGGCGCGTTCATCGGCTGCTCGAACTATCCGGAATGCCGCTACACCCGCCGGCTCGAAGTGCCGGGCCAGGAGGAGGACGAGGGTCAGTCCTCCGCCGACATTCCGCGCGAGCTCGGCACCGATCCGGAAACCGGCAAGGTAGTGCACCTGAAGAAGGGCCCTTACGGCATCTACGTCCAGCTCGGCGAGGCCGAGGGCAAGGCCAAGCCGAAGCGCGCATCGGTGCCGAAGGGAATGGATCCCGCCTCCATCGATCTCGAACGGGCACTGAGCCTCCTCAGCCTGCCGCGTGAGATCGGCCGGCACCCCACTTCCGGCGAGCCGATCAAGGCGGGCATCGGCCGCTTCGGTCCCTATGTCGAGCATATGGGCCAGTACGTCTCGGTACCGAAGGACGAGGACGTCATCGTGCTCGGCCTGAACCGCGCCGTCACGCTGGTCGACGAAGCGGCGGAGAAGGCCGACCTGCGCACCCTCGGCAAGCATCCAGAAGACGGCAAACCGGTGACCGTGCGCAAGGGCCGCTTCGGCTACTTCGTCGGCCACAACGGCGCCCGTGCGCCGCTTCCGCGGGGCGCGTCGGTCGACGACATCGATTTCGATCGCGCGGTCCAGCTGCTGGCGGACAAGGCCGCGCGCGAGACAAGCGGCGGCAAGGGCAAAAAGAGCGGCGGCAAGAAGGCACCGGCCAAGGCTTCCGCGAAGAAGGCAGCGCCGAAGAAGGCGGCTGCCGGAAAGTCCTCCGGCGCCGGCAAGAAGACGCAGCCGAAGAAGAAGTCGGCGAAGATCGGCTCGGCCGCCGGCGATGGCGCATCGGAAAACTAGATCCGGGCCCGGCGTGGCGAAGGCCGACCGACACAAGAAGGCGGCGCCGTTCCCAACCCGGGAGCAGGTCCTTCGCTTCATCGAGGAGAGCGAGGGCCCGGTCGGCAAGCGCGAGATCGCGCGGGCCTTCAGTATCCACGGTGACGACCGCGTGGTGTTGAAGCAACTGCTGAAGTCGCTGGAAAAGGACGGCCTGCTGGACCGTGAAAGCAAGCGGCGCGTGGCGCGGGCCGGGCGGCTTCCCGCGGTCGCCGTGGTCGAGGTGGTCGGGCCCGACCCCGACGGTGAGTTGCTGGTACGTGCCGTCAACCTCGACGGGGAGGAAACGCAGCCAACCATCTATCTCATCCCGGAACGCCAGCACCGCAATCCTGGTGTCCCGGCTTACGGGCCGGGCGACCGTCTGCTATGCCGCCTGCGCGAGACCGGGCCGGCGGAGTACGAGGCCCGCCCGATGCGCCGGCTGCCCAAGGCGCCGGACACTTTTCTCGCCGTCTATCGGCCGAGCGACGGCCGTCGCGAAGTCGGTCGCCTGGTGCCGACGGACCGCCGCCTGCGACGCGAGTTCGAGGTCGACCTGAAGGATGCGGGCGGCGCGAAGTTCGGCGACCTCGTCCGCGCCGAAGCCCTGTCGGGCGGACCCGGCCGGGGCCACCGCGGGGCCCGCCGCGCCAGGGTGACCGAGCGGCTGGGCCGATCCGACCAGCCCGGCGCGATCAGCGCCATCGCCATCGCCGAGTTCGATATCCCCGAGCACTTCCCCCCTGCCGCCGTCGAGCAGGCGGACCGGGCCAAGGCCGCGCCGCTCGGCGACCGGACCGACATCCGGGACGTTCCGCTGGTCACCATCGACGGCGAGGACGCGCGTGACTTCGACGACGCCGTGTGGGCAGAACCGGACGCCTCCGGCGGCTGGCAGGCGATGGTCGCCATCGCCGATGTCGCATGGTACGTGCGGCCCGACGACGCACTGGATCGCGCGGCACTCGAGCGCGGCAACTCGGTCTATTTCCCGGATCGCGTGGTGCCGATGCTGCCGGAGGCGCTGTCGAACGGCTGGTGCTCGCTGCGACCGAAGGAAGATCGGCCCTGCCTGGTCGCACGGATGCGGATCGCCGCGGACGGGAAGTTGAAGGGGCACCGTTTCGAGCGCGCGCTGATGCGCTCGGCCGCGCGCCTCACGTACGAGCAAGTGCAGTACGCCCTCGACGGCACCCCCGATGACGAGACCGGGCCGCTGCTGGAACCGGTCCTGAAGCCGCTCCGCGCAGTCAACGCGGCGCTCGAACATGCCCGGGCGAAACGCGGCGCGCTCGAGCTGGACCTTCCCGAGCGCCAGATCATCCTGGACCAGCACGGCAACGTGGCCGCCGTGACGCCGCGCGCCCGGCTGGAAAGCCATCGGCTGATCGAGAACCTGATGATCACGGCCAATGTCGCCGCGGCCGAGACCCTGGAGAAACGCGGCCAGCCGTGCATGTACCGGGTGCACGACCAGCCGGACGTCGAGAAGCTCGCAGACCTGCGCGAGTTCCTCAAGGGTATCGACCTCAAGCTCCCGGCGGGACGGCAGGTCGCGCCCGCGCACTTCAATCGCGTTCTGTCGACGGTGAAGGGTCGGCCGGAGGAGGAACTGGTCAACCAGATCATCCTGCGCTCGCAGTCGCAGGCGGCCTACTCGCCGGACAACATCGGCCACTTCGGCCTCGGCCTGCAGCGTTATGCGCATTTCACCTCGCCGATCCGCCGCTACTCGGATCTGCTGGTCCACCGCGCCCTGATCCGCGGCCTCGGCCTCGGCGCGGGCGGCCTCGGCGCGGAGGAGGAAGCGCGCTTCGGGGAGACCGCTACCGCCAACTCGGGAACCGAGCGCCGCGCCGCCGCCGCGGC
>JBBDQX010000116.1:0-6830 GCA_040905765.1 Acetobacterales bacterium
CTGGCCGGCAGCACCGGCGGGCGGGCCGGGCGTGGCACGCGCTGCCTGGTCACCAACCTGAGTGCCGAACCGGTCTATGTGGTGCGTGTGCTTGCCACGGTGACCACCGACGCCGGACGCTGGTGCAATACCGTGACGGAAATCCGCCGCGGCGAGGAGGAAGAGGCGCCACCGGATCCGGAGCGGGTGACGCGCCAGGGTCCGCTGCTGACCGGCCACTGGCGAGACATCGGCAGCGTGTCCGAGGTTGTGGAGGGAGCATTTGAAACGGGCGGCGGGGGCCGCCTGGCCGGGCACGAATCCGCCCGGCTGGAGCTGTTCGTCATCGCCCTCTACGGCTCGGAGGATCTGCCGGCGGGCGCCTATCGCACCTTCACCATTCGCCATGAAGAGGGAGCATGGGACGTGCGGCCATCGGCGCCGGATGCCGTGCAGATACGCGGTCGCCGCAAGCGGCGCCAGCTCATGCAGCAGCTTTGAATTGCAATAAAAATAATATAATCAATAAGATAAACAAGTAATTTAAAGTGATTTATAACTTTAGGTGTGGACGCAGGTTCCTCACGGACGGCGCGCAGGACGGTCGTGCAGGGCCTGTGGCAGGCTGTAATCTCCGCTACCTCCCGTTCGGCCTGCGGGAAGCGGTCATGACATCCGACCATCTTTTCGACAGCTTCCGCGACTAGGTCAGTGAACTTCCGCACCCGTCCCGCCAACCACCGGATTCGCCCCATGCTCGACAGACGTGCCCTCCTCAGGTCGACCGCCGCCGGCGCTCTCGTCGCCGCGCTGATGCCGCTGGGCCGCCCGGCGCTGGCGCAGCAGCGGCTCGCATTCGGGCCCTCCCGCCCGTTCAGCTTCGATCGCCTGGTCGAGGGAGCGAGGCGGCTGTCGGAACAGCCATACCAGGCGCGGCCGGTGCCGGCGCCCGAGGTCGTGGAGCAGATCGACTACGAGGCGCTCCACAAGATCCGCTTCGATCCTGACAACGCACTTTTTGCTGATGGTCCAGGGCTTTATCCTGCGACCTTCTTCCATCTCGGAAAGTTCTTCCGCAAACCGGTGCGGATGTACGCGGTGCAGGAAGGCGAGGCCCGCGAACTGCGCTACAGCGCCGACTACTTCGAGATGCCGGACGACAGCCCGGCCCGGCGGATGCCGGACAACGCGGGCTTCGCGGGCTTCCGCCTGCAGGAGACGCGGCGGCGCGACGACTGGCAGACGCACGACTGGATCGCGTTCCTCGGCGCTTCCTATTTCCGGGCCATCGGCGCGCTGGAGCAGTACGGCCTGTCGGCCCGCGGCATCGCCCTCGACGTGGCCACGCCCGGCGGCGAGGAGTTTCCCGACTTCACGGACTTCTACATCGAGCCCGGAGGCGACGACGGCGGTCCGGCGCAGGTGTACGCCATGCTCGACGGACCGAGCGTCGCCGGGGCGTACCGCTTCACGCTGCATCGCGGAGAGGGCGTCGTCACCGAGGTGGAGAACCGCCTGTTCATGCGCCGCGGCGTGACGCGGTTCGGCATCGCGCCGCTCAGCTCGATGATGTGGTACGCGGAATACAACCGGCCGTTCCTCGTCGACTGGCGGCCGGAGGTGCACGATTCGGGCGGGCTGGAGCTGTGGACAGGGGCCGGCGAGCGCATCTACCGGCCACTCAACAACCCGCCGCGGGTGATGGCGTCGAGCTTCCTCGACAACAATCCGCGCGGCTTCGGCTTCATGCAGCGCGATCGGGAGTTCACCCACTATCTCGACGGCGTGCGCTATGAGCGACGGCCGAGCGTCTGGATCGAGCCGATCGGCGACTGGGGGCCGGGGTCGGTGCAGCTCGTCGAGATCCCGACCGACGACGAGATCCATGACAACGTCACCTGCTTCTGGGTCCCCGAGGCCGAGACCAGGGCGGGCGACAACTTCCATTTCCATTACCGCCTGCACTGGCAGGCCGACAACCCGTACCCGGCCCCGCGGCTGGCGCGCACCGTCGCGACCCGGATCGGCCGCGGCGGGCAGGCGGGGCGCCCGAGGCCGGACGGCGTGACCAAGTTTGTCGTGGAGTTCGAGGGCGAGGCGCTGGACGCGCTCGGCGAGGACGCCGAGCCGCAGGCCAACATCGCCGCCGGGCGCGGCGAGGTCTCCTACGTCTACGTCGAGCGGATGCCGGGCATGAAGCGCTGGCGCGCGCATTTCGACGTGCAGGCCAAGGGCACCGAGCCGGTCGAGCTCCGGCTGTTCGTCTCCGAGGGGACGGAGCCCCTGTCGGAGACCTGGCTGTTCCAGCACTTCCCGCAGCTGATGCCTTGGTAGGGCACAGATAGCTGCCGCGAAACGTCAACACAGTTCCACGTTTGCGTCATTCGCCCGTAACCATCCGCCGATATTCTTTCGCCCTGGCCCTGGCTGAGTGAGCCTTCGCGGGACATCGCGCGTGTCCTCCGGCGGTGAATGGCAGTACCACGAGGGCGCCCCGAGCATCAGGCAGGGTCACCACAATGTCCGAGTACGAACACGACTATCCCGACCACAGCATTTCGCCCGACCACGAGCACGGCGACGAGCCGCGATGCAATGCCTCCGCCAACCGCACCTTCTATGAGGTGATGGAAGGCAACATCCGGCGGCGCGCTTTCCTGACGGGAGGCATGGCGACGATCGCGACCGGCCTGTTCGGTTCGGCGTTCGCAGCGCAAAAGGCGGTGGCGCATCAGGCGCCCCCGGGCCTTCTCGGCTTCGCTGCCGTCCCGGTCAGCCACGAGGACACGGTCGTGGTGCCCTCGGGATACAAGGTGCAGGTCCTCGGCGCATGGGGCGAGCCGGTCGCCGGCTCCCGCCCCGCGTTCAGCGCGCGCAACACCGGCGCCGAGCAGGGCATGCAAGTCGGCATGCATCACGACGGAATGCACTATTTTCCGATCGACGGGTCGTCCGAAGACGGCCTCCTCGCGGTCAACCATGAATACATCGAGCCGCGCTTCCTGCATGCCGCGAGATACAAGGGCATGACGATCGACAAGTCGGGCGTCGTGTTCGATGCCGACGGCAAACGGGACGACGACGAGGTCCTGAAGGAGGTCAACGCCCACGGCGTGTCGATATACCGGGTATCCAGGATGCCGGACGGGGAGTGGAGGATCGTCGCCGATCCGCGCAACCGCCGGATCACCGGCGGGACGCCGATGGAACTCTCCGGCCCCGTTCGCGGCTCCACGCATGTGCGCACGAAATACAGCCCCGACGGCACCAAGGCACGCGGTACGCTGAACAATTGCGCCCACGGCGTTACGCCCTGGAATACCTACCTGACGGCGGAGGAGAACTGGGCCGGTTACTTCGCCAACACCGACAAGATCGACCAGAAGCCGGCCCTGCCGCGAGAGCATGCGCGTTACGGGGTGTCCCGGGACCCGCGGGGCGGCCGCTACGCCTGGCACCTGGCGAGGTCGGGCGCCGACGAGAATATCCGTTTCAACGCATCGACCACCGGCGCGTCGGCGACTGACGACTACCGCAACGAGCCCAATACCTTCGGCTACATGGTCGAGATCGATCCGTTCGATCCGCAGTCGGTGCCGGTCAAGCGCACGCATCTCGGCCGCTTCGCCCATGAGGGCGTCGTATTCGCCCCGGCGCAGGATGGCGGTGCGGTGGTGTGCTATTCCGGCGACGACGCGCGGTTCGAATATATCTACAGGTTCGTCTCGGAGGACGTGTACCGGGAGGGCCGCACCGACGGCTCGATCCTCGATCGCGGCGTCCTGTACGTCGCGAGGTTCGACGACGACGGTACCGGCGAGTGGCTGGCGCTGGCGCCGGGCCGCAACGGCCTGACGCCCGCCAACGGGTTCGCGGACCTCGCCGACATCCTCGTCAACACGCGCCTGGCCGCCGACTTCGTCGGAGCCACCAAGATGGACCGGCCGGAATGGGGTGCCGTCGATCCCAATTCGGGGGAGGTGTACTTCACCCTGACCAACAATTCCCGGCGGACGCAGGCGCAGACCGATGCCGCGAATCCCCGTGCCGAGAACAACTTCGGCCAGATCGTCCGCTGGCGCTACGCCAACGACGACCACACCGGGAACAGCTTCGAGTGGGACCTGTTCGTGATCGCTGGCACCGCCCGCCACTCGGAGGTATTCACCGGGGCGGCCCTGGGCGACGACAACATCTTCGCCTGCCCGGACGGCATCTGGTGCGATGCCGACTCCCGCCTGTGGATCCAGACGGACATGGGCGACCTGGGTCCCGAGCACGGCGGCCCGCTGAAGCCCTTCGGCATGAACCAGATGCTCGCCGCCGATCCGAAGACCGGCGAAATCCGCCGGTTCCTGACGGGGCCATGGGGGCAGGAAACCACCGGCGTCATCACCACGCCGGACCAGCGCACGATGTTCGTGAACTTTCAGCATCCGGGCGCATATGCGACGGCCGAGCAGTTCGCGGCCGGGAGCATGGGGTCGACCTTCCCCGACCGGGACCCCGGCGTGCCGCCCCGCTCGGCGACCATCGTCATCACGCGCGAGGACGGCGGCAAGATCGGTGCCTGACGCCGGCATGGCCGCGCCCACTTGAAGCGTCGCCGCCGCTTCCCACCCTTGCATTGGGAAGCGGCGACGGGAGGCGGCAGATGGCGACGAGGCGCACCATCCTCCGGGGCATGCTGGCGGCGACCGCCGCAGCGGCGCTGCCGGTGCCGGCGGGGCTCGCGCAGGGCCGGCCGGTCACGAGGCACATACCCTCGACGGGCGAGGCGATGCCCGCCATCGGGCTCGGCAGCTGGATCACCTTCAACGTCGGCAACGATCCCGAGCTGCTGAACCAGTGCACCGACGTGATGGCGGCGTTCCTCGCCGGCGGCGGCGGCATGATCGATTCCTCGCCGATGTACGGTTCCTCGCAGAACACCATCGGCCACGGTCTCGAGCAGCTCGGCCGGCCGCGGCAGGCCTTCGCGGCGGACAAGGTGTGGACGTCCGACGCTTCCGGCGGGCGCGAGCAGATCAGCCGGTCGCGCCGCGAGTGGGGCGTGCCGCGCTTCGACCTGATGCAGGTGCACAACCTGGTCGAATGGCAGGCGCATCTGCGGACCCTGCGCGATATGAAGGCGGCGGGCGAGATCCGCTACATCGGCATCACCACCTCCGAAGGCAGGCGGCTCGACCTGTTCGAGGAGGTGATGCGCGACCAGCCGCTCGACTTCGTGCAGGTGACCTACAACATCCTCGACCGCGAGGTGGAGGAGCGCATCCTGCCGCTGGCGGAGGACCGCGGCATGGCGGTGATCGCCAACCGGCCGTTTCGCCAGAAGGAGCTGATCCACCGGCTGCGCCGCTACCCGCTGCCACCATGGGCGGGCGAGATCGGCGCGACGAGCTGGGCGCAGTTCGTGCTCAAGTTCATCGTCACGCACCCCGCCGTCACGGTGACGATCCCCGCGACGACGCGCGTCGACCATGTGCGCGAGAACCTGGCCGCGGCGGCCGACCTGCTGCCCGATGCGGCGACGCGGCGGCGCATGGCCGACTACGTCCGCGACCTTTGATGGGGGGGTGGGCGAGCTACACGCCGCAGGATTTCCTGCTGTTTTCTCCCCGCGTCTACTGGCGTCTGTTCGAGCTGCACAACGCGGCGGTCTGGCCGCTGCACATCGTCGCGCTGCTGTGTGGAGTGGCCGTGCTGGCCGCCATGCTGCGGCCGCGCGCGTGGCAGGACCGCGCGGTCGGTGCGGCGTTGGCGGCGGCCTGGGCATTCGTCGGCTGGAGCTTCCTGGCGCAGCGCTATGCGCCGGTCAACTGGGCAGTCGGGTACATCATCCCCTGCTTCGCGCTTCAGGCGGTGTTGCTGCTGCTGTGGGGCGCGTTCCGCGGAGCGCTGGTCCTGCACTGGCCGCGCGGGGTGCCGGGCGTCGCCGGCGCCGCGCTCTACCTGTACGCGCTGGCGGCGCATCCGCTGGTGGCGCCGTTGGCCGGGCGCCCGCTCGTCGCCGGCGAGGTGATCGGCGTCGCACCCGACCCAACCGCCATCGCCACGCTGGGTCTGGTGACGCTCGGCGCACGGGGCGGGGTGGCATGGCTGCTGATCGCGGTGCCGGCGCTGTGGTGCCTGTTCAGCGCGGCGACACTTTTCACCATGGGCGCTGCGGAAGGATGGCTGCCGCTGGCGGCGGTGGTTCTGGCGGTCGCGGCGAAGCTGTGGCCCGGACGCCGCGTGGCGGAGTGAGGCCGCGTCAGCCCTGCGCCTGCCCCAGCGCGCGGGAAATCTCCGCGGCGGTGTCGCGCAGCAGCGGTTCCTTCGCCCGCAGTTCGGCCATCGAGAGGCGATAGACCGGCGCGGAGATGCCGAGGGCGGCCATCCGCCGGCTCCGGTATCCGGTCACGGGTACCGCTATGCAGCGGACTTCGCGGTGGAACTCCCCGTCGTCGCCGGCGATGCCGGAGTCACGCGCCTGCCGGACCTCCTCCCGCAGGCGGTCCCGGTCCGTGACGGTGGTCGGCGTGAAGGTGTCGAGGGGCATGGTGGCGAGCAACCGCTCGAAGTCCTCCGGCTCCATCGCCGCGAGCAGCACCTTGCCGGTCGCGGTGGCGTGGGCAGGGCGGGTGACGCCCGGCCGCTCGGAGATCTGCACCGGGGAATCGGGAACCCGGCGCGCCAGAACGGAGACCAGGGAGCCGGTGCGGACGGCGAGATGGCTGGTTTCGCCGGATCGCCGCGCGAGGTCCTCCAGATACGGTTCCACGGCGCGGGCGTATTCGGCCTCCTCGGACGCCGAGGCGGCGAGGGAAAACAGCTTCGGCCCGATGCGATAGCGCTTGTTCCGGCCGTCC
>JBBDQX010000117.1:0-6116 GCA_040905765.1 Acetobacterales bacterium
AGAGCAGGCCGAGTACCATGAAGCGTCGCTCGGGCGTCGCGTAGCGCGGGATCAGCAGCGAGCCGGCGATGCCCACCGCCGTCGGCACCGCCGACCAGATGCCGGCACCGGCCGCGCTCATGCCGCCGGCGCGCAGCAGCTCGGGCAGCCAGTTGTTCAGGCCGTGGTTGAACATGAAGATGCCGACGCTCATCACCATCACGAGCTGGATCGGCGGCAGCCGGAGCAGGCCGGCAAGCACCTCGAGTTGCGGCCGCTTCTTCGCCGCGGCGAGTTCGCGCTCCATCGCCTGCGCCGCCGGGTGCATGGTCAGCAGGAACCAGACGACGCCGGCGACCACCGCAAGCGCCGCCCAAAGCCGCAGCACCCAGCGCCAGTCGCCGTCGAACAGCGGCATCAGCACGGCGTTGGTCGAGGCCAGCACGAGGATGCCGCCGACCGCCGGGCCGGTGACGTAGATGCCCATCGCCATGCCGCGCGAGGGCCCCTTGAACCACAGGCTGACCACCTTCGGCGCGCCGGCCGAGACGATCGGCCCGCCGAGGCCGAACAGCGCGACGGCGAGGAACAGGCTGAGGAAGTCGTCGGAGAGCGACCGGCAGACGCCGGAGGCGGCGATCAGTGCGGCGCCGATCAGCAGCGCCTTCCGCGGGCCGAGCCGGTCGAGCAGCACGCCGCAGGGCACCGCCGAACCGATGTAGACGAGCTGCCAGGCGCCGAGCACCCAGCCCATGTCGCCGTAGCTCATGCCGAGATCGCGGGTGACCGGAACCACCAGCGGCGCCAGGCTGAAGCCGTGCAGGCCGAACGAGAAGTACAGCAGCCAGACGCCGGCCAGCATGAGCCAGCGGACGGGGGCGGGCTGGTCCTCGGGTAGCGGGGCTTCGGAAGCAGCGGCGTCCGCCGGGTCGGCGGAAGGCGTAGGGCTGGCGATGGCGGCGGTCCTCGGGAAGGCAGCGTCCGGGGCGGGTCAGTTTGCCGAGTGTGCCGGGGAACGGGCCACGGTGTCTACGCAGTCCGCATGCCGCTGTGACCCGATTGGCGCCTTCGCTCACAATCAGGTCACCCCATCGCGGGAACCCGCGACACGTGGGCCATGTCATAGAACCGTCACCGGGCCCACGGGCGGGGCCCCCACCAAACATCAAAAACACACGGGGCATTTCTTGTTACGAAAAGAAGGGGCCAGGCAGATCATCAAGGGGGTCATCCCCGAGCGTTATCACTGGGCCGTCCGGAGCTGGGCGGCCCGCGCCGTGCATCGCGGCTCGCAACGGTACTGTCCGTGCTGCGACAGCCGGGTGCGGCGGTTCCGTCCCTATGGACAGGACCCGAGGGCGGACGCGCGCTGCCCGGTGTGCGGGGCGCTGGAGCGGCACCGCCTGCTGGCGCTGCTGCTGCGCCGGCGCAGCGAACTGCTGGACGGCCTGGGCCAGGTGCTGCACGTGGCGCCGGAGGGCCCGGTGGAACGCGTGCTGCGCGGCGCGGTGCGGAACCGCTACGTTTCCATCGACCTCGCGCCCGAGCACGTCATGGCGCAGGCCGACATCACCCGGCTGCCGTTCCGCGACGCCAGCTTCGACGCGGTCTACTGCAGCCATGTGATGGAGCACGTGCCGGACGACCGCACGGCGCTGGCCGAGATGCGCCGGGTGCTGCGGCCGGGCGGCTGGGCGGTGTTCCAGGTGCCGGTGAGGGGCGATACGACGGTCGAGGACCCGAGCGTCACCGATCCGGAAGAACGGTTGCGGCTGTTCGGCCAGCGCGACCATGTGCGCATTTACGGCCACGACTTCGCCAACCGGCTGGCACAGGCGCGCTTCCGCGTCCGCGTCGAGCGACCGCAGTACGACCTGCCGAGCGAGGCGGTGGAGCGCTACGCGCTGCTGCCGGACGAGGAGATCTTCCTCTGCAGGCCGGTGGCGTGAGGGCGCGCTAGTTCACCAGCGCCGGCGCCACGCGCGGCGCGATCGTCTCCATACCCGCTCGATGCCGCAGGTGCCGGCGGACCGCGGGATCCGCGTCAACGCGGTGGCGCCGGGCCCATATGGACGCCGCTGATCCCGGCCTCCTTCGATCCCGAGCACACCGCGAAGCACGGCGGCAGCAGCCCGATGAACCGGCCGGGGCAGCCGAACGAGGTGGCCTCCTGCCACGTCTTCCTCGCCTGCGCCGATTCGTCATATATGAGCGGCCAGGTGCTGCATCCGAACGGCGGCCGGATCGTCGGCTCGTGAGAAGCCGCGCGTGGCGGGGGACCGCCTAGCTTCCCGACCGCGTCTGCACGTCAGCGGACAGCATGTAGCCGACGTTGCGGATCGTCTTGATGAGCGCGGGGCGGCGCGAGTCGCGCTCGATCTTGCGGCGCAGGCGGGCGACCTGCATGTCGATGCTGCGGTCGTACAGTTCGGCGGCCCCGCTGCCGGCGTAGTCCAGCAACTGGTCGCGGGTCAGCGCCCGGTTCGGGTGCGACACGAAGGCCAGCAGCAAGTCGAACTCGCCGCTGGTCAGTTCGACGGAGCGTCCCTCCGCCGACACCAGGGTGCGGCGGGAGCTGTCGAGCGTCCAGTCGCCGAAACGGTGCAGCAGTCGACGTTCGGCCACGGAGCCACCTCCGGTCAAGCCGGAGCCTGGCTGGCCGTTGTGGTACGGCTCACGGCGGCGCAGCACGCTCTTGATGCGGGCCAGCATCTCGCGCATGTGGAACGGCTTCACGAGGTAGTCGTCGGCGCCGATCTCGAGCGCCGCGACGCGGTCGATGACGTCTTCCTTGCCGCTGATCATGACGATGCCGATGTTGGGATAGCTCTGCCGCAGGTCCCCGGCGAGCGTCAATCCGTCGTCGCCGGGCAGCTTGAGGTCGAGCAGCACGATCTCCGGCACCCGCTCCCCGATCCGCGCAGTCATCGAGCGCCGGTCGTACGCCTCCAGGACGGTGTAGCTCTCGTCGAGCAGGTAGGCGCGGACGACGTCGCGGAACGGCTCGTCGTCGTCGACCACGAGCACGCAGACGCCGAGCACCTCGGCGGACGGCGAGGCGTCGCCGGCGTCATGGCGGGGATCCTGGTTCATGGCGCCGCTTCCGGATGGCCGAAAGCATCCTGTCCGGGCGGTCCCCCCGGCGGGGCGGAAGGCCCGCCCGCCACCGGCACCCGACGACCGAGCGCGCTGCCGACGGCCTCGATCAGTTCGGCGTCGTGGAACGGCTTCACCAGGAACAGCGCGCCCGGGATGGGAGGCCGCCGGCCGCGGGCGATCTGGTTGGGATAGCCGGAGCAGAAGATCACCGGCAGGTCCGGCATCGCCTCGCGCGCGGCGCGCGCGACGTCCGGGCCGTCGGCCTCGCCGGGCATCGCCATGTCGGCGATCAGCAGGTCGTAGCGTGCACCCGAGTGGATGGCGTGCAGCGCCTCCTCGCCGTCGGCGGCGGTCTCGACCTCGCAGCCGGCGTCCAGCAGAACATTCAGGATGATGTCGCGCACTTCGGCGTCGTCCTCGACCACGAATACTGTCTTGCCATCGGTGACGGCTGCCGCCGGCTCCCCGTCAATCGCCGCCACATCGTCGGGCAGCGGCTTGTCGGTCACCGGCAGGTACAGGGCCACGCTGGTGCCGACCCCCTCCTCCGACTTCAGAACCACGTCCCCGCCCGACTGCCTGACGAAGCCGTAGACCATGCTGAGGCCAAGGCCGGTGCCCTGCCCCTCCGGTTTGGTGGTGAAGAACGGTTCGAACACCTGGGCGGCGACATCCTCGGGCATACCGGTACCGGTGTCGCTAACCTCGATCATGACGTAGTCGCCCGCGGGCAGGTCGATGCCCGACGCGGGGCCGGATTCGCCGAGCGTGGCGCGCGCGGTGCGGATGCGCAGGATGCCTCCGTTCGGCATCCCGTCGCGGGCATTGATCGCGACGTTCATCAGGGCGGTATCGAGCAGGTCGGGGTCGATCTCGCAGGGCGGCAGCGACTCCGGGAGGTCGACATCGACGCGGATCGAGTCGCCGAGCGCCTCGTACATCTCGCTCATGCCGCGCAACAGCCTGTTGACGTCCACCACCTCGGGGTTGAGCGCCTGCCGGCGGGAGAACGCCAGCAACTGGTGCGTCAGGGCGCGGCCCCGGAATACCGCCCGGATGGCACGATCGAGCCGCTCGCGTACCGCGTCGTCGCCGTTCATGCGCTTGCCGAGCAACTCGAGGTTGCCGGCGATCACCGACAGCAGGTTGTTGAAGTCGTGCGCGACACCCGCAGTCAGCGCACCGACCACCTCCATCTTCTGCGACTGCACCAGCATCTTCTGCTGCAGCCTGATCTCGGTGACGTCACGGCCCTCCATGATGAGGCGCCGCACGGCGTCGTCCTTGCGGATCGGCTTGAGCGAGAGGTCGATCACCGCCTGGGTGTCGCCGACTCCGGAAACGACGAACTCGTCGCGCACGAAGTCGCCGGCCGAGGCCGCCTGCACCGCCTCGCGCAGCCTCTCGCGCGCCCGCGGATCGCCCTCGAAGATCGGCAGCATCCAGATCGGCATCGCACGCATGCCCTCACTGCCGAGACCCGCGTAGTCCCGCAGCGTCTCGTTCGCCTCGAGCACGCCGCCGTCCGCGTCCAGCGCCGCGACGAACTGGAAGGTCTGGTTGAATACCGCCTGATAGATATCGTTCTCTCCCAACAGATCGCCGGCGATGCGGCCGGCGCCCCGCGCACGGTGGAGTAGCAGGACCAGCGCGGCGACGAGCCACAGAACCGCCAGCGCCGCACCGCCATTGACCAGCGCCGGTCCTCCCGCACCGGACGCGACCTCGGCCGCCGCCACCACGCAGACGGCGAGCGTCGCCAGCGTCGCGAGCACCAGCGTCATCGTCCGCCCCTTCGCCATCAGCCCGAGCAGCACCACGAGGGCGTTCGCCAGGCTGACGGGGTAGACGGCGGAAAGCTTCAGATCGACCGCGGCGATCACGGCAAACGCCAGTGCACCGACAAGGGTGAGCGCAGGCTCGTAACGGAACGGCAAACCGGACTCTCGCATCCATGCGTCGACAGAAACCACACGCTAACACGCGGAAAAATCTGCGATGTGAGCATTCCGGGGCTTTCCTGTGATTTAGGAACCCCCCTCCGCGATCCGGGTTTGTAAAGGACGGTCAAGGCGGAATCGCGACAGCCGGGGGGCGAATCGCGGTCGGCCGCCGGCACCTGGGACGGTCAGGCCATGACGTCACACCGGCTGAACATGGAGGAGGCCCTGCGGGATCCGCAGCGGGCCTACGGTTCCCCTTGGAACGTGGTGTCGGACCCCCGCATCGACCGGACCACCAAGATCGTGCTCCTCACCCGGTGGCTGGAAGCCGCCCGCATGCCGCACCCGGCGCAGAACGGGGCGGCGGATGCCGATGAGCAACTCAGCGAGCACATTCGCGAGGCGATCCGCGGTCTCAAGCAAAGCGGATGCTGAGCGCCTTTCTCTTCCAGTTACATCGGTGACAAAAATTACCCGCCTGCGCCGCGACCGACATACGCAGGTTACGCAGGGGGTCTAGGCTCCACACCATCGCACGGGGGTGCTTTGGACGTGTTAAGGAGCCGACCGATGAACGAAGTCGCCGAGCACATCGAGGAACACGTGCCTGCCCTGCAGCGCTACGCCCTGGCGCTGTCGCGCAACTCCATGGTCGCCGACGACCTGGTCCACGAGTGTGTCGTGCGCGCGCTGACCAAGGCGCAGCTCTACACGCCGGGGACCAACCTCAGAGCGTGGCTTTTCACCATCCTCCATAATCTGCACGTCAGCCTGGCGCGCCGCGAGGCGAGGTGGCGCCGTCCGGCCGACCCCGAGGCGGCGCTGGCGAAGCTGTCGACGCCGGCATCGCAGCCTTTCGCCGTCATGCTGCGGGCGGTCGACAAGGTGATGATGACGCTGCCGTCCCAGCAGCGCGCGATCCTCTATTCCATCGGAGTGGAGGGCAAGTCCTACAAGCAGGTATCGCGCGAGTTCGACATCCCGGTCGGCACCGTCAAGTCGCGATGCTCCCGGGCGCGCGAAGCGCTGCAGCGGGGCCTGGGCGAAACGGATACGGTCCAGCATCCCAACTGAGCCCGATGGCGAACGGCCCGG
>JBBDQX010000117.1:6126-6781 GCA_040905765.1 Acetobacterales bacterium
CCCCCCCCGGCGCCGTCCGGGCGATCACCGGTCGCCCGCGAACACTTCCACCATCCTGTTGTTGAAGGCCGGCAGATCGTCGGGGTCGCGGCTCGTGACCAGGCCGTCGTCCACGACGACTTCCTCGTCAACCCAGTCCGCGCCGGCATTCACGAGGTCGGTCCGGACGGAGGGGTAGGAGGTCATGCGCCGGCCCTTCACCGCTCCCGTCTCGATCAGCGTCCACGGGCCGTGGCAGATCGCGGCGATCGGCTTTCCACGATCGACGAACGAGCGGACGAAGGCCACCGCCTCCGCCCTGGTGCGCAGCTGGTCGGGATTGAGCACGCCGCCGGGCAACAGGAGGGCGTCATAGTCCTCGGCCCGCACGGACTCGAGGCGCACGTCGACAGGGAACGTCTCGCCCCAGCTGTCCACCTGCCAGCTCATCACGCTGTCGGAGCCCGGCGCGACGATGTGCACCGTCGCTCCCTCCTCCTTCAGCCTGGCCACCGGCCGGGTCAGTTCGACCTCCTCGAAGCCGTCGGTAACGAGCACGGCGACGTTCCGTCCGCTGAGGGATTCGGCCATTCGTGTCTCTCCTGTTGTCGTCGTCGGATGTGACAGGCTATGGCCGGCGGAGGAAGCCGCAGGCGATGCGGCCGTCCGGCGAGGC
>JBBDQX010000118.1:0-6739 GCA_040905765.1 Acetobacterales bacterium
GCGGCGCGTCCGGCACGGCCTGTTCGCCCGGCTGCGGGCCGCCGGGAAGGTCCAGCGATTCGCGCGGCGCGGTCTGCGCCGCCGCGCCGGCGGCGACGGATACGGCGAAGGCGGCCGCCAGCAGGGCGGTGGTGAAGCGGCGTCGCGAGAGGGTCATCGGCGGGTCCTGCGGTCGGGGCGGCATCCTATCATCCGTCACGGCATTGCGCTTGCGCGGTTCGGATGGCCGTGGCATGCCGCGCCCATGCGTATCCTGCCTCTCCTGCTGATCCTCTTCCTTTCCGTCCCCGCCGCCGCCGAGCCCGTCGCGCTGAAGGCGGAGCCCGTGCCGCTCGACGCCGAGAACCCGATGCGCACCAGGGTCGACGGCCTGCGCTTCCTCGCCGGCTTCTCGCTCAGTTCCCCCGACAGGCGCTTCGGCGGTCTGTCGGCGCTGCGTTTCGGCGAGGATAGGGGCCAGCTGATCGCCGTGACGGACGATGGCCACTGGGTCGTGCTCTCTGCGCGCCACGACCTTGCGGGTGTGCTCGTCGCCGTCGACGGCGGAGAGATCGGCCCGCTGCTCGGCCTGAACGGCGCCCCGATGCCGCGGGAGGCGGAATGGCGCGACAGCGAGAGCCTGGCGCGCCGGCCGAAGGGCGGCTGGTACGTCGGCTTCGAGAGGAGGCACCGCATCCGCGGCTACGGGGGCGCCGGCTTCGCGCTCCCCGGCCGGCCGCACGACGTGCCGGTGCCGCGGGCGCTGTACCACGCGCCGTTCAACGAGGGGCTGGAGACGCTGGTCACGCTCGCCGATGGCCGGCTGCTCGCGGTGTCGGAGCGGCTGATCCGCCCCGACGGGCTGACCGCCGGCTGGCTGTTCGACGGCCGGGCGTGGGCGGAGATCGGCTTCGTTGTCGACGGCCCCTACCGGCCGACCGACGCGACGCTGCTGCCCGGCGGCGACCTGCTGTTCGTCGAGCGGCGCTACAACCCGATCACCGGGCTCGGCGCCCTGATCCGCCGCGTGCCCCGGGAACAGCTCGTACCCGGCGGCACCATGCGCCCGCAAACGGTCGCGCGGCTGGAGGCGCCGGTCCTCGTCGACAACTACGAGGGCATCGCCGCCCGCCCGGCGCCCGGCGGCGGCGCGCTGGTCTACATCGTCTCGGACGACAACTTCCGCCACCAGCAGCGCACCCTGCTGCTGCAGTTCCTGATGGACGGGCGCTAACGGGGCCGGAAGCGCTCCTCGACCGCATCGGCATGCGCCCGCAGCCGCTCTTTGCCGCTCGCGCGCCAGCCGTCCAGGAGGTCGCCATAGGAGCACGAGCGGATCAGCACCTCGTCTCCGGCGACTGCGTCGGCGAACCGGGCAATTTCCTCACGGTGCCGCGCATGCGCCTCGGGCGCAATCACGCGTCCGTCCGGCCATTTCCTCGGCTCCGCGTACAGGTAAAGCAGGACCGGCGTCTTGCCCTTGCGGCGGCCGTCGCGGTGTACTTCGCTGCGCAAGCCGAAGGCGTGCTTGACCAGTTGGGCCGCGTCGAGCTGGGCAAACTGAAGCTGCCTGCTTCTCAACCGTTCGCACGTACCCTCGAAGGCGGTCATCGCGGCTCCCCAGACCGGTCGCCGATAAGCTTCGGAAAGCGAAGGAGGTTTCGCCGCCCTGAACGGTTCGAAGCGCTTCGACTCGATTCCGATCAGTGCGGACTCGGTTTCCACCAGCGCGTCGAGCCACGGATGCCGGCCGCCACGCCACGGGAAACGCACGGTCGCCGCCAGCGCGACGGGTGCCATCGGGATGCCGAAAAACTCGCAATGGGGAAGGGGTGGTAGCCGGTATGCCGGATCGAGGAAAAGGCCGAAGGCGTTCGCCGCCAGCGCCGCGGAAGATTCCGCGCTCTTGAACTTGGTCTTCAGCTCATCGCCAGGCGCCGCCTCGTAGCAGGCGACGATCTTGTCGACCGGGAGCCCCGGCAGAAAAAGGTCCTTCATGGCGACCCCCGCGTGCGATTGCGGGGGCAGTATATCCGCAAAATTTTCCTGTCCGGCCCTTCAGCCCACCGTCACCCCCCACTCCCGCGCCGCCTCGCGCACCCGGCCGGCCTCGACGGCGGCGCGGACCTCGCGCATCAGGCGGTTCATGAAGCGGACGTTGTGCGTCGCCAGCAGGTGCATCGCCAGCGGCTCGCCCGCGCCCACAAGGTGGTGCAGGTAGGCGCGCGACACCGCCGCCCCGGTGCTTTCGGGATCCTCGGGGTCGAGCGGCCGGCGGTCGTCGCGCCAGCAGGCGTTGCGCAGGTTGATGCGGCCGCGGCCGGCGCCGTCCTCGCTGCCCGGGCGCACCAGCGCGCCGCCGTGGCGGGCGATGCGGGTCGGATGCACGCAATCGAACGTGTCGATGCCCAGCGCGACGCCCTGCCAGATGTCGTCGATGCCGCCGATACCCAGCAGGTGCACCGGCCGCGGGTCCCCGGCCAGTGGGTCCATGGCGAGGCGGAACACCGCGTGCATCTCCTCCTTGTCGCCGCCGAGGCAGCCGCCGACGGCCAGGCCGAAGAACGGCATCGCCGCGATGGCCTCGGCGCTCTCGCGGCGCAGGTCGGGATAGACGCCGCCCTGGGTGATGCCGTACAGCGCCTGCGGCCCGCCCGAGCCGATGCCGTCGCCGCGCCGGTACTCCAGCAGCGAGCGCTCGGCCCAGCGATGGGTCAACGCCATCGACCGCGCGGTGTAGTCGCGGTCGACGTGGTAGGGCGTGCATTCGTCCAGCACGAGGACGATGTCGGCCCCCAGCCGGCGCTGCACGTCGACCGCCAGTTCGGGCGTCAGCTTGTGCACCGCGCCGTCGAGGTAGGAGCGGAAGGTCGCGCCTTCCTCCTCGATCTTCAGCAGGCTCGGCGCGAACTCGCCGCCGCGCCGGCCCTTGATCTCGTCGGCGACCCCGCCGTGGCCCATGCTGAAGATCTGGAAACCGCCGGAATCGGTCAGCATCGGGCCGTCCCAGCCCATGTAGCGGTGCAGCCCGCCATGCGCCGCGATCGTGTCGGCGCCCGGCGCCAGCATCAGGTGGTAGGTATTGCCGAGGATGATCTGCGTATCGGCGGCGCGCGCCTGCGCCGGCGTCAGCGGCCGCAGCGCCGCCCTGGTGGCGCAGAACACGAAGGCCGGCGTCTCCACCGTGCCGTGCGGTGTGCACAGCCGGCCGCGGCGGGCGCGGGTGCCCGCGTCGCTGTTCAGGATGTCGAAGCTGAAACCCGGGTAATCGGTGCCCGCCGTCACAGCGTGGCCGAACTCGACACGGCCCGGATCAGGCGGCCTTCTTGGCGAGCGCCTTCTGGACGCGGCGCTTCAGGGCCTGCGCCCCGTCTGGCAGACGCACCGTCGGGGTCGACAGCAGGAAGGCGTCGATGCCGCCGCGCTTCTCCACCGAACGGATGGCGCGCGTGGACACGCGCAGCCGCACCATCTCCCCCAGCGCGTCGCTGAGCAGCGAAACGGGCTGCAGGTTCGGCAGAAACCGCCGCCGCGTCTTGTTGTGGGCGTGGCTGACGTTGTTGCCCGTCATCACCTGCTTGCCGGTCAGGGCGCAGCGTCGCGACATGGTCCGTCCTCGTCGATAATCCCGGTCGATGGATAGTCGGCTCCCCGCGCGAATGCACGGCCGGAACCCCGAAAGCCGGTCTAGTTAAGGGTTGGCGCGCGCCGCGTCAACCCGTCAGTTCCACTTCATCGTCCGGTCGCGGAGCTGCAGCTTGTCGCGCTCGTCGCTCACCACCGGCACCGGGCGGATCTCCGACGGTGTGATCAGCCGGTGGGTGGCCACGAAATAGGACAGGTTCCAGTCGCCGTCGTAGATCGAGCGGACGCGGACCCGGTTCCAGAACGTCGAGCGGTCCTTGCGGTACAGCCGGACGTCGAGGTCGACGGCCTTTCCCTCGCGCATGATCTCGTAGATCAGCTCCACCGCGTCGTCGTCGGTGTACTCGCCGGCCAGGAAGGTCCAGTCCCTGCCGAGCACCTCCGCCTCCGTGTAGCCGGTCCGCGCGTAGAACTGTTCGTTCGCCCAGATCAGTGGGTGCTCGTCCTCCAGCGGCTCGGCGACGAGGATGGACAGTTCGTGCTCGTCCGCACCCAGCAGCCGCTCCAGTTCGTCCGGATCACCGAAAATCGGCATCGGCGGATCCCCTCCCGTGGTGTTGCCTCTCGTGTCGTCTTGCGGCGACGTATTCATTGTCTCGAACATACGGTCTTATGACTCCGTCGCACCAGACGGATGACTCGCCCGACTTGTAAAAAAGATGGGCATCAGCGCGGCTTGCCGCCCCCGAAGGCGTGGTTCGCCATCACCAGCAGCCGTTCCCGCGCCTCGCGCGGCAGCCGGGAGATCATCTTCGCCTTCTCGCGCTGAATCGCCAGTGCCTGCGCGATCAGCGCCTCCCGGTCGGCCGGCTCGGCGTCGGCGGACGCTGGCGGCGTGGCCGGGGCAGGCGCCGCGCCGCCGGATTCGATCTGCTTCAGCAGCGCCGCGGCCTTGGCGCCGGCGTCGCCGCCGCGCGTGGCCTCGGCCTCCAGCGCCCGGGTCAGGTCGCTCTTCAGGGGGCTGTCGCCCTGCGGCAGGCGCTTCGGCTCGTCCAGGATCGCCTCGGCGCGCGCCAGCGCCAGCGCCAGTTCCACGTTCTCCATGTCGTCGTGCAGGGCCGCCGCGGGCAACGGCGCCGGCGGTGTCGCCCGCTTGCCCTTCGCCTTCTTTTTTCGCGGGCCCGCTTTCGCCTTTTTCGGTACGTCCTTGCCGTCCGCCTTCGGCTCCCTGCCATCCGGCTTCGGCGCAGCGTCGTCCTTGCCGAACATCGCCCGGAAGGCGCGTCCAAGGGAACCTGCCATGGTCGTCCTTTCTCCGTTCGCCGCGGCGCAAGCTAGCGAAGGGAGATTAACCGTTCGTCAACGGCCCCGGAAGCGTACAGACCAAAGCGTACAGACCGCAGCGCTCAGGCCGCGCCGGGCGGGCCGCCGCCGCCAAGCTGCCGGCGGGTCTCGTCCAGCCCGCCGCGCCGCACGTTGTCGATGGCGCTCTCGAGGATGCGGACGATCTGCGCGTCGCTGTGCGAGCGCGACAGCACCCCCAGCGCGCCGCCCAGCAGCGCACTTGCCGCGGCGATCGGCGTGATGCCGTTCTTGATCATGTGGGCGACGGCGCGGTCGACCACCGTCCCGGCCTGGTGCAGTTCGTCGGGCAGCGGCGGATGCTCCTGCCTGCGGTCCTTGTCGTTCATTGTTTCTCCTCGCTGCCGGCGGGCGGCGCGGCCTCGTCGACCAGCGCATGGCTGAGCTGCTCCTTGAGCTGCTGCGCCTCGAGCTGGCGCTGCCACATCGCGGCATACAGCCCGTCCTGGCCCAGCAGCTCCGCGTGCCGTCCGCGCTCGACGATCTCCCCGGCCTCCAGCACCAGGATCTCGTCGGCGTGGATCACCGTCGACAGCCGGTGCGCGATGATCAGCGTCGTGCGGTCGGTGGAAACGCGGCGCAGGCTGGCCTGTATCTCCTTCTCGGTGGCGCTGTCCAGCGCCGATGTCGCCTCGTCGAACAGCAGGATCGCGGGGTCTTTCAGGATGGTGCGGGCGATCGCCACGCGCTGCTTCTCGCCGCCCGACAGCTTCAACCCGCGCTCGCCGACCCGCGTCTGGTAGCCGTCGGGCAGGCTCATGACGAAGTCGTGGATCTGCGCCATCCGCGCAGCGTCCTCGACCTCCGCCGGGCTGGCCTCCGGGCGGCCGTAGGCGACGTTGTAGTAGACCGTGTCGTTGAACAGCACGGTGTCCTGCGGGACGATGCCGATGGCGGCGCGCAGGCTGCGCTGCGTGATCCCGCGCAGGTCCTGGCCGTCGATCCTGACGGCCCCGCCGTCGACGTCGTAGAACCGGAACAGCAGCCGCGAGATGGTCGACTTGCCGGCGCCGCTCGGACCGACGATGGCGACCGTGCGGCCGGCCGGCACGGTGAAGCTGATGCCCTTCAGGATCGGCCGGTCGGGGCGATAGCCGAAGCGCACGTCGTCGAACTCGACCCTGCCCGCATCCAGCGCCAGCGGCTTGGCGTCCGGCCCGTCCTCGACCTCGGTGCCGACGTCCAGCAGGTCGAACATCGTCTCCATGTCGGTCAGCGACTGCTTGATCTCGCGATACACGAAGCCGAGGAAGTTCAGCGGCAGGTAAAGCTGTATCAGGTAGGTGTTGACCAGCACGAAGTCGCCGACCGTCATGCTGCCGTCGACCACGCCGGCGGCCGCCATCAGCATCACCGCCGTCAGGCCGACGGCGATGATGCCGCCCTGGCCGATGTTCAGCATCGACAGCGTCGTGGTGCTCTTCACCGCCGCCGATTCGTAGCCCTGCATCGAGCGGTCGAAGCGCCGCGCCTCGTGATCCTCGTTGCCGAAGTACTTCACCGTCTCGTAGTTCAGCAGCGAGTCGATGGCCTTGGTGTTGGCCTCGCTGTCGCGCTCGTTCATCTCGCGGCGGTACTTCAGCCGCCAGTCGGTGACGACCAGCGTGAAGGCGATATAGCCGACGATGGTGACGAAGGTGACGGCGGCGAAGCTGAACGAATACAGGTTCCACAGGATGCCGCAGACCAGGATGATCTCGAACAGCGTCGGCAGGATGTTGAACAGCGTGAAACTGAGGACGAACTGGATGCCCCTGGTGCCGCGCTCGATGGCGCGGCTCAGCCCGCCGGTCTGCCGGTCGAGGTGGAACCG
>JBBDQX010000119.1:0-6713 GCA_040905765.1 Acetobacterales bacterium
CGCCTGCGCACGCGTCACGCGAACGGACCGTCGCCCGAACCGGCGCGCGCGTCCGCACTCACGCACGACAAACCCGAGGAATGCAGGAGTTGTTCCATGACGACGCATGACTTCTTGCGGGCGGCGCACGCCGCCCTGATCGCCACGCTCGCCCTTTCCGCCGCCCCGGTGCTTGCGGCGGGAGCCCACAGCGGCGGCCATATGACGAAGGCCATCGGTGAGCCGGGCGATCCGGCGAAGGCCTCCCGGACCATCCGCATCGAGATGCACGACAACTACTACAAGCCCGAGAAGATCTCGGTCGCGAAGGGCGAGACTGTCCGTTTCGAGATCGTGAACAAGGGAAACTTCGTCCACGAGTTCAACATCGGCACCGGCGCCATGCACGAGGCGCACCAGGAGGAGATGACGATGATGGTCGAGCACGGCATCATCGACGGCAGCGGCAGGATCAACCGCGACCGCATGAAGATGGACATGGGCGGCGGCAAGACGATGGAGCACGATGATCCGAACAGCGTGCTGGTGGAGACCGGCGGCAAGGTGGAGATCGTGTGGCGCTTCGCCGAAGCGACGGACCTGGAGTTCGCCTGCAACCTGCCGGGCCACTACGCTTCCGGCATGGTCGGCGACATCCGCTTCCGCTGAGCGCAACCCCTCGCACAGGAGACGTACATGAACCGATTCTTCGCGGTATCGGCGGCGGCGCGGCTTTGCGCCGCCGCCATCGCCGGCCTTGCAGCGCCGCTGGCGGCCTCGGCAGGGACCTACGACCTGACGGTCGCCCGGGTCATCATCGACACCGGCAGCTTCATCCGGCAGGGCGTCGGCTACAACGGCGCCTCGCCGGGGCCGGTGCTGCGCTTCACGGAGGGCGAGGAGGTGACGATCAACGTCACAAACAACCTCGACGAGCCGACCTCGGTGCACTGGCACGGCCTGATCCTGCCGTTCGAGCAGGACGGCGTGCCGGACTTCGGCTTCGCGGGCATCGCGCCCGGCGAGACCTTCACCTACCGCTTCCCGATCGTGCAGGCCGGCACCTACTGGTTCCACAGCCATTCCGGGCTGCAGGAGCCGGACGGGGCCTATGGCGCCATCGTCATCGAGCCGAAGGGCAGGGAGCCGTTCCGCTACGACCGCGACTACGTCGTGCAGTTCGCCGACGCGCATCCGCACTCGGGGCACCGCATCATGCGCAACCTCAAGATGATGCCGGACTACTACAACCGGCAGCAGCGCGACGCGGCGGAATTCTTCCGCGACCTCGGCAGCAAGGGCCTGACGGCAACGCTGGCCGACCGCGGAGACTGGGGGAGCATGCGGATGATGCCGACCGACATCGAGGACGTGCAGGGGTTCACCGCGCTGATCAACGGCAAGTCGGCGGAAGGCAACTGGACCGGGCTTTTCAAGCCGGGCGAGCGGGTGCGGCTGCGCTTCGTCAACTCCTCGGCGATGACCTATTTCGACGTCCGCATCCCGGGGCTGAAGATGACCGTCGTGCAGGCGGACGGCAACAACGTGCAGCCGGTGCAGGTCGACGAGCTGCGCATCGCCGTCGCCGAGACCTACGACGTCATCGTCCAGCCGAAGGAAGACCGTGCCTACACCGTCTTCGCCGAGAGCATGGGCCGGTCGGGCTTCGCCCGCGGCACCCTGGCGCCGCGCGAGGGGATGCAGGCGGAGGTGCCGGCGATGCGCGAACGCCCGCTGCTGAGCATGGCCGACATGGGCATGGCGCATGGCGATCATGCCGGCATGTCGCATGGCGGTATGGCGGACAGCTCGGCGGACGGAACTGCGGCGCACGGGGGCCGCGGCGCGGCGTCCGGCACCGGCGGCATGGACCATGCCGCGATGGGCCACGGCGCGGAAGCGAAGGGCGACCCGTTCTATGCCGACGGCAGCGGCCTGGCGCCCGAGGCCGCGGAGGGCGGGAAGTTCCTGTCCTACGGCGACCTCAAGGCGCAGAAGCCGCTGTACGAGCACCGCGAGGCGGGCCGCGAGATCGAGCTGCGCCTGACTGGCAACATGGAGCGCTACATCTGGTCGATCAACGGCGTGAAGTACGAGGACGCCGAGCCGATCCGCCTGACCTGGGGCGAACGCGTGCGCTTCAAGTTCGTCAACGAGACGATGATGACCCATCCGATGCACCTGCACGGCATGTGGTCGATCCTCGACGTCGGCGCGGGCAAGTGGAACCCGGCGAAGCACGTCGTCAGCGTCCCGCCCGGCACCACCGTGACCATGGACGTGGAGGCCGACGCGACGGGCGAATGGCCGTTCCACTGCCATCTCGCCTACCACATGGAGGCGGGGATGTTCCGCAAGGTGATCGTCGAGGGCGGCCCGCAGCGCGCCGCGCTGGAGACGGCGCGGTGAGCGGGAGGCAGGCGCTGGCCGCCGCGGCGTTCGCCGCGGCGGTGCTGGCCGGGCCGCCGCCCGCCGCGGCGGCATCGGGCATGGTGTTCTACGGCGTCCAGCTCGAGCAGTTCGAGTACCGTTTGGGCGACGAGGACGAGCGGCTGGCGGTGTGGGACGGCGACGCCTTCTACGGGACCGACGAGCTCAAGCTGCGCTGGGCCGGCAAGGGCGAGTACGACACCCGCGACGACTCCTTCGAGAAGCTGGAGAACAAGGTCACGCTGCAGACCCCGGTCTCCGACTTCTTCGACGCCAAGGCGGGGGTCCGGCTCGACACGCCGGAAGGCCCGGACCGCTGGTACGGCGTGATCGGGCTGGCCGGACTGGCGCCGCAGTGGTTCGAGGTCGACGCGGACCTGTTCGTCAGCGAGCGCGGCGATACCTCGGCGCGGCTCGACGTGGAGTACGAGCTGCTGCTGACCAACCGGCTGGTGCTCACGCCCTCGGCGGAGATCGACATCGCCTTCTCGGACGACCCCGGGATCGGGATCGGCAGCGGGTTCACCAGTGCCGAGGCGGGGCTGCGGCTCAGCTACGATGTGGTGGACAGGCTGCTGTCGCCCTATGTCGGGCTGGTCTATGAGACCAGCCTCGGCGATACGGCGGACATCGCCAAGCGCGAGGGCGAGGACGTCGGCGCATGGTTCGCCGTGCTCGGCGTGAAGATGCTGTTCTGAATGGCGGAGCGCGAAGGGCAATCCGGAACAATGATGCCTGCCCGATGCCCTGCGCCGCCGCCGGGGGCGATGCCCGTTCCCGGCGGCGGCGCCACTGAGCATCGCCGGCGCCAGGCGTTTGCGCGGGCGGGTGAGCCGAAGCGGTGAGTCAGATGTTCTCGTTTCCAGACCTTCACCGGCTCGCAGACAGTCTCGTCCTAGCCCTTTTCGACCATACGCACTGGTGGCTGCACCTTGTCGTGCACGTCGTGGTGGTGGTCGGGCCGCTGGCACTGCTCGCCGTGCTGGGGGCGTGGTGTCTGAAGGCACTACGAGCCGAACGGCACACTGCGGACACCGGTGCGGCTGCGAATCTCGGCCGCAGCGCCCTCGTCCCCGGTCTGTTTCGCTATCTCCGCGACAGGACGTGTCTCTCCCAGTGCTGGCTGCTGCTCGGTGCGGCCCTGTCGCTGCCGGTGCTTTACGCCATCCTGGAACTGCCCAAGGTCATCATCAACAACGCGATCGACTCCGGGCATTTCCCGGCCCGTCATATCGGTCTCGTTCTCTCCCAGATCGAGTTTTTGTTCGTTCTCTGCTTCCTGTTCCTGATCGCAGTCCTGCTGAACGGAAGCCTGAAGTACCTGGTGAATCTGTACAGCGGGTGGGTGGCTGAAAAATTCGTTCGGCGATTGCGACTGACGGTTCATCGCGAGTGGCGCCGCCGGGGCCATCCCGGCGGGCCTGGCCAGCTCATTCCCGTCATCGCCCAGGAAGTCGAGCGGGTCGGCGGGTTCGCCGGCGAGGCGTTCGTGTTGCCGGCGATGCAGGGCGGCACCTTTCTGACCATCCTGATTTTCATGTTGGTCCAGGACCCTGTCCTCGGAGCCGCGGCAGTCACGCTGCTGCCGCTGCAACTCATGCTGATTCCCCGTCTTCAGCGCCGGATCAACGCGCTGGGGCGCGAGCGCGTCCGGGAAGTACGCCGTCTCGGCACTCTCGTCGGTGACGAGGAGCCGCGCGGGCTCGAAGCGATCCACGGGTCCTTCAGGAAGGTTCAGGACATCCGGTACGAGATGTACCGGCGCAAGTTTTTCATGAAGGGGTTGAACAATTTCATTTCCCATATGACGCCGTTTTTCTTCTACACGATCGGGGGTTTCCTCGTGATCGAGGGAAGGCTCTCGTTCGGCGCTCTCGTGGCCGTGCTTGTCGCCTACAAGGACTTCTCTGCGCCGTTGCGACAGCTTTTCCGTTACTACCAGACCATGGAAGACGTACGGGTGCGGTATGAGGAGATCCGTCGATTCCTCGCACATTCCGGCAGCTGCCCCGAAAGCGTGCCGACGTTCGGTCGTCCTGCGCGGACGACCCGCGAGCAGGATGCACCTGTTCGCCTGCGCGCCCATGCCGGGGAGTAAGCCGCTGAGGAGGAACCAATGAACAAACTGCGGAGACGACGCCTCCACTGGCTGGCGGGCGCATTTGTCTTGCTTGCCGGTGTCTTGCTTGCCGGTGCCGACGCGGTGCATGGGGATAGCCCGTTCGAGGCGGGCAGCGACATCCGCATCGAAGCGGCCACCGCCACTCCCGCGCGGCGAGGCGAGGTTTCGCGCATCCGGTTTCGCATCGTCAACAACAGCAGGGCCGCTTTTCACGTCACGGGCCTCGATACGCCCGCGGGTGAAGCAAGCTTGGGCGCAAGACTCGGGACAATCGAGCGAGCGGTGCCAGATTCCCTCGGCGTTCCGGCCGGCGAAACCGTAGACCTGACGACCTCCCATCTGTCGTACGAGTTCGGGCCGCTGACGCAGGAGCTTCACGCGGGAGAGACGTTCGACATGACATTGAGCTTCGTCGGCGGACGGTTTGTCGTTCCGGTCCATGTCCACGCTCCATAATCCCCACGTCGTGGGACGTCACCACCATTCGCCGGCATGCGCTACACTTGGGACGGGGACACGTGAGTCTGCACTCACCGAACAGATCAGGGTGGAGCGGGGAGCTTCGCGCTCGCCGGACGTCAGGACACATGTAATAAGCCGACGGCAAGAGCGGTTCCTGGAGGGTGACCATGCTTCCTGTCGTGGCGCGAAAGCGAGAGCGTGTCAGTCTTGCCCGGACGCATCGGGGACGGGGCAGAAGCCCTGTGGCGGCACGCCGAGCGCGCTGTTGAACTTGCTCGACAGATTCTGGAACGCGATCAACCCGGTGAGATCGACGACGGCGTCGTCGTTGAAGTGGCGCCGCAGGGTCACGAACAGTCCATCCTCCACCCGGCGGTCCGACAGGGTCATGGCCTCGGCATAGTCGAGCGCCGCCCTTTCCTCGCCGTCGAAAAGGTTGCTACCGCGCTAGGCGTGCAACGCGGCGATCTTGTTCCGGGAAACACCGCGCTTGAGAAGCGTGGCCGAGTTGAGATCGACGCAGAACGGACAGTGGTTGATCTGGGACACGCGCACGGTCACCAGAGAACGCAGCGCGGGCCTGAGCGGCGATGATCGGCGATCGATCATCCCATAGAGAAAGGCGACGCCGAGAAAGAGCCTGGGGCCCGCGCCCACAACAAGGCGGCGTCGAGAACCGCGCCGTATTTGCGCCGCTGGCTCCAGGAGAACGGGCGGACACACCAAGGGTAACTCCCGCAGTTCTTTGACTCTATACGCATTGTTGGTGTGTCTTGCTCACATCCGGTGCGGCCGATACGCGATGCCGTTGGCCAGTTGCAGCTCGCGTATATAACGAATGATCGCCGCGATTTCCTCGTCACTTGCCTGTGGCTGCGCCGGCATGTTCCCGAACGGCCAGTGGTGCTGCTGCACACCGCGTCTTGCGGCAGCAAAGAAAGCGGCGTCCCCGTGATGGCCTGGATTGTAAATGTCATGGACCATGGGCGGCCCCCTGTCCGTTCCGGCGGCGTTCCTGCCGTGACACTGGGCGCAGTTGGCATCGAACGCTGCCTTTCCCGCTCTTGCGATGGGCGAGAGTTTCGGAACGATGACCTCGATCGTCGCATCGCGCATCAACGGTGAGAGAGCTCTCCATCCGACGACGACAGCACCGGACACGGCGACGGTCACGACAAAAATCGCGGCCAGGCTCGGACGGTGCCGCCGGTCAGTTGCAGGGCGCTTCTGCTTCTTAAGGTTCATGCCTGATCTCTTCCGGTTTCTTGGTATCCGGCACCACCTCTTGTGCCCCTAAGCCATGCGTCGTGCAGCCATTGGCGGTGTGTCTGCCTCCCCCCTGGCTGATCTCTCTCCCTTATGGCCGCGCTGTTCAGGATGTCTTGCAGGCGGGGCCAGAAACGGGGCACTCGGGCAGCATAGCGTCGATACGCGTCTCCCATCTCCGTTTCGACCTCCCGCTCCTCCCGGAGCGCCAGCCGCCAATACATGATGAGCAGGACCGGGAACATGGCTAGCGTGAGGATGGTCGGCCACTGGAGCAGGAATCCAACCAGAAACAGGATAAATCCGACATATTGGGGATGGCGAATGTGCGCATAAGGACCGGTAGTGGCGAGCGTTCCCGTCCTCTGTGCCTGGTAAAGGACGCGCCAAGCGGTCGAAAGAAGGAGAAACCCGCCGCCGATTAAGCCGAAACTCAAAATATGGAAGGGCCCGA
>JBBDQX010000120.1:0-3590 GCA_040905765.1 Acetobacterales bacterium
GGTAGCCCGGAAGCGGAAAGATGCCGCCGCTGTTGCACATGGCCGGCTCCATGATGACGGCGGCCACGTCGCCGCGCGACAACCGCTCCGTCACCTGCTCGGGCCGGTTCCACGACAGCACCTCCAGGTGCGTTCCCGCTGCCGCGTCCTGCCCGACGCTGGTCGCGACCGGCGTCGGGATCTCCTCCGGTCCCATCTCGTTGGTTCCGGGAAAATTGCTCCACAGCACGCTGTCGAGCCAGCCGTGATAATGGCCCTCGAATTTGATCACGACGTTGCGCCTGGTCGCGGCGCGGGCGAGCCGCAGGGCAAGCTGCACCGCCTCGGAGCCGCTGGAGGCAAAGCGCACGCGCTCCGCGCAAGGGACCAGGTCGCAGATGAGCGCCGCCGCCTCGTACTCCAGTTCGCTCTGGCCGCCATAGAGCAGGCCGCGGTCGAGCTGGCGATGCGCCGCGGCAATGACGTCCGCCGGGCTGTGGCCGAGAATCATCGGCCCGAGCGCCAGATAGTAGTCGATCAACCGATTGCCATCGATGTCGTAGAGATAGACCCCCTCGCCGCGCTCGAACACGAGTGGCGTCGGCGCCACGTTGAGGCGAAATCCGCTGGAGACACCGCCAGGGACGAGACTGGAGGCCTGGCGGATCTTCTCGCCCGATCGCGTGAACGAGCACTGGGGCATGTCTGGGCTCTCCTTTGCACTGTCGAGGGGTGTCGGCTGCGTTCGGGCGGGTGTTTCCGCCGCTCAGGCGCGCGCCGCCGCCTTGGCGCGGTCGACAAGCGGGGCGTTGACGCAGTTGAGCGACTGGCCGGTGCGCAGATAGGCTGCGGCCGTGGCGGCGGACTTGCGGCGCAGATCGACGAGACTGGAGGGACTGTAGAACGCCGCGTGGGGCGTGAGCAGCAGCCTGTCGCGCACCGGCGAGCCCGGCTCGCGCCAGGCCCGCATCAGCGGATGCTCCGGCTCGAGCGGCTCTGCTTCGAGCACATCGAGCGCCGCGCCGGCAATGGCGGCGCTCTCGAGCGCCGCCGTCAGGGCGGCAAGGTCGACGACGCCGCCGCGCGAGGTATTCACCAGGATGGCGTCGGGCTTCATGGCGGCAAGCGCCGGGCCGGCAATCAGATGGCGCGTCTCGGGCGTGAGCGGGGTATGCAGCGACACGACGTCCGACTGGCCGAGCAGGTCCTCCAGCGTGGCGGCACGCTCCAGTCCGAGCGCCAGTTCGGTGCCCGTCGGCCGATAGGGATCGAAGAAGATCACCCGCATCCCCAGTGCCTTGGCCCTCAGCGCCGTCGCCGTGCCGATCCGGCCGAGGCCGACGACGCCGAAGGTGAGCGTGGACAGCCGCCGAATTGTCGGAACGGTGTCGAAGGTCCAGTTTGCCACCGGATCGTCGAAGATCGCCCGGTTGAACTGCGCAATGCCGCGCAGGAAGGCCAGGGTGAGCGCAATGGCATGGTCGGCGACATCGGTGGTGCCGTAGTCGGGCGTGTTGCATACGGCAATGCCGCGCTGGCCGGCGGCCTCGATGTCGATATTGTCGAAGCCGACCCCTGCCCGCACCACCACGCGGCAGTTGGGCAGGCGATCCAGCATGTCCGGCGAGACGGTGACCTCGTGATAACAAACGAGCGCCACGGCCCGGGCCCAGACGTCGTCGGGGATCTCGCCGACGTCGCGGGAGCGCGATATCTGGGCCTCGAATGCGTCGCCGTAGACGGCCGTCTCGATGTCGGCCGGTCCGCTGAACTGCACGTCTGGGTGAAGGATGAGGTCTGTCATGTCATGCTCTGAGGGTGGTCAGCGGATGAAGCCGGAGACGCGCGGCAGCCACAGCGAAATGATCGGTACGTAGGTGATGATGATGAGGGCCACGATCTTCACGGCGTAGAACGGCAAGAGCGCCCGGCTGATGGTGCCGATGGATCGCCCGCTGATGGAGGATATGACGAAGAGATTGGTGCCGACCGGCGGCGTGTTCAGTCCGACCATCAGATTGACGATGACCAGCACGGCGAAGTGGATCGGGTCGATACCGAATTCGATGGCCGCGGGCTGCAGGATCGGCACGAAGATCAGGATCGCCGGAACCGTGTCGACGAAGCAGCCGACGACGAGCAGGAACAGATTGACCATGATCAGGAAGACATAGCGGTTGTCGGTCAGGGCCAGGAACATGTCACGCGCGGCATCGGGAATGCTCTCGATGGCCAGGAACCAGGCAAACAGGCTCGACGTCGCGACCACCAGCATGATCGTGGCCGTCGTCAGGGCGCTCTCGCGGAACACCTTGAAGAGTTCTGCCGGGCTGGCGCTACGATAGAAGACCACCGCCAGGAAGAGCGCGTAGGCGCACAGAACGGCCGCCGCTTCGGTTGTCGTGAAGACACCGCCACGCACCCCGCCGACGATAATGACCGGGGCAACGAGGACCGGCACCGCATCAAGGGTGGCGCGCAGGAAACCGCGCTTTTCCGTCGCTTCGGAGCGCACGATCGGATGGTTGCGGCAGGCATAGCCGATGTAGACCATGAGCAGCGCGATGATGAGGATGCCCGGCAGGATTCCGGCGAGGAACATGGCGCCGATGGAGAGCCGCGTGGGGATCGCGTAGATCACCATGATGATGCTCGGCGGGATGATCGGCGCCACGATGGCGCCCGAGATGGTGAGCGCCGCGGCGAAGTCGCTGGTGTAGCCGCGCGCCCGCATCATCGGCAACATGACCGAACCCAGCGCCGCGGTGTCGGCGGTGGCGGAGCCGGACAGGCCCGCCATCAGCATGTTCGACAGCACGTTGACATAGGCCAGCCCGCCACGCACCCGTCCGACGAGGATATCGACGAAATCGACCAGCCTCTGGATGATGCCGCCGGCGACGAGGACGTTGCCGGCGAGGATGAACAGAGGCAGCGCCAGAAGGCCGTAGCTGTTCATTCCGGCAAACATGCGCTGGGCCGCGATCGGCGCATTGGCGATGTCGGCCGACAGCAATGCGGCGATCGCCACGATGCCCACGGCGAAGGCAATCGGCGTTTCGACCGCCAGCAGAACGGCCAGCAACAGCATGATCAGCGCCACGCTCATGGCGTGTCCGATCCGCTCGCGGGCGCCTCCAGGATGGTGCGGATGGCCCCGACCAGAGCCGCCAGCGACAGGGCGCACGAGATCGGAATGATGAAATAGGGGATCGCCATGGGAATCCTGAGCGCCGTCGAGGGGTGGTCCCAGGCGCTAATCGCCAGCAACAAGCCGCCGTAGCCGACATAAGCGAGAAGCCCCGCAACCAGCACAAGCCCCGCCGCGCGCAGCAGCCGCAGCGTCAGGGGCCGTTTCGGCAGATAGTCGATGCGGATGTGCAGATCCTCGGTAATGGCGCGGTACATGCCGAAAAAGGAGATGCCGACGAGCAGGAACTGCGACAGCTCCTCCGGCCAGGGCAGCGCTGCGTGAAACACGTATCGCATGCAGACCTGCACCACGAGGACGACCGTGATGACCGCCAGCGCAAGGACCAGCGCCACGTCGATGGCGCGGTTGAAGACACGGAAGGCTGACATGACGATACCCGTTTGGTGCCCGGCCGGCG
>JBBDQX010000120.1:3600-6605 GCA_040905765.1 Acetobacterales bacterium
CGGGACAGTCCAGGATGCGGCGACTACTCGACGGCGGCGGCGCGCGCGGCGCGGATGTCCTCGATCTCGGCGTAGACCGCCTCGACGAAGTCCGGATCGAGTTCCTGCTTGAGATAGGCCTGCATGGGCTCGAGCGCCGCGGAGCGGAAGGTCTCGACCTCCTCGGCCGTCGGCGCGTAGATTTCCATGCCCTTCTCCCTCAGTTCATCCACGGCACTGACGCGGGCCTGATAGTTGCGCTCGCCGTATTCGGTCGCGGCAGCCATGGCGGCCCCGGTCATTACGACCTCGCGCAGGTCGACCGGCAGGCTCTGGAAGAATTCCTCGTTCATCATGAGAGTGTTGAAGCCGAGCTGGTGGTTGTCCAGCGTCATGTAGTCCTGCACTTCAAAGAACGAGTAGTTCAGCACCACGCCGACCGGGTTCTCCTGACCGTCGACGACGCCCGACTGCAGGGCCCCGTAGAGTTCCACCCACGGCACCGGCGTCGGCGAACCGCCCATGGCGCGCACCATCTCGAGCGACATGGGGCTCGGCGGCACGCGCATCCGGATGCCCTCCATGTCGGCCGCCGACTTGATCGGCTTGACGTTGTTGGTGAAGGAGCGGAAGCCATAGGACGCCGCGCCCAGCATGCGCAGTCCAGATGCTTCCGCCATTTCGTCGCGCACGTTCATGAAGAAATCGGAGCGCACGAACTCGAGGCCCTCTTCGTCGTTGGAAAAGAGATAGGGCGTGGCGAGGATGAGCATCGGCTTGTAGAAGGTGCTCATCGTCTGTTCGTCGCCGTGGGCGAGCTGGATCGCGCCGGCCTTGGCCTGCTCCAGACCCTCAGCGATGTCGCCGAGTTGACCGGCAGGCGCGATATCGACCTCGATGCGCCCGCCGCTGGTGCTTTCCACATAGGCCTCGAAGACCTGCCAGCCCCTGTGCAGCGCACTGTCGACGGATTCCGCGTGGCTGCCACGGATGGTGAAATCGGCCGCCTGTGCCGCGCCCGCCATCGCCATCACGGCGGCGGCCGCCATAACTCTCCATGCAGATTTCATCAAATCTCTCCCTGTTGGTGAAACAATTCGGGTTTGCGAGGCGCCTACAGGACGCCGTACTTCTCATAGACGTCGCGCAACAGCGCGCCTGCCAGCAGCTCGCGCCGGCTGTGGTCTTCCCCCTCCACCTTCTTCAGCGCAGCGGGAATCAACTCCTCGGCAATGTCGTGCGGGATGACGACGACCCCGTCGGCATCCCCGAACACCAAATCTCCAGGAGAGACGGGGGCGCCGCCGCATGCAATCGGCACGTCGAGCGCCATCATCTTGCCGCGGCCCCTGGAATCGAGCGGACCGATGCCGCCATGGAAGACGGGGAAGCCGGCGGCACGGATCTGGCGCACGTCACGCACTAGCCCGTCGGTCACGCAGCCCACGGCACCGCGCATGGTGGCGGCAGTGGTCAAAAGTTCCCCCCAGGGCGCGATGCGGGTGGTGGGCCCGGCGCAGCCGAAGACGGCCACGTCGCCGGGCTTCAGGTCGTCGATCAGGGCGATCTCCACGTCGTACGGGTTCTCGCCCTCGGCCACGGCGTAGGTGTTCATGTAGAGACCGGTACGGGCAGGTCCGAAAAGGACACAGGCGTCGTCCAGCGGACGGACGAACGGCTGCATGGCCTGGTTCGGACGCCCGAACTCATCGAGGACGTCCGACAGGACAGCGGAGTACAGGCGCTCCTTCAGAGCTGCAAAATCGAATTCCACGGCTGGTCATCCCCATCTATGCAGGTTAAACGTTTAACCCGTTCCAGTGTGCGGGTCAACGGGACAGGACAAGAATGGCGAACAGGGTCAAAGCGAATCGTTCCGGCAGTCCCACAATGCATGCCGTCGCCGCCCGCGCCGGCGTGTCCACCGCCACGGTGTCCAAGGTTGTCAACCGGATCAGGACAGGCGTATCGGAAGCCACCCGAAAGAAGGTCGAGGTTGCTATCGGCGAGCTCGGTTATCGGCCGAACCGCAGCGGCCGCAGCTTGCGTACGTCGCGCCATTCCACCATCGGCTTGGCGATCGTCGATCCTTCGCCGCGCTTTCTAGCCGATCCCTTCACCACCAATCTGGTGGCCGGCCTCAGCAATTACCTGAGCTCGCGCGGCTTCGGCCTGCTCTTGCACGGCGTCCTGCCGGGCCAGCTGAAATCGTCCTTTCTCATCCGGGAATCGGAGATCGACGGTTTGTGCATAAATCTGTCCGGAACAAGAAGGGCGCGCATCGCCGCGATGCGCATGGTCGCCGAGACAGGCCAGCCTTTGGTGGTCTTCCAGGACCGCCCCGTACGAGGATTGCAGGACGCCTGCTTCATCCGCCAGGACGATGAAGCCGGCGCCGCCGAGTTGGCCCGCGAGCTGCTACGCCGCAAGCGGCGACGCACCGTCATGATCATCACCGACGTGCCCTGGCCCGCCGTCGAGCACCGCGTTGCAGGCATCAGAAATGTGTTCCAACGCCACGGAGTGTCCGTCGACATGGTGGCGTGCGATGAAACTCGCACAGAGGCGATTACCCAAGCGATCGCCACCTACCTCGACCGGGAGGAGATCCCCGACCTGATCATCGGTCAGAATGACCAGATCGCCATCGCTGCCATCGAGGTCCTGAGAAACCGGGGCCTCAAGGTGCCCGACAATGTCGGAGTCTCCGGGTTCAACGCCTTTCCGTTCACAGGCTTGGCCAGTCCGGCACTGACTACGGTGCGATCGCGGGCCTACGAACTCGGCGAGGCTGGCGGCGCCGTTATGCTGGAGCGCCTGGAGACGGGCAGTTTCCAGAAATCAGATCACGTATTTTCGCTGGACTTGATGATCGGCGAGTCCGCCTGACCACAGTTCAAAAATGATTCTAGCACTCGCGCGAGCTTCTCAGGGCCTCCACCTTGCCCGGACTGCTGACGGCGTGCGGGACCGCGCCGATGAGCCGGCAGAGCTGAATGAGCGCCGTGCCGACGCCGCCGCTCGCC
>JBBDQX010000121.1:0-6594 GCA_040905765.1 Acetobacterales bacterium
CCATCGGCGGCAACGGCCCGGTGCATGCCGCCGGGCTGGCAGACGCGCTGGAGATCACGCGCATCATGGTGCCGCCGGTGGCGGGGCTGTTCAGCGCGCTGGGCCTGATCTTCGCCGACGTCGAGCACCAGTCGATCAGCGCCTTCTACCACTTGCTGCACAACGTCGACGCCGACGACTTCCGCAAGGCGGTCGCGCCCGGCATCGCCGAGGTGACCGAGGCGCTGGCCGAGGAGGAATTCGACGACCAGGGCCACCAGGACATCCGCATCTACGCGCAGGTGCAGTACGAGGCGCAGGCGAGCAGCCTGACCGTGGCGCTGCCGAAGGGCGAGATCGCCGACGACATCGCCGCGCTGGTCGAGGAGGCGTTCCACCAGGAGCACGAGCGCACCTATGGCTACCGCTGCGACGGCGAGCCGATCCAGGTGATCTCGCTGAAGGTCGTCGGCCGCGGCGTCACCGACGAGTCGCGGGTGCCCGACCGGGTGACGCGCGACCGCGAGGACTCGACGAAGGCCGGCTCGCGCAAGGCCTTTTTCGGCGACGAGCACGGCTGGCTGGAAACCCAGCTGATGCCGCGCACCGGCCTCAAGGGCGGGACCGTGCAAGGGCCGCTGATCGTCGAGGAGTACGACTGCACGACGGTGATCCCGCCGGGCTGGTCGGCGGCGCTCGACGAGTGGAACAACATCGTCATCGAGAAGGAGGGCGCGTGATGCAGATCGATCCGGTCCAGCGCGAGCTGATCAAGAACGCGCTCGTCACCATCGCCGACAACATGGTTGTGTCGGTGATCCGCACCTCGCGGTCGACCGTGGTGAAGCAGAACCTCGACTTCTCCGCCGGCATCCTCGACGCCGACGGGCAGCTCATCGCGCAGGGCCTGTCGCTGCCGGCGCACCTCGGGGCGATGATGCCGGCGCTGGCCGGCGTGATGAAGCGCTTCGCCAACAACATCAAGCCGGGCGACATCTTCATCAACAACGACCCCTACGAGGGCGCCAGCCACCTCAACGACATCTTCATGTATAAGCCGGTGTTCATGAACGGCGAGCTGGTCGCGTTCATGGGCGTCATCCTGCACCACACCGACATGGGCGGACGGGTGCCGGGCGGCAACGCCACCGACAGCATGGAGATTTTCCAGGAAGGCTTCCGCATCCCGCCGATCAAGCTGTGCGACGAGGGCAGGATCAACGAGACCTTCATGGCGCTGTTCGAGAAGCAGGTGCGCGTGCCCGACAAGGTGCTGGGCGACTTCCGCGCGCAGATGGCGGCGGTCAACATCGCCGAGCGCGAGATGCAGAAGCTGTGCGGCGACTACGAGCCGGGCGAGCTCAAGTTCTACATGAAGGAACTGATCGACTACGCCGAGCGGCTGACCCGCGCGTCCATCGCCAGTCTGCCGGACGGCGAGGTGACGTTCACCGACTACATGGACGACAACGGCACCGGCATCGGCCCGATCAAGTTCCAGGTGCGCCTGAAGATCGAGGGCGACGAGCTGACCGTCGACTACACCGGCTCGTCCGAGCAGTGCGGCGGCGCGCTCAACCCCAACCTCGACTTCACCAAGTCCTGCACCTACGCCGGCCTGAAGACGGTGCTCGATATCGAGATCCCGAACAACGCCGGCTTCTACCGGCCGATCCACATCCATGCGCCGGAGGGCAGCTTCCTCAATCCGCAGTTCCCGGCGGCGCTGGGCGCGCGCGGCGCGGCGGGCTACCGGCTGCGGCACGCGGTGATGGGCGTGCTGGCGCAGCTGATGCCGGAGCGGATGCAGGCCTGCCCGGGCGGCTCGGAGTTCGCCATCGCCATCGGCGGCTACGAGAAGGCCAAGGACGGCAAGCGCAAGCCGTTCATGGTGCTGGAGTTCCACAACACCACCGGCGTTGGCGGCGGGCCGAACCGGGACGGCCAGGACGGTGCGCCGTTCGCCATCGGCAACCTTGCCAACACGCCGATGGAGCTGCTCGAGGCGGAGGGGCCGGTCCGCTTCCGCGAGTACGGCTTCATGGAGGGCACCGAGGGGCCGGGCAAGTACCGCGGCGCCCTCGGCATGGTGCGCGAGTACGAGTTCATGGCGGAAGAAGCCACCGTGCAGGTGCGCTCCGACCGCGAGACCAACCCGCCTTGGGGCCTGCTCGGCGGCGGCAAGGGTAGTGGCCAAGTGACGCGCCTCAACCCGGGCACGCCGAAGGAGGAGCGCGCACCTTCGAAGTTCATCAAGACGCTGAGGAAGGGCGACGTGCTGCGCTCGGAGATGCCGGGGTCCGGCGGCTACGGCAACCCGCTGGAGCGCGATACGAAAGCGGTCGCCGAGGACGTGCGCCAGGGCAAGATGACGGTCGAGCGGGCGCGCGACGCCTACGGCGTGGTGGTCGACCCGAAGACCTTCGCGGTGGACGAGAAGGCGACGGCGGCGGCGCGGGCGAAAGCCTGAGCGGCCGGCCCTCGCGCCGGTACCGGCGGGGCGTTACCATCGCCGGGTAACACGCGCGCGGCGCAGCGTCGCCGCAGGAGGAACGCATGTCCGACCTGAGCTTCACCAACTCGCCGATCGTCTCCGCCTACCGCAGCCGGACCCCGGGCTCGGCGACGCTGGCGGAGCGCGCCGCGCCGCTGTTCCCGAGCGGCATCGTGCACGACTCGCGGCACATGAAGCCCTACCAGACCTACGTCAACAAGGCGTCCGGTCCGCTGAAGTGGGACGTCGACGGCAACGAGTACGTCGATTTCGTCGGCGGCCACGGCGCGATGATCCTCGGCCATGCGCATCCCGAGGTGACGGAGGCGGTCTGCCGGGCAGCGGCCCTCGGCAGCCACTACGGTGCGGGCACCGAGAACGAGCTGCGCTGGGCCGAACTGGTGAAGGAGATGGTGCCTTGCGCCGAGCGGGTGCGCTTCACGTCCTCCGGCACCGAGGCGACGCACCTCGCGCTCCGGCTGGCGCGCGCCCACACGGGCAAGAAGATCCTGGTGCGCTTCCACGCCCATTTCCACGGCTGGCACGACCACATGGCGTTCGGCGTGACCAACCACTTCGACGGCTCGGCCAGCATCGGCGTGCTGCCGCACGTCGCCGAAAGCGTGCGGCTGGCGCCTCCGGGCGATATCGAGGGTACCCGCGAGGTGCTGGATTCGAGCGACGATATCGCCGCGGTGATCCTCGAGCCGACCGGCTCGAAGTGGGGGCAGGTACCGCTGGGGAAGGAGTTCCTCGAGGCGCTGCGCGAGATGACGCGCGAGCGTGGCATCGTGCTGATCTTCGATGAGGTGGTGTCCGGCTTCCGCTGCTCGCGCGGCGGGGCACAAGGCCACTACGGCGTGACCCCCGACATGTCGAGCCTGGCCAAGATCGTCGCCGGAGGCATGCCGGGCGGCGCCTGCGTCGGCAGCAAGGAGATCATGGACGGGCTGGATTTCGAGGCGACGGCCAAGCTGGGCAAGGAGAAGATCGCCCACCCCGGCACCTACAACGCCAACCCGGTCAGCGCGGCCGCCGGCATCACCTGCCTGAACATCCTCAACACCACCGACGTCCACGAGCGTATCAACGCCATGGGCCGCGACCTGCGCGGCATGCTGACGCAGGTGCTGCTCGACGAGGGCGTGGCCTGGGGCATCTACGGCAGCTTCTCGGAGTTCCACATCTTCACCAACCCGCAGGGCGAGGCCATCGACCCGGCGAACTTCGACGCCCGTCGCTACAACTACCAGCAGATCAAGGCGGCGAAGAAGGAAGTCACCAACAAGCTGCGCCTCGCCATGATGAACAACGGCGTCGACCTCAGCGGCTGGCCGGGCGGCAACATCTCGGCCGCGCACACCGGCAGGGAGCTGGAGCGGACGGCGGACGCATTCCGCACCGCACTGAAGGCGCTGAAGCAGGAGGGCGAGATCGCCGCCTGACGGCGGCCTCAGCCACAGGTAAGGGGAGTACCGCCGATGTACGCCGCACCGCCGGAAATGACCGCGGAGCTGTTCGCACGCCTGCCTGAGTCGATGGCCGGCGATCCTGCCAGGTCGCACTGGGCGCAGAACCAGCACCCGGGCGTGAAGCTGCGCTGCTTCCTGGAGGGGCCGTCCTTCGACCGTGACGGCAACCTGTGGGTCACCGACATCCCCTACGGCCGGCTGTTTCGCCTGTCGTCCGAGGGCGAGTTCGAGACCATGGCGCAGTACGACGGCGAGCCCAACGGCCTGAAGTTCCACAAGGACGGCCGCGGCTTCATCGCCGACCACGCCAACGGGATCATGGTCTACGATCCGAAGAGCGGGAAGGTGGAGCCGTTCCTGACGCGGCCGAACATGGAGCGGTTCTTCGGCTGCAACGACCTGGTCTTCGCCGCCAACGGCGACCTCTACTGGACGGACCAGGGCCAGAGCGGCCTGCAGAACCCGCGCGGCCGGCTGTGGCGGCTGCGCACCGACGGCACGCTCGACTGCCTGCTCGACAACATCCCGAGCCCGAACGGGCTGGTCCTGAACAAGGCCGAGAACCAGGTGCTGGTCGCGGTGACGCGCGCCAACGCGGTGTGGCGGGTGCGCTTCTTCCCCGACGGCCGCACGGTGGCGAAGAGCGGCACGTTCATCCAGATGTCCGGCGGCAACGGCCCGGACGGCATGGCGATCGACGACGAGGAGAACCTGGCGGTCGCGCATGTCGGGCTCGGCAGCGTCTGGCTGTTCAACGCCATCGGCGAGCCGATCCTGCGCATCCGCGCGCCGGAAGGGCTGCACACCACCAACATCGCCTACGGCGGCCCCGATAACAGATGGCTGTACTTCACCGAGTCGCACACCGGCTCGGTCTATCGCGCCAGGGTCGACGTGCCCGGGCGGCTGATGTACGGGCAGATGTAGGCCGGCCATGGGCGAGCGTTTCGACTTCACCTGCTCGGCGCCGCGCTTCGCGGTCCCGCCGGGTGCCTGCGACACCCACATGCACGTCTTCGGCCCGC
The DNA here is from genome assembly GCA_040905765.1 of Acetobacterales bacterium. GTDB lineage: Bacteria > Pseudomonadota > Alphaproteobacteria > JBBDQX01 > JBBDQX01 > JBBDQX01. The sequence goes on from JBBDQX010000121.1 coordinate 4,971, forward strand.
CGGAAAAATTCCCCTATTCGCCGAAGCGGACCTACACGCCGCCCGACGCGACTCTCGAGGACTACCAGGCCGTCACCCGCACGCTCGGCATCACGCGGACGGTGTTCGTCCAGCCGAGCGCCTATGCCGACGACAACCGCTGCATGGTCGACGCCATGCTGCGTATGGGCGAGCCGGCGCGTGGCGTGGTGGTGGTGAAGCCGGACGTCGCGGAGTCGGAGCTGGAGCGGCTGCACGATGCCGGGGCGCGCGGCGTGCGGCTGAACATGAACTCGGTCGGCCAGCAGGACCCGGAGGCGCTGGTCGCGCTACTCGGCCCGGTGGCCAGGCGGATCGCGCCCTACGACTGGCACATCCAGGGCTACGTCGGCGCCGACATGCTGCCGGTGCTGCCATCGCTGGCCGAGGCGCTGCCGGTCGACCTCGTGCTCGACCACATGGGATCGCTGCCCGGCTCGTCGTTCGAGGGCCACAAGGGCTGGCCCGCGATGCGGGCGCTGCTGGATACCGGCAAGGTGTGGGTGAAGCTGTCGGGCGCCTACCGGGTCAACGACGGGGTCGACGGCGAGTACGGCATGGTGCCGCCGCTGGCGCAGGCGCTGATCGAGGCGGCGCCGGAGCGGATGGTGTGGGGCAGCGACTGGCCGCACACGCCGCACCACGGCCACGATCCGGTGCCTGACGGCCACGTCACGCCCTATCGCGGGCTCGACACCGGCGGGCTGCTCGACCTGCTCGCCGACTGGGCGCGGGAGGCGACGACGCGCCAACGCATCCTGGTCGACAACCCGGCGGCGCTGTACGACTACAACTGAGCAAAAGAAAGGCCCCGCCCTCCGGAGAGGACGGGGCCCGTATCCGGCCGTCCGGCGGCGGATCAGCGGTACTTGTTACCGATCTCCTCGAGCCGCTTCATGACCTCCTCGCCGACCAGCGGGTTGCCGAGGCTGGCCCACACCGGCTTCGCGGCATCGACCCACTTCTGCATCTGCTCGTCGGAGAGCTCGTGGATGGTCACGCCGGCGCTTTCCATTTCCTTCTCGGCCTCGGCGTTGGCCTTCTCGGCCTCTTCCCAGTTCCACCTGGTTGTCTCGTCGAGCGCCGCCGCCAGCGCCTTGCGCGTGTCTTCGGACAGGCCGTCCCACCAGTTCTTGTTCGTGGCGACCAGGTAGAAGCTGTAGACGTAGCGCATGTCGGTGATGTGCGTGGCGGTCTCGTACAGCTTCGAGGACAGCCAGGCGTTCGGGGTCGGCTCGACCGCGTCGATGACGCCCTGCTGCAGCGCCGCCGGCACCTCGCCCCATGACATGGTGACCGGGTTGGCACCGAACGCCTTCATCGATTCGACGAACACCGCCGCCGGCTGGACGCGGACCTTGACGCCGTTCATGTCGGCGGGGGTCAGCAGCGGTCTGGTCGAGCCGACGTTGCGCGGGCCGTTCATCCAGATGGCGACGGTCTTGAGGTTCTTCGCCTCAAGGTCGGCCAGCATCTCCTTGCCCACCAGCTCGTCGTTCATCGCGGCGTCGATCGCCTCCGGTCCCGGCAGCAGGTAGGGCAGCAGCAGGGTGTTCAGCTTCGGCCAGGTGTTGGTGTAGATGCCGGGCGTCGGCGAGATCAGGTG
>JBBDQX010000122.1:0-6589 GCA_040905765.1 Acetobacterales bacterium
CAAGGCGCTCGCCGACGCCATCGCCGAGGAGCTTTCGGTCGATTCCCGCATCCTGGCGGGCAAGGGCGCGAACGACCCGGCGCTCGCGCCCAACTTCCGCATCGCCGCGGGTGCCATTGACCTGCTCGACTGCAATGTGGCGGCGCGCGATGCCCTGGTGCGCGACTTGACCTCTTATGGCGAGACCGACCTCGTCTGCATCCGTGCCGACGGGCCCGAGGTGCTGGTTGCCCGCGAGGACGCCTGCTGGGGCCCGATCTGCGCGTGGTTCGCCGAGCGCTTCGGCGCGCCGCTGGCGTTGTCGCGCGGCATCGCCGCAGCGAAACAGCCCGACTCCGTACTGACGGCGGTCGAAAACGCCGTCGCCGGCCAGCGGGCGTTCGAGATGGCGGCCCTGTCGCTGGCCACAAGGGCGGCGGGGTCCGTCGTGATCGGTCTGGCGCTGATCGAGCGCAGCATCGACGCCGGGACGGCTTTCACCGCCGCGTCCCTGGAAGAGACTTTTCAGATCGAGCATTGGGGAGATGACGCCGAGGCTGCTCGCGTGCGCGAGGGCTGCCGGCAGGATCTTGCCCAAGCGGCGCGATTCATCGAGCTTCTATCGGAGGATTGAATGAGTGCATCCGACGAACCGGTCATGATGGCCATGCATGTGCGCATCCGCGGCAAGGTGCAGGGTGTTGCCTTCCGTGCCTGGATCCAGGAGGAGGCGACGAAGCGGGGCTTGCGCGGCTGGGTGCGCAACCGCAACGACGGCACCGTGGAGGCGGTATTCTCGGGCGAGATGTCGGCTGTGCGCAGGATGGCGGATGCCTGCCACCAGGGGCCGCCTGCGGCGCAGGTGTCGAACGTGGTGTGCATTCCCGGCGAATACCGGCCCACCGATGAGGACTTCGGTCCCGAGTTCAAGGTGCTGCCCTCGCTCTAGGCCCTGGCAAACTCATCATTCCGGCAAATTGAGACCGCCCGGAATCTCCGGCGAGCTTTTGGTCCGGAACTCTATCTTGTCCCCGCCGTCGGTATGATACATGACGTTGACGGCAACATTCTTGTCGTCGAACCAGATATCGACCCGCTCGTCTCCCCTCATTCGGTATTGCGTCGTTGCCACCGGCCTGCCGTTCACCATGAGAACTTCTTTCTTCACGAGTGAGGTTTCCACTCGTTGCAGTTCTCCGCTCATGACATGGGTTAAGGTATCGGTATCTACGATGCCCCTGTGCCAGTAGGTGGCGGGCAATGTTGTTCCGGGTGCGTTGTACGTGCCGGCTGCTCCCTGGACCTGCAGCGTGCCATTGTTGTTACGCACAACATCGACTTCAAATGTATCGCCGTTTTCGTTAACTCGGCTCGAAAACTCGACGAGACGGTTATTCCGCCATACTTCCCGAAGCAGTTCAGTGCGGTGAAACGCCGTGATGAATAACACCTCTATCGCGATTTTGGTTTCGTTGATGACTTCAAGGCTGTCCCCGTTCTGTGAAATCCGAAGTTGGCGGGTACCGATCAGTTTGCCGTTCCGAAAAACTTCCAGATTGCGTTCATAGGTTACGCCGTTCGCGGCGCTGGCTTGAGGTTGCGCGGCGACAAGGCAAAGGGCGACAAAGATGCCGAAGATTCGATGGTTCATGAAGCGTCTCCATGAGCAGTGAGAATGTCGCCTGATCGGTTTCTGGCTGAAAAGCGGTCTACCGTTGTGGGCCGAAGCCGGATGAGGGGGCGAATCTCGCCTTATGGGTCAGTATTTCAGCGCCCGGCGGAAAATGCCTTCGAATTCGGCCTTGAGCGCCGCGTCGAGGTCGTCCATGCCGGCATCCACGCCCATGGCTTTCAGGGAGGTAACCCCGTGTTCGGCGATGCCGCAGGGCACGATACCGCCGAAATGGGCGAGGTCGGGTGCCACGTTGATGGCGATGCCGTGGTAGGTGACCCAGCGCCGCACCCGCACGCCGAGCGCGGCGATCTTCTCCTCGCGCCCGTCGTCGCGGACTACCCAGATGCCGATGCGGCCCGCGCGCCGCTCCGCCGTGACGCCGAGCCGTGCCAGTGCGGCGATGATCCAGCTTTCGAGGTCGCAGACATAGCTGCGCACGTCGGCGCCGCGCAGCTTGAGGTCGAGCATCAGGTAGACGACGCGCTGGCCGGGCCCGTGCCAGGTGAAGCGGCCGCCGCGCCCGGAGCGGTAGACCGGCAGCCCCCGGGTATCGAGCAGTTCGTCATCGCTGGCTGACGTTCCGGCGGTATAGAGCGGCGGGTGTTCTAGCGCCCAGGCGAGCTCGCCCATGCTACCTTCGCGGATAGCGGCGACGCGCGCTTCCATGGCCGCCACGGCTTCCTCGTAGCCCACCAGACCGGGGTTTGAACGCCATTCGACGGGCCTTAAGTCCAGGGTCCCGGCGGTATCGACCATAGGCTTGCTAACACTCCTGTGATTTGCTATCCCCATGCGGCCCGGAGGCCAAGGGATCCGGGTCAAGAGTATACAATACCAGCCTAAATGCGGTCGTGGCGGAATTGGTAGACGCGCAGCGTTGAGGTCGCTGTGGGGGAGACCCCGTGGAAGTTCGAGTCTTCTCGACCGCACCATCTTCCCAAGGCCCGGCGTCTATACGGCGGGCCTTGAGGCTATTTTTTTAGTGCAACCTGTGCGGGCATGCCCTGAGGGGCGCCCGGAAGACCGGAGCAAGGGCATGTCCGATATGGCGGCGCGTCCCGAAACCGGCGAAGAATTGCCCGAAGAGCTCTACGGCGTCTCGGACGAGCAGGTTGCCGCCGTCCGCGAGGCGCTGCACGGCGACGATATCGCCCGCGTCCGCGAGCTCTGCGAAGGCCTCCACGCCGCCGACCTCGCCGACCTGATCCATACGCTCCCGCCGGCGGAGCGCCGCAAGCTTATCGACGTGCTCGGCGCCGGGATCGACCCAGAGCTTTTGACCTTCCTCGAGGACCATGCCCTCGACGAGGTGGTCCAGCATCTCGGCGCCGCCGACATCGCCGCCGCGGTGACCGAACTCGATACCGACGACGCGCTCGACGTCGTCGAGCTCCTGGACGAGCCGGTCAAGGAACAGATCCTCGACCACCTCGAGGATGCGGATCGCGCCGCCATCGAGGAGGCGCTGGCATATCCGGAAGATTCGGCCGGGCGCCTCATGCAGCGTTCGTTCGTGGCGTTCCCGTCGCATTGGACTGTCGGCGACGCCATCGACTATTTCCGCGAAGAGGCCGACAAGGGCGGCGAGACGCTGCCCGACGAGTTCTTCGACATCTTCGTCGTGGACGAGGACAACCATCCGCTCGGCGTCGTGCCGCTGTCCGAGGTGATCCGCACACGTCGTCTCGTGACGCTGGGCGAGCTGATGGATGCCGACCTCGACCGCGTGCCGGTCGACACCGACCAGGAGGAGGTCGGCAACCTGTTCCGCCAGTACGACCTGACCTCGGCCGCGGTCGTCGACGCCGACGGGCGCATGGTCGGGGTCATCACCTACGACGACGTGATGGACGTGGTCCATGAGGAGGCGGAGGAGGACATCATGCGCCTCGCCGGCGTGCCCGAAGAGGGCGTCGACGACACGGTCCTCAGGACTTCGCGCTCGCGCGTGTCCTGGCTCGTGGTGTCGTTGCTGGGCCTTCTGTTTGCCTCGCTGGTCATCTGGCTGTTCGAGGACGCGATCCAGGAGATCGTGGCGCTGGCCGTGCTCATGCCCATCGTCGCCGCGCTTGGCGGCAATGCTGGTATCCAGGCGATGACGGTCACCGTGCGCTCGCTGGCCATGAGGGACTTCAACCGTGCCGCCATGTTCCGCGTGCTGGGGCGCGAGGTAATGGTGGCGGCGCTCAACGGCCTCGTGCTGGCGGTCATCGTTGGCACGCTTACCGGCCTCTGGTTCGCCACGCCCGAGCTCGGTTTCATCATCGGCGGGGCGGTGATCGTAAATCTGACCGTTGCCGGCACCATGGGCGTGCTGATCCCACTGACACTGGACCGCCTGAAGATCGATCCAGCCATCGCCTCCAGTGTCTTCCTGATCACCATCACGGATACCGTCGGTTTCGCGGCCTTCCTTGGATCGGCCGCGGCCTTTCTGTTATGAGTCGGGTATGCCTACCGTTCTCGTCACCGGCGCGAACCGGGGCCTCGGCCTCGAATTCGTGCGCCAGTACGCTGCCGACGGCTGGCGGGCCCACGCCTGCTGCCGCAAGCCGGACGATGCCGCCGAGTTGAAGGCCGTCGAAGGCGACGTCCGGATCCATGCCCTCGATGTCGGTGATTTCGAGTCCATCCAGGCGCTTGCCGGCGAACTCTCCGGAGAAGCTCTCGACGTGCTGCTTAGCAACGCCGGCATCTACGGTCCCTCACAGTCGCTGGGCGACATCAACTACGGCGGCTGGGAGCGCGTGCTGCGCGTGAACACGCTGGCGCCCGTCTTCCTCACTGAAGCCTTCCTGCCGCACCTTGAGAAGGGCGATGGCAAGCGCGTGGCGCTGATCACCAGCCAGATGGGCTCCATCGCCGACAACGGCTCGGGCGGCAATTACGCCTACCGCTCGTCCAAGGCGGCGCTCAACGCGGCGGGCCGCAGCCTCGCCGTCGATCTGGCGCCCAGGGGCATCATCGTGCTGCTGCTCCATCCGGGCTGGGTGCGCACCGACATGGGTGGCCCCAATGCGCGGATCGCGCCGCCCGAATCCATCGCTGGCATGCGCAAGGGGATCGCCGACGCGACGCCCGGCGACGCCGGCCGCTTCTGGCGATACAATGGCACCGAAATACCCTGGTAAGCCGTGCTAAGCTCTCCTAAAGGCCCCATAAAAGGCAGGGCTACAAAGGGGGTGGCGGGGGCGCGCACGCCCCGCTACAAGATAGGACAAATCTCGCGCACTCCCTCGTCCGGGGGAGCCAGAAAAGGGAGAGCTCATGCCCAAGAAGACCGTTCCCGCCGGCAGCACGGTTGCCGACGCCTACCTCCAGATTCTCGCCGACCGCGGCATTGATTACCTGTTCGGCAACGCCGGCACCGATTTCGCCCCGCTGATCGAATCCTATTCCAAGCTCCGCGCCAGCGGCGCCAAAATTCCCGAGCCGATCACCTGTCCGCACGAGAACATCGCCATGGGCATGGCCCAGGGCTACTACGCCGCTACCGGACGGCCGCAGGCGGTGATGGTTCACGTCAACGTCGGCACCGCCAACGCCATGTGCATGCTTATCAACGCTTATCGCGGCAACGTGCCGATCCTGTTTTCGGCCGGCCGCACGCCGTTCTCGGAGACGGCGACGCTGACCGGCTCGCGCACCGGCGAGATTCACTGGCCGCAGGAGATGTTCGACCAGCGCGCGATGGTGCGCGAGGTCGTCAAGTGGGACTACGAACTGCCCAATGCCGAGGTCACCGAGGTCGCGGTGGACCGGGCGCTGAACGAGGCGATGGGCTATCCGCGTGGGCCGGTGTACCTAACGCTGCCGCGCGAGGTGCTGGCAGGCTCCGCCGAGAACCTGACCTACGATTCGCCGACGCGTCGCCAACCGGCCTCGCCGCCCTATCCCGATCCCGATGCTGTGCAGCGCGCCGCCGACATGATCGCCAAGGCGGAGAACCCGCTGATCATCACCTCGAGCGCCGGCTTCGACCACGAGGACGTGCAGGCGCTGGGCCAGCTCGCCGAGCGCTTCGCCATTCCGGTGACCCAGCGCAAGCCGCGCTACATGTGCCTTGCCAGCGATCATGCCATGAACGCAGGCTACAACCCGGACCCGATGCTCAAGGACGCCGATGTCATCATCGTTGCCGATTGCGACGTGCCATGGATCCCGAGCAAGAAGGCGCCGGGCGACGACTGCAAGGTCATTCACTTGGGTGCCGATCCGCTGTTCCAGAACTATCCGATCCGCGGCTTCCCGTGCGACGTCGCCATCACCGGCGTGTTGAAGTCGTCGTTGCTGGCGCTCGATAAAGCGCTCGCGGCCGAGGAGAAGGGGGCGGCGTCGCGCATCGAGGCGCGACGCAAGCGCGTGGCGGACCTGCGAGCCGAACAGGCCGAGCGTCAGAAGGCGGCGCTAGAAAAGGCCAGGTCGGCGACGCCGATTCATCCGGCCTGGGTGTCGCACTGCATCAACGAGGTGAAGGGTGACGACGACATCGTCATCAAGGAAAGCCAGATACTGCCCGGCCAGATGCGATTCACCAATCCGGGGACCTTCTATTCGCTCGGCTACGGCGGCGGATTGGGATGGAGCCTCGGCACCTCGCTCGGCATGAAACTCGCCAACAAGGACCGGAACATCTTCTGCACGGTGGGCGACGGAGCCTACATGTTCGGCAATCCGGTTTCCGCGCATTACATCGCTAGCGCGGAGAAGCTGCCGGTGCTGTTCATGGTGTTCAACAACGCCATGTGGAACGCGGTGCGGCGCAATACCCGCGAAGTGTATCCCGACGGCTTCGCCGCCAAGTCCAACTGGGAGCCGCTGACCTACTTCCAGCCCGGCACGGCCTACGAAAAGGTCGTCGAAGTGGCGGACGGCTACGGCGAGCGCGTGGAGGACCCGGAAAAGCTGCCCGGCGCGCTGGACCGCGCGCTCAAC
>JBBDQX010000123.1:0-6585 GCA_040905765.1 Acetobacterales bacterium
CCAGTTCGGCAAGGCTGCGACAGGGAAGGGAAAGATCGCCTGCGAAGGATCCCCCAGTTGGAGATTTTCATATTGCGTCCCCTCTCCACAATACCACTACAGGCTGTACATCCTGAGGCGTACTCGTGTATCCGGCCCCCATGGCACGCCTCGCGGCTTGTTCGGCAGAAACGGCTCGATAACCGACAATCCGACGTCCGTCGTCTCTACGCCGCCGCGCTCAAAAAGCGCCTAGTCGACCCTGTACCGCTCCAGCACCGCGAGGTTCGGCTCGATGCCGAGGCCGGGGCCGTCGGGGACGGTCAGCATGCCGTCCTGCTGCGCCAGCGCGTCGCCGTAGGGATGCGCCTCGAAGTCGAAGTAGCCGTGCTCGACCGGCACCGCCTGCGGCCGCGTCGCCAGCACGTGCAGCGTCGCGACCAGGCCGGCGCCGTGGTACGGGCAGTGCGGCACGGTGGTGACGCCCCAGGCGTCGGCCAGCGCGATGATGCGCTGCATGGCGTGGATGCCGCCGACCTTGGTGATGCTCGGCTGCACGAAGCTGACCGCGCCGGCCTCGAACATGCGGCGGAACTCGATCAGCGTCGCGGCATTCTCGCCGGCGGCGATGGCGACGCCGGCCTCCTCGGCGACCTTCGCCAGCCCCTCGAAGTCCTCGACCGGCCAGACCGGCTCCTCGATCCAGTAGGGATCGAACTCGGCCAGCGCGTCGGCGGCGTCGATCGCCTCGGCGACGTTCCATGGCGACTGGGTGTCGAGCAGCAGCGGCAGGTCCGGGCCCATCGCCTCGCGCGCCGCGCGGGTCTCGGCGACCTCGTGCTCGTGCAGCTTGATCCACTTGTAGCCGGCCGCGACCGCCGCGGCGACGTTGCGGCCGACCGCCTCCGGCTCGCCGAAGCGGGCGAGGCTGGCATAGGCCGGCAGCGTCGTGCGCGCCGGGCCGCCGAGCAGCTCGCAAAGCGGCTTGCCCGCTTCCTTGCCGGCGATGTCCCACAGCGCGATCTCGATGCCGGACAGGCCGTAGAGCAGCGGCCCGCCGCGCCCGGCGTTGCGGAACTGGTGCTGCATCCGGTCCGAAAGGGCGACGATGTTGCGCGCGTCCTGCCCGACGAAGCGCGGCGCGAGATAGTCCAGGATGGCGCTGCGGGTGGTACGGGCGAAGCCGAAGTCGAACGCCTCGCCCCAGCCGACCGTGCCGTCGTCGGTCTCGACGCGGACGAACAGGAAATCGAGGCTGGTGCGGATGGCGTGGCCCGGCACGTCGAGCGGGCCGTCGTGCCGGTAGGGGATGTTGATCAGGATCGGCTCGACCTTGGCGATCTTCATGACGGCGGCTCCGTGGGCGGCGGGCGGGCCGGGATTGTGCGCAGCGCGGTCGCCGGGTCGCAACCCGGTTAACCCGCGCGGCAACGACCGCTAGTATGGAAGGGCCATTTCAGGAGGAGACGATGAGCGCGAAGGCCGCCACCCCCGCCGCCAGCACCGAAATCACCCGCCGGCTCGCCGTGTTCTGCGCCGGCGTATCGCTCGACACGCTGCCGCCGGAGGTCACGGCGCGGGCCAGGCTGCTGGCGCTCGACACCGTCGGGATCGCCATCCGCGCGCGCGGCGAGTCGGAATCGACGCCGGCGCTGATCGCCGCCTGCGAGAAGCTCGGCCTGGCCGCCGGCGCGACCTCGGTGTTCGGCGACCCGCACGGCTACGCGGCGCCCGGCGCGGCGCTGATCAACGGCACGCTGTGCCATTCGCTCGACTTCGACGACACCCATGCCGTGGCCATCGTGCACGCCAGCGCGACGGTGCTGCCGGCGGCGCTGGCGGCGGCGGAGATCGCGGGCGCGGACGGCGCGACCGTGATCGCCGGCATCGTCGCCGGCTGCGAGACTGCCTGCCGGCTGGGCCTCGCGCTGCAGGCCGGCGACCACTACGACCGCGGCTTCCATCCCTCGGCGACATGCGGCGCGTTCGGCGCGGCGGCGGCGGCGGGACGGGTGCTCGGGCTCGACGCCGACGGCATCGCCAACGCCTTCGGCATCGCGCTGTCGGACGCCTCGGGCTCGCTGCAGTTCCTCGCCAACGGCGCGTGGACCAAGCGCTACCAGGTCGGCGAGGCGGCGCGGAACGGGCTGGTCGCGGCGATGTTCGCACGCGAGGGCTTCGTCGGCGCCGAGGCGCCGCTGGAGGGCAGGCACGGCTTCCTCAACGCCTATGCCCCCGACCCGAAGCCGAAGCGCGTGGTCGAGGGGCTCGGCGAGCGCTTCGAGACGATGAACCTGGCGATCAAGCCCTATCCTTCGTGCCGCTGGGGCCATGCCGCCATCGACACCACGCTGCGCCTGCGCGAGGAGCACGGCATCGCGGCGGAGGAGGTCGAGGAAGTGACCATCGGCGTCTCGAAGTCGGCGCAGATCCTGATCGGCGACCCGCAGGAGAAGAAGAGGGCGCCGAAGAACGTCGTCGACGGGCAGTTCTCCGGCAACTTCGTCGTCGCCGTGGCGCTGCGCGACGGTGGCATGGGCTGGGACAGCTATGCGAAGCACCTGACCGACACCGACACGCTGGCGCTGTGCCGCAAGGTGACGGTCGCCAACGACGCCGATGCGCAGGCGCTGTTTCCGGCGCACATGGCCGGCAAGGTGACGATCCGGACCAAGCGAGGCACCTTCGAGGGGCTGACGCAGGACCCGAAGGGCGAGCCGACGAACTTCGTCTCCGACGGCGACGTGCGGGCGAAGTTCCTTGGTCTCGTCGAGCCGTACCTGGACGCCGGCGCGGGCGAGTCTCTGGCGGCGCGCTGGCTGGCGCTGGAGGACGAGCGCGACATCGCCGCGCTGATGGCGGCGACGCGGCGGCCGGCGGCGGTCAGGCAGGCGGGGGAGTAGCTCTATTCGGCGCCGCGGATACGCGGTACCATCGTCGCCACCGCGTCGGGACGCAGGCTGACCGCGTCGATCCCGCAGCGCACGACATGCTCGACCAGAGCCGGATGGCGCGAAGGGCCGGCGCCGCAGATGCTGACGTGCACCCGCTGTCGCCTGGCGCCGGCGACGATTTCGCTCACGGCCGCGAGAAAGGCCGGGTCGGTCTCGTCGAGCTGGACGTCGTCGGCGAAGGCGGCTTCGCCGTCGATGCCGAGCACGAGCTGGGCGAGATCGCGGGAGCCGATGGAAACGCCGTCGAACAGGGCGGCGAAGGCGTCGATGGCGAAGACGTTGGAGGGCACCTCCGCCATCAGGTAGATGCGAAGGCCGTCCCGGCCGCGCTCCAGGCCGTGCGCCGCCATCGCCGCCAGGACGGCCTCGGCCTCCGCCACGCGCCGGCAGTACGGCACCATGGGAATCAGGTTGGCGCAGCCGAGTGCGCCGCGGGCCCGTGCCACGGCGGCGCATTCGAGCGCGAACGCCTCGGCGTAGTGGGGGTGGACGTAGCGCACCGCGCCGCGGAAGCCGACGAGCGGGTTGCGCTCTACCGGCTCGAACCCCGCGCCGCCCTCCAGGGCGCCCCATTCCGCCGTGGAGAAGTCCGACAGCCGCACCACCACCGGGCGCGGCGCGAATGGCCGGGCGAATGCCGCCATCCCGCTCGCCAGCCCCTCGACGAACAGATGGGTCCGGGAGGCGAAGCCGGCCGCGCGTTCCTCGAGCCGCGCCAGGGTCGCCGCATCGGCCACGCGTTCCGGATGGAGCAGCGCCATCGGATGCACCCCGATGCCTTCGCGCAGGATCGTCTCGATCGGGCAGGGACCGGCGCCGTCGACAGGCAGTGCCGCCAGCGCCTCCGCGCGCGCGGGATCGCCGAAGTTGACGAAAACCGAGACCGTCATGCTCAGCGCTTCGGCAGGATCACCGTCGCCTCGCCCGAGGTGCTGTCCTCGCCGATCTGGTTGGTGCCGGAAATGGCGATGTCGACCCGCCCGTCGTTGTGCTTCGCCGTCACCCTGCCGCGGTAGGTCTGGGTGTCGCCGTAGATGCTCGGCCGGCCGACCTTGGTGTAGAGCCGCTTCAGGAAACCCTCGTCGCCGGCCCAGTTGGTAACCAGCGGCGCCACCATGGCGAAGCGCATGACGCCGTGGTCGAACGGCCCCGGCATGCCCCGCCCGGCGGCGAGGTTGCCGTCCTCGTGCTGCTGCGAGCTCTTGGTCGGGAAGTTGGTCGCGGGGTTGCGCACCGACAGGTGCGGCGTCTTCAGCAGGTCGAGATAGGCCAGCTGGCTCGACTTGTACGAGGGCCCGATGGCCGCGTTCCAGTTGACCAGGTCGCCCATCGTCAGCGGCCCGCGCACGATCGGCGGCAGTTCGTCGCCGATCGAGACGTCGTTCCAATAGCGCACCCCCTCGAGGCGTCTTTCCGCCTTGTAGGCGGCCTCGAGCGCGGCGATCTCGTCCTCCGAATAACGGTGGACGGGACGGTCGAACTGCAGCGTCGTGCCCTGCTGCTCGGCCATGATGCAGGGGCTAGTCGCCGTCGCCACCAGCTCGTCGTCCTGGTTGAAGTAGTTGACCTCAGCGATGACGAAGACGAGCCGCCGGTCCCTGCGGCCGGAGGGACCGGTGCCGAGCTTCTCGAAGCAGTCCTTCTGGCGCGGCTCGGGGCGCAGGCGGTCGCCGACGCGGATGCGGCGATGCCACTCGAAGCCGACGCCGCCGACCAGCGACGCGAACGGGCCCTTCATCGGCGCGCCGTGCAGCATCGGATAGAGCACGGAGATGACGAAGGTCGGCGGCGCGACCAGTCCGCCCTGCGCGGTGCGCGCGGCATAGTCGGGATCGACGTACAGCGGATGGGTGTCCGCGGTGCCATAGGCGTAGTGGCGGATGGCGTCCTGCGTGGCAACCGTGTTCCAGGGCTGGCGCTCCCACACCAGCTGGCCGTTCAGGGCCTGGGATTTCGCCAGGAAGTCGTCGATCTGGCGGTCGATCTCGTGCTTGCTCAGGGCGTCGTCCGGCATGGTCCTGTCGCATCCTTCCCTAGTGTCTGGCCTGGTGTCTGGCCTGTGGCTTCGGGCACGCACTGGTGGCATGTCCGGTTATGCAGAAACGGCATGTTCCGGGGCACGCCGCGCGGCATCCGGCCGGTTCCGGACGGAACGGGCGCGCCGCCCGCCGCATTACGGCCCGGCGACGGCCGGATCGTCAATTCATAGAAGGCGGGATCGGCTCGCATTTCTGTCCTTTCCACCCGGGGCGGAATCTGGTTGGATGCCGGCTCAGGCAACCGACGATGGCGGTCCGGGCGCAGGCGAGCGAGGACGCGCGCAGCGTGGGCAAAATCCCCGCTTAGTGCCGTCAAATCGTGCATTCTTGTAAAGCCTGAATGACGACCTGTCGCTTCGCGGTGCACAGTGCACCCTTGCTGGGCCGGGGCCTCCGCTTTGACCACGACGACCAACAAGAACGATCAGGACGGCGAGCCGCATCCCCGGCGCAAGAGCGGCCCGCCCAAGCTGAATCCGCAGGTCTTCGTCGAAATCCTTAAGAAGCACCGCTGGTTCGTCCAGGGCCGCGCCGGCGGCGAGCGCGCCAACCTGACGCTGTCGAACCTTTCCGGCCTCAAGCTGAATAACCTGCAGTTGCAGTCCGGGCTGATGTCCGGCGCGAACCTCAGCCACTGCGTGCTGCATGGCGCGGACTTCAGCTTCGCCGACCTGTTCGCCGCCAACCTCGCCGAGGCCGACCTGACAGGTGCCATCCTCAAGCGCGCCGACCTGCGCGGCGCGGTGCTGCACGGCGCGATCCTTAACAACGCCGACCTGACCGGCGTCGACCTGCGGCCCCGCGCCCTGGTCGACGCGGCGGTGAAGCTGCGCCGCAGCGACATGAACGAGGACGAGATCAAGCGGGCGCAGGAGATCAAGGCGTCGATCTCCAACGCGGACCTCGTCGGCGCATCGATGGCCGACGCCGTGCTGAAGGATTCCCAGCTTACCTCCGCCGACATGTCGCGGACCGACCTGACCAACGCCAACATGACCTCGGCGCTGATGAAGGACGTCAACCTGGCGAGCGCCAACCTGACCGGCGCCAACCTGACCGGGGCGAAGCTGAGCGGCGCCAACCTGCGCGGCGCCATCATGGTCAACTGCACGATCTTCAACACCGACCTGCGCAACGCCATCGTGCCGACGCTGATCGAGGACCTGCCGCTCAACATGCAGAAGATGCTGCGCGAGCATAACACCTGGATCAATTCGACCGGCAAGCGCGGCACCCGCGCCGACCTCGGAGGTGCCGACCTCGAGGGCCTGATGCTGTCCGGCATCAACCTCAGCGGCGCCAACCTGAAGGACGCGAACCTGAAGGGCGCCAACCTGTCGGATACGCTGATGCTGTTCGCCGACTTCAGCGGCTGCAACCTCGAGGGTGCGAAGCTCGACCGCGCCGACCTCGACGGCGCGACCCTGAAAGGCGCCAGGATGGCGGGAGCGTCGCTGCGCGACGCCAACCTGCGCCCGGTCGACCTCTACCGGCTGCGTGGCGCCGGCGACAGCGAGCTGTGGCCGACCAACCTGTCCGAAGCCGACCTGACCGGCGCGATGCTGGCCGGCGCCGATCTGCGCAGCGTTCGCTACAAGGGCGCGCGCTTCAAG
>JBBDQX010000124.1:0-6538 GCA_040905765.1 Acetobacterales bacterium
GGCGGCATAATCGAGCAGCAGGCCTTCGTCAGGGTGATGCGAGGGAGCGGCTGCGGAGGTCATCGCTGGATTTCCTTGAGGGCGACGCGCAGCTTTTGCAGCGCGAGGCGCAGCCGCGACTTCACCGTACCGAGCGGCAGGCCGAGTTCGTCGGCGATCGTGCTGTGCGACTTGTCGTCGAAGAAAGCCATTCGGAGCAGTGCCGCCTGCTCTTTCGGCAACCGATCCACGGCGACGCGGATAGCCCGCTCTTCCTCGTGCGCCGAGACGCCGCTGTCCGGCGCTTGCGGCTCCGAAGGCGTCAGCGCGGGATCGTGGGGGTCGATCTCCGGCCTCCGCTCGCGGCGCAGCAGGTCGATCCGCCGGTTGCGCGCGATGGTGAAGACCCAAGTCGCCACGCCGGCCTGCCGCGGATCGTACTGCGCGGCGCGGCGCCACACCGTGAGCATCACCTCCTGCACCAGTTCCTCGGCTGCGGAATCCGCGGCACCGAGACGGCGGAGATAGGCCCGCAGCCGCGGAGAAAAATGATCGAACAGCCGGCGGAAGCTTTTCCTGTCGCGCTTTTCCGCAACAAGTCTCAGTGAATCCGCCAGTTCGGCAGCGATATCGGCCTTGGCATTGTCGGGCATCGGTCGCATCGGCGCATTAAACGACGCGCGGCTTTCGCGGCCAAGGAAGCCGCGCGCGCTCGGGACACATGAGGCAAGGGCTGCAATGCTCAAGGATCGCTCTCTCCGGGTGGATCATCGCTCGGGCGTCTCTACGCAACAGGGGTCGCAGCGGATCAGCGGTCCGAATGCCATCGTTCACGCAACCTTCATCAAGCTGTCATTCCGCTGTCCGGTGGATTTGCGATGGTGCGGAAGCGGCGCGTGAACCGCGCATGCAGCGCATTCGCGCGCGATCCCAATTCCACGACGGGGCGCCGACACAGATGCTGACGATCGATTCCGTGGTCAAGGTCTACGAAGCCGGCGGCGGCGGTGTGCGCGCCCTCGATGATGTCACGGTGGCTGTGCCGCGCGGGCAGATGGTCGGCGTCATCGGTCGTTCCGGCGCCGGCAAGTCGACGCTGCTGCGCATGATCAACCGCCTCGTGGAGCCGAGCGCAGGCCGCATCGCCTTCGAGGGCGAGGACGTCACGGCGTTGCGCGGCCGGGCGCTTTTCCGCTGGCGCTCGGCCTGCGCGATGATCTTCCAGCAGTTCAACCTGGTGAGCCGCCTCGACGTGCTGACCAACGTGCTGCTCGGACGGGTGGCGGACCACGGGACCCTGCCCTCCATGTTCAAGCTGTTCACGGAGGAAGAGCGGGCGATGGCCGTCGACGCGCTGGAGCGGCTCGATCTGCTTCCCCAGGCGCTGCAACGAGCCGAGACCCTTTCCGGCGGGCAGCAGCAGCGCGTGGCGATCGCGCGTGCGCTGATGCAGCGGCCCAAGGTATTGCTGGCCGACGAGCCGATCGCCTCGCTCGACCCGCACAACGCCATGCTGGTGATGGATGCCCTGCGCCGCATCAACGAGGAGGACGGCATCACCGTGATCGCCAACCTCCACACCATTGACACGGCCCGGACCTACTGCGACCGCATCGTCGGCCTGGCTGCCGGCAAAGTTGTGTTCGACGGCCTCTCCGACGACCTGACGCCTGCGACGGTGCGCGAGATCTACGGCGTGCTCGAGGCGGAGGAAGCGCTCGACGAAGGCATCACCTCGACATCACTCAAGCAGCATGGCGCCGCCCACGCCTGACGGCGCACTGCGGCTGAACGCCGCTTCGGCCGGCACCCGCTTGCGGGCATAATCGAATCGTTTACAAGGGAGCCGTTGCGCCAATGGATCAGGCCGTCGTCAATCGCGGACAGAAGAAGCAGCGCAAGCTGGGCGACCAGCCCTGCATCCACGAGACAGCCGTGGTGACCGACAGCCACCTCGGTGCGTGGACCGAGGTCGGCGCCCGCACCCGCATCGCGGAGACCGGGATCGGCGACTACAGCTATGTCGTCGAGGACTGCCACATCATCTACGCTTCGATCGGCAAGTTCTGTTCGATTGCCGCGAGCGTCCGCATCAACCCCGGCAACCACCCGACCTGGCGCGCGTGCCAGCATCACTGGATGTATCGCGCGGCGGCGTACGACCTGGGCGAGGACGAAGCCGAATTCTTCCAGTGGCGCCGCGACCGCCATGTCGCCATCGGTCACGACGTCTGGATCGGCCACGGCGCCATCGTGCTGCCCGGCCGCAAGGTCGGTACCGGGGCGGTGATCGGCGCCGGCAGCGTCGTCACCAAGGACGTGCCGAACTACACCATCGTCGCCGGCAATCCGGCGCGGCCGATCCGCCGACGGCTCGACGAGGCCACCGAGGCGGCGCTGCTGGAGATGGCGTGGTGGGACTGGCCGCGCGACAGGCTCGCCGCCGCCTTGGCGGACTTCCGCAGCCTCGATGCGGCCGGCTTCGTCGCCAAACATGCCGCCGGCTGATTCCGCGCCGCGGCGCGGCACCCTTTTCCTCGTGGTCGGACCGAGCGGCGCCGGCAAGGACAGCCTGATCGCAGGGGCCCGCGCCCGGCTGGCGGACGATCCGTCGGTCCGCTTCGTCAGGCGCGCCATTACCCGAGCCGCCGATGCCGGCGGCGAGGATCACGAGGCTGCCACTCCCGAGGAGTTCGCGCGGCAGCGCGCCGCCGGCGCCTATGCGCTGAGCTGGGAGGCGCACGGCCTCGGCTACGGCATTCCGGGCAATGTCGGCGCAGACCTCGCAGCCGGACGCAATGTCGTCGCCAACGTCTCGCGCGGAGTGATCGACGACGCACGGGAAAGGTTCGACCCGCTCCGCGTCGTGGCGGTCACGGCGCCGGCGGCGGTACTGGCACGCCGGCTGGCGGAACGGGGCCGCGAGACCGAGCGGGACATCGCCGCCCGGCTGGCCCGCGCAGGCTATGCGATGCCCGAGGGCGAGGACGTCGAGGTGATCGAGAACGCCGGCGCGCTGGAGGATGCGGTGGCCCGGTTCACGGCGCTGCTGACCGGGAGACGTCGCTAGAGCAATCTCCGATCTGACGGAATCATCAGGTCGGAGATAAATTGCTCCATCTTCAGTAATTTAGAGCATCTGGTCTGCGTCTGGACGCAGGATGCTCCAGGCCACGGCGGCTTTCCCGGGGCGTGATCACCGATCAGATAGAGTCAGCCTGGTCGGATTGTGCTTCAGGAACGCAACGGAAAGCGGCGCAGCAGGGTAAAGGGCGTACTGCGCTCCGGCTGGTGATAAAGGCAGATCGCATCGACCTCCAGCGGCGCGCCCGCCAGCGGCGCCACCAGCGGTTCGAGCAGCGCGCCGAGGCGGCGGCGCTCGTCGGCATCCAGCCGGGAGGTGAGCGTCATGTGGAAGCGGAACTCCTCCATCACGTAGGGGTAGCCCCAGCGCTGCAACATCGCCTCCTGCCTGGGCGGCAGGCCGCCCTTGCGGCGCTTGTCCAGCTCGGTCTCGCTCTGCGGCGCGCGGAACGACTCGAAGGCGCGCACGCAGTCGGCGGCCAGACCGTCGAGGGCGGCACTGCGCTCCGCCGGGCAGAGCGCGAGGAAGCCCCCGACGTCCTTCAGCACCAGCGGCGGCGCCGCGAATGCCGGGCGCGAGTCGGCGAAGGCGGCCGCCGACGACTCCAGTTCCTCGAGCGTGGTGCCCTCGGCGAGCGCGAACGGCGGCTTCAGGGTGCCGTGGAAGCCGTAGTGCCGCGGCGACCCGGTGACCTCGCGCCAGCGTTCCGCGTCGAGACCCGGGATGTCCGGCGGCACCGGCTCGGCGACGGACCGGGCGTCGCGGCCGATCCAGAAGCTGCCGAACCGCCACAGCGGTCCGTCCTCGGGCGGTGCGAAGTAGAGGGCGTAGCGCGCCATCATGCCGGATCCGCCATCACCGCCTCAGGAGACGCGCTGGCCTTCCCGCCAGGTCCGGCGGGCGAAGGGCACCTCCTCGTCGACCGCCACCCGCACCAGGTCGGCGCGGCGGCCGACGGCGATCTGGCCGCGGTCGTCGAGACCGACCGATTCGGCGGCATTGGCCGTCACCTTCGCCACAGCATCGGGCAGCGGGATGCCGAGCTGGTCGTGCAGCTTGAACGAGGCGAGCAGCATGCTGCTCGGCACGTAGTCCGAGGCGACCACGTCGAGACAGTCGTTCCTCGCGAGATCCATCGCCGAGACGTTGTCGTTGTGCGACCCCCCGCGCACGACGTTGGGCGCGCCGTGGATGATCATCATGCGGTGCTTCCGGGATGCCCTGGCGGCCTCCATGGTCACGGGGAACTCGGCGATGGTGATGCCCTCCGCAGCCGCCTGCTCGACGTGCTCCACGGTGCGGTCGTCATGGCTCGCCACCGGCAGCGCCCGGCTCTCCAGCCGCTGCAGCAGCACCTGGCGGTTGCGCCCGGAATGCAGCGCGGCGACGCGCAGCCGCTCGTCGATCCAGGCGTCCACGGCCTCGGGCGCCAGGCCAAGCTTCTTCTGCTGCACCCGCTTGTAGCGCTCGATGTCGGTGAATTGCCGCACACCCGGCGTATGGTCCATCACAGAAACCATGCGCAGCATCGGGTCGTCCTGGAAGCCGTCGAAGGTCTCGACCAGGTTCTCGGCGCTGACCTCGCAGCGTGCGTGCAGGAAGTGCTCGATGCGCAACAGGCCCTGCTCGCGTCCCCGGCGCAGCTCGCGCATCGCCTCGTGGAACAGCTCGACGCGGATCTTCTCGACATCGGTGTTGCCGATGCACAGCGCATCGAACACCGTAGTGATGCCCGCCGCCGCGCATTGCGCGTCGTGCGCCAGCACCGCCGACTTCGCCGACCAGCGTGCGCCGGGGCGCGGCACCATGTGCTTCTCGACGTTGTCCGTATGCAGGTCGATCAGGCCGGGCAGCAGGTAGTCGCCCTCGCAGTCCTCGACATAGGGGCCGGAGCAGGAGCCCTCGGAGACGTCGACGATGCGTCCGTCGCGCACCTGCACCGAACCGTCGAACACGCGGTCGCGCATCACCACGCGGGCGTTGGTGAAGACCGTCTCGGTCATCATGCGATCACCGCCTCCTGGCGAATCTCGAAGATCCGCGTCGCCACCGCGTCGCGCACCTCCTTATCGTGGAAGATGCCGACGATGCCGCTGCCCTTCTCGCGCGCCTCGCGGATCAGCTCGATCACGCTCTGGCGGTTCGCCGCGTCCAGCGACGCCGTCGGCTCGTCCAGCAGCAGGATCGGGTATTCGACGACGAAGCCCCGCGCCACGTTGATGCGCTGCTGTTCGCCGCCCGAGAAGGTGGCCGGCGGCAGTTGCCAGAGCCGTTCGGGGATGCGCAGCCGGGCGAGCAGCGCCGCGGCGCGGTCGCGCGCCTCCTCCGCCGGCACCTGCAGGGCGAGCAGCGGCTCGGCCACCACGTCGAGCGCCGGCACGCGCGGAATGACGCGCAGGAACTGGCTGACATAGCCCATGGTGCGTCGGCGCACGGCGAGAATGTCGCGCGGCGCCGCGCCGCACATGTCCACCATGCGGCCGTCGTGGCGTACCGCGATCGCACCCTCCTGCGGCAGGTAGTTGGCGTAGATCGACCGCATCAGCGTGCTCTTGCCGGCGCCGGAGGGGCCAGCCAGCACAACGCATTCGCCGGGATGGATTTCCAGATCAATGCCGTCGAGCACCTTCAACGTCACGCCCCCCTGCAGGTGCAGGGTGAAGTGCTTGCGGAGGTTGCGCACGGCGATCAGCGGGGCGGACAAGTCGTTCATGGCGGCTCAGACCTGCAGGACCGAGGAAACGAGGAGCTGGGTATAGGGGTGCTGAGGATCGTCCAGCACCTGGTCGGTCAGCCCGGTCTCCACCACCCGGCCGCGCCGCATCACCATCAGCCGGTGTGCGAGCAGGCGCGTCACGGCGAGATCGTGGGTGACGATGATGACCGAGAGGCCGAGCCGGGCCACGAGGCCGCGCAGCAGGTCGAGCAGGCGCGCCTGCACCGATACGTCGAGCCCGCCGGTCGGCTCGTCCATGAATACCAGCCGCGGCTGCGTGACCAGGTTGCGGGCGATCTGCAACCGCTGCTGCATGCCGCCGGAGAAGGTGAAAGGCATGTGGTCGATGCGGGAGAGATCGATCTCGACCCGCTCCAGCCAGGCCTCCGCCTCCGTACGTATCTTGCCGTAGTGGCGCCAGCCGATCCCCATCAGCCGCTCGCCGACGTTGGCGCCGGCGGAAACCTCCATGCGCAGGCCATCGCGGGGGTTCTGGTGCACGAGGCCCCATTCGCTGCGCATCAGCTTGCGCCGCGCGGGCTCCGGCATCGCGTGCACGCTGACGGCACTGCCGTCGCGCATCAGATAGTCGACGCGCCCCGAGCTCGGCTCCATCTGGGCGGACAGGCAGGACAGCAGCGTCGATTTGCCGCTACCCGATTCGCCGACGACGCCCAGTACCTCGCCCGGCCACAGGTCGAAGCTGACGTCCTCGCAGCCGACGATGCGGCCGTACATCCGCGTCAGGCCGCTCACCT
>JBBDQX010000125.1:0-6481 GCA_040905765.1 Acetobacterales bacterium
CGACAGCAGCCGCACCGGCGCTTCCGGGTCGCCGCCGTCGCGGGCCTGTGGCGGCCGGTCGGGCGCCTCGAAGCGGGAGAAGTCGAGGCCGTGATAAAGCAGCCCGACCCGGTCGGCCGAGGGTGCCAGCGCCGTCAGGTGTTCGGCGTTGACGGCGGTGCAGGTGACCAGCCAGTCGAGGTCGGCCAGCTTCTCGCGCTTTTCCCATTCCGGCGTGGTCCAGATGTCGACGGCATGAGCCGAGCAGGTCCAGGGCAGCCCGCGCATGGTCGCGGCGTAGCGCGTGACGGATGCCGGGGTGTGCAGGAAATGGGCATGCAGCCGGCCGACTTGGGCCGGCAACTCGGCCGCCAGCACCAGCGCCTGACCGAAGCGGCGAATGCGGTTCGGGGTCGGGTCGCGGCGCAGGTCGCGCAGCCAGACGCGGCGCGCCGCCCGGTAGCCCTGCAGCCGCCGCGCCGCGCGCCAGCCGCGCAGCACGCGCAGCGGCTCGCGGTACAGGTACTCCGGAAGGTAGGCGACCGGCGCCCGGATCTCCGCGTGCACCGGATGACGGTGGCGGTCGGTCGGATGGCGCAGCGAGACGATGCGGATGTCCAGCCCGCGCCGCTCCAGGGCGAGGATCTCCTGGGCGATGAAGGTCTCCGACAGGCGCGGATACCCCTTCAGCACGAAGGCGACGGGGCCCGGCACCTCAGGTTGCCTGCTGCACCACCGTGAGGCGGGACGCCGATTCCGGGCGCCCGGTCAGCAGCCGGTCGATGGCGCCGTTGATCGTGGACAGGCCGTCGAGCAGGCCGGCGATGTGGATCTCCGACGGGACCGGCTGCAGGGGCAACTCGCGCAGCGCCGCGGCCATGCGGGCCGGGTCGCGCAGGCCGTCGTCCTCGAGCATGCGGATCAGCCCGAGGCCCTGCGCGCGCGAGGCGCGGATCGTCTGCTCCAGCCGCGGCGTCCTGCGCGGCACCACCAGCGCCCGCTTGTCGAACGACAGTATCTCGCAGAACGTGTTGTAGCCGCCCATCGCCACCACGCCCGCGGCGCGCTGCATCAGGGTCTCAATCTGCGAATCGAAGGTGATGGCGTGCACCCGCGGCAGCCGCGACGCCCGGTGCTTGTATTCCGATTGCAGGTTGCGGTGCATGAACGGGCCGAGCACCAGCAGGGCCGGGGATGCGATGCCGGGGTCCTGCTCGTAGGCGCGCAGCACCCAGTCGATCAGCGCCGCGCCGTCGCCGCCGCCACCGGTGGTGACGAGGATGAACGGCTCGTCGCCGAGCACCGGGTCGATGACGTTGCCGTCGGGCACGGTCGACGGGCTGCGGCGCAGGTAGCCGGTGTAGAGCATCTTGCGCCGCACCGAGGCCGGCACCGGCAGCCCGGCCAGCGGGTCGCAGATCTGCGGCAGCCCGTAGATCCAGATCTGGTCGTACAGCGAGTCGAGCGAAGCGAGGGCGCCCTTGCGCTCCCACTCCTCGGCGAGCTGCTCGGGCTCGTCCATCACGTCGCGCAGGCCGAGGATCAGCGGGGTGCCGCGCTCGGACAGCATGGCCAGGGTGTCCTTGAGTTCCCCGCGGAGGCCGAGCGGTTCCTTGTCGACCAGCAGGAAATCCGGATTGAACACCTCCGCGGTGTGCCGGATGAGCGACGAGCGCATCGCCAGCGTCTCCTCGATGTCGATGTCGAGGTTGAGCGATGTATAGGCGCCGTCGCTGAGCTTGATGACGCCGGGGATGCGCACGAAATCGACCCGCGCGCCGAAGTCGAAGCTGCCGATGATCGGGGAGCCCGACAGGATCAGCACCTGCAGGTCGCGCCGGTGGCTGACCAGCGAATGCGCGATCGTGCGGCAGCGGCGCAAGTGGCCGAGCCCGAAGCTGTCGTGGCTGTAGATCAGCAGCCGCGTGCTCTGTTGGGTGCGTATCATGGCCCCCCGCGTTCCGTCGTCGCTCCCCCAAGCGCTGGGGCGGTATCCTAGCCGCGCCCCACCTGCAAGGGAAATCGCAGAAACGTTAACAACCTGCGACCCGGCGGCGTCCGAGCCGGCGGTTTACGGAACCCCGGCGCTCCACCATAATCCGCCCCGTGGGGATCTGCCGGAGGGCGGGCGAGGTGAACGCGAATTCGGGGGGAAAGAGGCCGCCGGCGGAGGGGACCTACCTTCCGCCGACCATATTCCAGTACATCCTGAAGTACAGCAAGGGCCAGCAGATCCGCCTGCTGATCCTGACGGCAATGGCTTTCCCGTTCCTGTACATGTCGCTGGATCTGCCGAAGACGATCGTCAACAAGGCGATCGGCGGCAAGGATTTCCCCCAGACCATCCTCGGCTTCGAGCTCGGTCAGATCGAGTACCTCATGGTGCTCTGCTTCGCCTTCCTCGCGCTGGTCTTCGTCAACGGCGGCTTCAAGTACTGGATCAACGTGCTGAAGGGGCAGATGGGCGAGCGTATGCTGCGCCGCCTGCGCTACGAGCTGTTCGCCCGGGTGCTGCGCTTCCCGCTACCGCACTTCAGGCGCATGTCGCAGGGCGAGAACATCGCCATGATCACCGCCGAGGTGGAGCCGCTCGGCGGCTTCATCGGCGACTCCTTCACGCTGCCGGCGTTCCAGGGCGGCACGCTGCTGACGATCCTGTTCTTCATGTTCATGCAGGATCCTATCCTCGGCACCGCCGCGATCGCGCTGTACCCGGTGCAGATGTACCTGATCCCGAAGCTGCAGCGGCAGGTCAACCGCCTCGGCAAGGAGCGGGTGCGCACGGTACGCAAGCTGTCGGAGCGGATCGGCGAGGCGATCAGCGGCGTCCAGGAGATCCACGCACACGATACCTCGGAGCTGGAACTGGCCGACTTCGGCGACCGGGTCGGCAAGATCTACGCGATCCGCTACCAGATCTACCGCAAGAAGTTCTTCATCAAGTTCCTGAACAACTTCATCGCGCAGGTGACGCCGTTCTTCTTCTATTCGATCGGCGGCTACCTGGTGATCACCGGGGATCTGACCTTCGGTGCGCTGGTGGCGGCGCTGGCCGCCTACAAGGACCTGTCGGCGCCGTGGAAGGAACTGCTGAACTACTACCAGCTCAAGGAAGACGCCAAGATCAAGTACGAGCAGCTGGTCCTGCAGTACCAGCCGGCCGGGATGCTGGAGGAGCGGCTGCAGCGCGAGGTGCCGGACGTGGTGCCGCGGATCGACCAGCCGATCACGGCTTCCAACCTCGGATTCGAGGAAGAGGGCGGCATCAAGGTGATCGACGCCGTCAACCTGACCGTCCAGCCGGGCAAGCACGTCGCGCTGATCGGGCCGAGCGGCGCCGACCGCTCGGTACTGTCGCAGCTCATCGCCCGGCTGCTGCTGCCGACCAGCGGCACCATCCGCATCGGCGACCAGAACCTCGCGACGATGCCGGAGGCGGTGACCGGCCGCCGCGTCGCCTATGTCGGGCAGAGCGCCTACGTCTTCTCCGGCACGGTGCGCGACAACCTGCTGTACGGCCTGAAGCACCGGCCGTTGCGCGACGCCGAGTACGACGAGGACGCGAAGCGGCTGCGCGACTGGCACGCGCACGAGGCGGTCGAGGCGGCGAACACGCTGAGCGACATCAACGCCGACTGGATCGACTACGAGGAGGCCGGCGTCGCCGGGCCGGACGAACTGACCGACCGGGCGATCGCGGTGCTGGCGCTGCTGATGCTCGACCGCGACATCTACCAGATGGGCCTGCAGGGGACCGTCGACCCCGAGGCGCGGCCGGATGTCGCAAAGGGCTTCCTCGACGCGCGGCGCCTGCTGCGCGAGCGGATGACGGCCGATCCCTACCTGCAGACGCTGGTCGAGCATTTCGACCCCGCCGCCTACAACGACAACATGACGGTGGCGGAGAACCTGCTGTTCGGCACGCCGATCGGCGACGCCTTCGCGCTCGACCGGCTCGGCAACAACGACCACGTCCACCGCATCCTCGACCAGGTCGGGCTGACCGAACGGTTCGCCGAGGCCGGGCTGAAACTGGCCAGCATCATGGTCGAGCTGTTTCAGGACCTGCCGTCGGACCACGAGTATTTCGAGCGGTTCAGCTTCTTCGACGCCGACGAACTGGACGAGGTCGAGAAGGTGGTCTCGCGCGTCGAGCGGCAGGGCCTTGCCGAGGCCGGCGCCGAGGATCGCGACACGCTGATCTCGCTGACCTTCAAGATCGTGCCCGAACGCCACCGCATCGGTGTCGTCGACGACGCGATGAAGGAACGCATCCTCGAGGCGCGGCGCCTGTTCGCGGCGGAGCTGCCGGAGCAGTACGAGGACAGCATCGCCTTCTTCGACGAGGCCCGCTACAACGCCGCGGCCTCGATCCAGGACAACATCCTTTTCGGCAAGGTGGTGTACGGCCGGCAGCGCGCGCAGCAGCAGATCGGCGACCTGATCCAGGAGGTGGTGCAGTCGCTCGGGCTGGACCGCAGCGTCATGGACATCGGCCTGTCGGCCGAGGTCGGCATCGGCGGCAGCCGCCTGTCGGTGGGGCAGCGGCAGCGGCTGGCGATCGCCCGCTGCGCGCTGAAGCGGCCGGACGTGCTGGTGCTCGACGACTCCATCGCCGCGCTCGACGCCAACACGCAGACGCAGCTCACCGCCAACCTGCGCCAGGAGTTCACGGAGCGCACGGTGATCTGGGTGCTCGGCCGCCAGGAACTGGCGGTGGAGTTCGACGAGGTCGTGGTGATGGAGGGCGGCAAGGTCGTCCAGCATGGCCCGGCGGCGAAGCTGTCGGAGCCCGGCGGGCCGCTGCACAAACCCGAGGCGGCGGAATAGGTACGGAGTAGGTCAAGGTGGACTTCAGCGACGCGGTCACGGTCCTGCGCAGCATCCCGATCTTCGCCAAGGTCGACCCGGCGGAGCTCAAGCTGCTGGCATTCGCCAGCAAGAGCGTGACCTTCGAGGACGGCGAAGTGCTGTTCCAGAAGGGAGAGCCGGCCGACTGCGCCTATCTGGTGCACCAGGGCGAGGTCGAGGTGGTCGTCGAGAGCGGCGGCAGGGAGCTGGTGGTCGCCAATCTCGGCAAGAACGACCTGCTCGGCGAGATGGGCATCTTCACCAACAGTCCGCGCAGCGCCTCCGCCCGCGCCAAGGGCAAGCTCAGCGTCATGTGCATCGAGGGCGACATGTTCCTGCGCGCGGTGACGGAGAACCCGGACGCGGCGCTCAGCGTGATGCGCGCGCTGTGCGAGAAAATTGCCGACACGACGGATTTGCTCTATCGCGGCTAGGTCCGCGTCCCGATTGACCTGAATCAATGCCGCACTGCGGTATCGACCATAACTTTCATGGCGTGGTTTCGCGGGGGTACCATCGAATGAATCAGACGGGAGCCTGGGTCATGGGACTGGCCATGACCGTCCTTTCAATTGTCGGACTTTTCATTGCCAGCGGCGCAGCCGATCCGACCATGTACTGGGTCGGACTGCTGTGGTTCGCCTTCGGCATCATGTTCGTCTTCCTGCTGATCCATCGGCATACGGGCGGGCCTTCGGGCGACCGCCGCGCGGCCTGATCGCCGCGTACCGCCACTCTCCGGAGCCTGACATATGAGCGCAGCCGTCACCGCGGCCCGCGGGATTCCGCGGGAGGCCTATGACGAGGACGTCGTCCGCCTGTTCACCGTCGCCACGGTGTTCTGGGGCGTCGTCGCCTTCACGGTCGGGGTCTACATCGCCCTGCAGCTCGCCTTCCCGGTGCTGAACCTGGGCCTGCCGTGGACGACGTTCGGGCGGCTGCGGCCGCTGCACACGAGCGCGGCGATCTTCGCCTTCGGCGGCAACGCCCTGATCGCGACCTCGCTGTACGTGGTGCAGCGAACCTGCCGGGCGCCGCTGTTCGGCGGCCGCGACCTCGCGACCTTCCTGTTCTGGGGCTACCAGGCGTTCATCGTGATGGCCGCGCTCGGCTACGTGACCGGCGTGACCCAGAGCCGCGAGTACGCCGAGCCGGAGTGGTACGTCGACATCTGGCTGACGGTGGTGTGGGTCGTCTACCTGGTGATCTTCGCCGGCACGATCGTGCGGCGCCGGGAACCGCACATCTACGTCGCCAACTGGTTCTACCTGGCGTTCATCGTCACCATCGCGATGCTGCACATCGTCAACAACCTGGCGGTGCCGGTGTCGTGGACGGGGGCGAAGAGCTATTCGCTGTTCGCCGGCGTGCAGGACGCGCTGACGCAATGGTGGTACGGCCACAACGCCGTGGGCTTCTTCCTGACCGCCGGCTTCCTCGGCATCATGTACTACTTCGTACCGAAGCAGGCGGAACGGCCGATCTATTCCTACCGGTTGTCGATCGTCCACTTCTGGTCGCTGATCTTCCTCTACATCTGGGCCGGTCCGCACCACCTGCACTACACGGCCCTGCCAGACTGGGCGCAGACCTTGGGCATGACCTTCTCGATCATGCTGTGGATGCCGTCCTGGGGCGGCATGATCAACGG
>JBBDQX010000126.1:0-3039 GCA_040905765.1 Acetobacterales bacterium
GCACCGAGATGGTGATGCCGGGCGACAACATCTCGATGGAGGTGGAACTGATCGCACCGATCGCGATGGACGAGGGGTTGCGCTTCGCGATCCGCGAGGGCGGCCGCACCGTCGGCGCCGGTGTCGTCGCGTCCATCATCGAGTAAAAAGGCCGCGGGCGAGAGCGCAAAACCCTTAGGAGTGTAGCTCAACTGGCTAGAGCACCGGTCTCCAAAACCGGGGGTTGGGGGTTCGAGTCCCTCCACTCCTGCCAAGGCTGACGGCGCCGCCGGCGGCAGCGACAGACGGAACGCAGAAGAAAACGATGGCGAAGAGCAGTCCAGCGCAGTTCATGCGGCAGGTACGACAGGAGGCCGCCAGGGTCACCTGGCCGTCCCGACGCGAGACGGGCATCAGCACCGCGATGGTGCTGGTCATGACGGTGATTGCCGCGCTGTTCTTCCTGCTGGTCGATCAGATCCTGGCGCTTGGCGTCAGCCTCGTCTTCGGTCTGGGGGGCTGAACGTGATGGCCGCGAGCTGGTACGTGCTGCACGTCTATTCGGGCTTCGAGAAAAAGGTCGCCCAGTCGATCCGCGAGCAGGCGGAGAAGAAGGGCCTCGAGGAGGCGTTCGAGGAGGTGCTGGTGCCGACCGAGGAGGTCGTCGAGATGCGCCGCGGCTCCAAGGTGCAGTCTGAGCGCAAGTTCTTCCCGGGCTACGTGCTGCTGAAGATGGAACTGAACGACGAGACCTGGCACCTGGTGAAGGATACGCCGAAGGTGACCGGCTTCCTCGGCAGCCGCGGCAAGCCGACGCCGATCAGCCAGGGTGAGGCCGAGCGCATCATGCACCAGGTCAAGGAGGGCATCGAGCGGCCGAAGCCGGCGGTGACCTTCGAGATCGGCGATCAGGTGCGCGTTTCCGACGGCCCGTTCACCTCATTCAACGGGCTGGTCGAGGAAGTCGATGAAGAGAAGGCGCGGCTCAAGGTGGCGGTGTCCATCTTCGGGCGGTCGACGCCGGTGGAGCTGGAATACGCGCAGGTCGAGAAGCTCTAGGCGGCGGGACAGGAACGCAATGCGTACGCCGGCACGGCGGGCGCTGGATTGAAGGTCGCGAGGCATGGCAAAGAAGATTTCGGGCTACATCAAGCTGCAGATTCCCGCGGGTCAGGCGAACCCGTCGCCGCCGGTGGGTCCCGCGCTCGGCCAGCACGGCGTCAACATCATGGAGTTCTGCAAGGCGTTCAACGCCCAGACGCAGTCCCTGGAGCAGGGCATGCCGATCCCGGTGGTGATCACTGTGTTCGGCGACCGCAGCTTCAGCTTCGTGACCAAGACGCCGCCGGCGAGCTATTTCATCCGCAAGGCGGCGAATCTGGGCAAGGGCTCGAAGACGCCGGGCCGCGACAGCGTCGGCAGGGTCAGCAAGGCGCAGCTCCGCGAGATCGCGGTGCAGAAGATGGAGGATCTCAACGCCCGCGACGTCGAGGCGGCGGTCAGCATGCTGGCCGGATCGGCCCGGTCGATGGGCGTCGAGGTGACGGAGTAGGAACGATGGCGAAGACCAGCAAGCGGCTCAAGCAGGGCTACGAGAACATCGACCGCGACCAGCAATACGGGCTGGACGACGCGGTCCGGTTCATCAAGAACACGCCGGCGACCAAGTTCGACCAGACCGTCGAGATCGCGATGAACCTCGGCGTCGACACCCGCCACGCCGACCAGACGGTACGCGGCGTGGTCGCGCTGCCGCACGGTACCGGCAAGGCGGTGCGCGTCGCCGTGTTCGCCAAGGGCGACAAGGCGGATCAGGCGAAGGCCGCCGGTGCCGACATCGTCGGTGCGGAGGATCTCGCCGAGAGTATCCAGGGCGGCCAGATGGACTTCGACCGCGTCATCGCGACGCCCGACATGATGGGCCTGGTCGGCCGGCTCGGCCGAGTGCTCGGTCCGCGCGGGCTGATGCCGAACCCGAAGCTTGGCACCGTGACCGCCGACGTCGCCGAGGCGGTGAAGAACGCCAAGGCCGGCGAGGTGCAGTTCCGCGCCGAGAAGGCCGGCATCGTGCATGCCGGCGTCGGCAAGCTGAGCTTCAGCGAGGAGCAGATCGTCGAGAACGTGCGCGCCTTCGTCGGCGCCATCCAGCGCGCCAGGCCGAGCGGCGCGAAGGGCACCTATCTGAAGCGCATCGCGCTGAGTTCCACCATGGGGCCGGGCGTGCGGCTCGACGTGTCGGAGCTTTCGTCGGGGGCCGCCGCGACCGGCGGCTGATCCGACGGCAAGGGGTTCCCGGCCTCCGGCACGACCGGCGACCGGGATAAGGCGGGCCTCCCAGGAGGCCCGGCTGTCCGAGATCGAAGGCATCCGCGGTTCCGCCGGTTCGGCGGGACGGGATTTAAAGGGGCGGCCCGCCTTCGTGAGACAGGGGTGAAAGTGCGTGGGCAGCCGTTCATGCCATCAGGCAGATCGGCGCCGCGGGGACTGGAACCTTCTGTTACCGGGCAGGACCGTCCGCCGCATCGGCGCGGGTCCCGCAAGGGCCCGCCGGCAAGGCGGGCAACGGCGAATGTCGGCGGCGCCATGTGGCAATGCCGACCTGGTAACGGAGAGAACGAGATGGACCGTACGCAGAAGGAGGCTCTGGTCGCGACGCTGAACGGGGTGTTCAGCAAGAGCACGCTGGTGGTGGTTGCCCACTACAGCGGGCTCAACGTGGCCCAGATGACCGACCTTCGCCGCAGGGCCAGCGCAGTCGGCGCGCAGTTCCGTGTGACCAAGAACCGGCTCACGAAACTGGCGCTGAAGGGCACCGTCTACGATTCCCTGAGCGACCTTTTCACAGGTCCGACGGCGATCGCCTATTCGGACGACCCGGTCGCGGCGGCGAAGGTGGCGGTGACGTTCGCCAAGGACAACGAGAAGCTCGTCATCCTCGGCGGCGCGCTGGGCGAGCGCCTGCTCGACCAGAATGGCGTCAGGATGCTGGCGGAAACGCCGTCGCTTGACGAACTGCGGGGCAGGATCGTGGGCCTGCTGCAGGCTCCGGCGACCAAGGTC
>JBBDQX010000126.1:3049-6480 GCA_040905765.1 Acetobacterales bacterium
GGTCGCCGGTGTTCTCCAGGCGCCCGCCGGTCAGCTTGCCCGCGTCACGGGCGCACGCGCCCGGGCGCTCGAAGCGGCCTGAGCCACCCGAAGCGACGGACCAAAGCGAACTCTCGTTTGTAAAGACGATCTACAGGAAGGATCAGGAACCATGGCGGATCTGGCGAAACTGGTTGACGAGCTGTCGGGGCTCACCGTCATCGAGGCGGCGGAGCTGAGCAAGATGCTCGAGGAGACGTGGGGCGTGTCGGCGGCCGCCCCGGTGGCCGTGGCGGCGGGCGGCGGTGCCGCGGCCGAGGCCGTCGTGGAGGAGAAGGACGAGTTCGACGTCATTCTCACCGCGGCCGGCGAGAAGAAGATCAACGTCATCAAGGAAGTCCGGGCGATCACCGGTCTTGGCCTGAAGGAAGCGAAGGACCTCGTCGAGGGCGCTCCGAAGCCGGTCAAGGAAGCGGTCAGCAAGGACGAGGCGGCAGCACTGAAGAAGAAGCTCGAGGACGCCGGGGCCACCGTCGAGGTCAAGTGACCTTGGCGTTGACGCCGGGAGTAACGACATAGCGCGTTCGGGACCGCGGCGGGCGGACAGCCTGCCGCGGCCCGAATGCGTGCGCTCCGCCGCAGGCCGGCATCGGCTGGGGCGCTGGGCTGGACGACGCCGGGCGGCGCGGCCCGTGGCGAGTCCGCCGAAAGATTTCGAGGCTGCCGTGCCGGGCACGGCGGCCAGGGCCAAGGGCCCGAATACGTTCGTTGAGGAGCGGCAATGACCAAGTCCTTCACCGGTCGCAAGCGTATCCGCAAAGACTTCGGGCAGATTTCCGAAGTCGCGCCGATGCCGAACCTGATCGAGGTTCAGCGGCGCTCTTACGACAGCTTCCTGCGCATCAACGGCGAGGCCGAGGCCAACGCCCAGGGCGGCATCGAGGAGGTGTTCCGGTCGGTGTTCCCGATCGAGGACTTCTCCGGCCGCGGCCGGCTGGAGTTCGTCGGCTACGAGCTCGAGGAGCCGAAGTACGACGTCGAGGAATGCCAGCAGCGCGGCATGACCTTCGCCGCGCCGCTCAAGGTGCGCCTGCAGCTCATCGTCTGGGACATCGACGACGAGACCGGGTCGCGGTCGATCCGCGACATCAAGGAGCAGGACGTCTACATGGGCGACATGCCGCTGATGACGGAGAACGGCACGTTCATCGTCAACGGCACCGAGCGTGTCATCGTCTCGCAGATGCACCGCTCGCCGGGCGTCTTCTTCGATCACGACAAGGGCAAGACGCACGCCTCGGGCAAGTACCTGTTCGCCGCCCGCGTCATTCCGTACCGCGGCTCGTGGCTCGACTTCGAGTTCGACGCCAAGGACGTCCTCTATGTGCGCATCGACCGGCGCCGCAAGCTGCCGGTGACGACGTTGCTGCTGGCGCTCGACAACGCCGCCACCGAACAGGAGCGGGCGCGCCGGGTCGAAGCCGGCGAGCCGGCGCTCCCGCCGGATCAGGCGAGCGGGATGAAGCCGGAGGAGATTCTCGACTTCTACTACGGCAAGGTCGTGTACTCGCTCGGCGCCAAGGGCTGGCAGGTACCGTTCGATGCGGCCCGCATGCGTGGCGCCAAGCTGCTGTTCGACCTGATCAACGCCAAGACCGGCAAGGTGGCCCTCGCCGCGGGCGAGAAGGTGACGCCGCGGGTGGCGCGCCAGCTGTCGGAGAAGGGGCTGGAGAACCGCCTCGCGCCGCGCGAGGAGCTGATCGGCCGCTTCCTCGCCGTCGACCTGATCAACGAAGAGAGCGGCGAGATCTACGCCGAGGCCGGCGACGAGATCACCGAGGAACTGATGGAGACGCTGGAGGGTGCCAGCGTCACCGACATCGCCACCCTCGACATCGA
The DNA here is from genome assembly GCA_040905765.1 of Acetobacterales bacterium. Classification (GTDB taxonomy): domain Bacteria; phylum Pseudomonadota; class Alphaproteobacteria; order JBBDQX01; family JBBDQX01; genus JBBDQX01. The sequence continues at coordinate 4,928 of JBBDQX010000126.1, forward strand.
CAACTTCTCGGTCGGTCCGTGGCTGCGCAATACGCTGGCTATCGACAAGAACGCGTCGCGCGAGGAAGCGCTGATCGACATCTACCGCGTCATGCGCCCGGGCGAGCCGCCGACCCTCGAGGCGGCCGAGGTGCTGTTCCGCGGCCTGTTCTTCGACTCCGAGCGCTACGACCTGTCGGCGGTCGGCCGCGTCAAGCTGAACATGCGGCTCGACTTCAAGGACGTGCCCGACAACATCCGGGTGCTGCGCCGCGAGGACGTCCTCGGTGTGGTCCGCGTCCTGCTCGAGCTGAAGGACGGCCGCGGCGAGGTCGACGATATCGACCACCTCGGCAACCGTCGCGTCCGCTCGGTCGGCGAGCTGATGGAGAACCAGTACCGCGTCGGTCTGCTGCGCATGGAGCGGGCGATTCGCGAGCGCATGAGCTCGGTCGACATCGACACGGTGATGCCGCACGACCTGATCAATGCCAAGCCGGCGGCGGCGGCGGTGCGGGAGTTCTTCGGCTCGAGCCAGCTCAGCCAGTTCATGGACCAGACCAACCCGCTGAGCGAGATCACGCACAAGCGGCGTCTGTCGGCGCTCGGGCCGGGTGGCTTGACGCGCGAGCGCGCGGGCTTCGAGGTGCGCGACGTTCACCCGACCCACTACGGCCGCATCTGCCCGATCGAGACGCCGGAAGGTCCGAACATCGGCCTGATCAACAGCCTCGCGACCTTCGCGCGCGTCAACCGCTACGGGTTCATCGAGAGCCCGTACCGAAAGGTGAAGGACGGCCGCGTCACCGAGGAGGTGCAGTACCTCTCGGCGATCGAGGAGACGCAGTACACCATCGCGCAGGCGAACTCGGAGCTCGACGACAAGGGCAAGTTCACCGCCGACTTCATCTCGGTCCGCCGCAGCGGCGACTTCGGCGTGGCCCGGCCCGAGGACATCGACTACATCGACGTATCGCCGAAGCAGCTCGTGTCGGTGGCGGCGGCGCTGATCCCGTTCCTCGAGAACGACGACGCCAACCGCGCGCTGATGGGCTCGAACATGCAGCGCCAGGCGGTGCCGCTGATCCAGGCCGAGGCGCCGCTCGTCGGCACCGGCATGGAGGAGGCGGTCGCCCGCGACTCCGGAGCGGCGCAGGTTGCGCGGCGGCCCGGCATCATCGACCAGATCGACGGCACGCGCATCGTCGTCCGCGTCACCGGCGCGGAGAACGGCGCGAGCGAGGGCGTCGACATCTACAACCTCAAGAAATTCCAGCGATCGAACCAGAACACCTGCATCAACCAGCGTCCGCTGGTGCGGGTGGGCGACCGGGTCGAGGTCGGCGACATCATCGCCGACGGTCCCTCCACCCATCTCGGCGAACTGGCGCTCGGCCGGAACGTGCTGTGCGCGTTCATGCCGTGGCAGGGATACAACTTCGAGGACTCGATCCTGATCTCCGAGCGCATCGTCCGTGACGACGTGTTCACCTCGATCCACATCGAGGAATTCGAGGTTATGGCCCGCGACACCAAGCTGGGCCAGGAGGAGATCACCCGCGACATCCCGAACG
>JBBDQX010000127.1:0-6403 GCA_040905765.1 Acetobacterales bacterium
TCGGCCTCGGCGCGGGCGGCCTCGGCGCGGAGGAGGAAGCGCGCTTCGGGGAGAGCGCTACCGCGATCTCGGGAACCGAGCGCCGCGCCGCCGCCGCGGAACGAGACGCCGTCTCGCGCTATACTGCGGCCTTCCTCGCCGACCGGGTCGGGGCCCGCTTCAGCGGCAAGGTCAGCGGCGTCACCCGCTACGGACTGTTCGTCACCCTCGACGAGACCGGCGCCGACGGTCTCGTCCCCGTGCGGACCCTGCCCGGCGGACCCTATGTCCACGACGCGAAGCGGCACAGCCTTTCCGAGCGTCGGCGGAACGGCCGCAGCTACCGGTTGGGGGAACGGCTGGAAATCACCCTAGTCGACGCTAACCCATTGACCGGGTCGATGATTTTCCACATCCTCTAACCTATGTTTGGTTCGGGGGGCTCCGGCCAAGGGCATTTCGGGGAATCATCGGGGGGCGGCTGATGCTGCTGATCCAGCGGGCCGTTGCGGCGCCGTACGGCAATGCACGGACGTTTCGGGGGGCGATAGCGGCGGGGATTCTCGCGCTCGCGATGGCCACTGCCTCGCCCGCGCAGGCTTCCGTCTTCGACCAGAGCCGCTCGGAACTGGTCTTCACCAAGGCATTCCGCACGATCGGCGAGCGCTACCTGGCGCCGGTCGATTTTCACGCCATGACGCTGGCGGCGCTACAGGCGCTGCACGGCAAGGATGCCGGTCTCCGGCTGGTCGCGCAGGGCGGCACGCTCTACCTTTACATCAGCGAGAGCGTGGTCGGCACCTACGCCCTGCCCGGGTCGAACGAGGCGGAGGCATGGGCGGCGCTAGCCTCGCAGGCGGCAGCCGGGGCGCATTCCCATTCCACCTTGCTCTCCGAGGCGGGCGCCGAGGAGATCTACGAGTTGATCCTCGATGCCGCGCTCGGCACGCTGGACAGCTTCTCCCGTTACTCTCCGCCCCGAGAGGCGCGGGACCATCAGGCCCAGCGGCGCGGGTTCGGCGGCATCGGCATTCGCTTCACCCGGGTCGACCGCGGCATCCGCATCGAAAAGGTGCTGCCGGGCACCCCTGCCATCGATGGCGACCTGCGCGAGGGCGACCTCGTCATCGCGGTCGGGCGCAAGGGACTGCGCGGTCTTACGGCCGAGGAAGTCACCGACCTCCTGCGCGGCCCGATCGACAGCATCGTCGACCTATCGGTGATACGCGGCAACGGCGAAGGCCCCTTCCCGCTCGCCCTGCGCCGCGCGCAGGTGATCCCGCCGACGGTTGCGATCGAGGCAGATGACGGCATCGTCACCGCGCGGGTGAGCGGTTTCAACGGCAATACGGTTCCGTCGCTGCGCCGGGCGCTGGTCCAGCAGCAGCACATGCACCCGGACGGCCTGCGCGGGGTCATTCTCGACCTGCGGGGCAATCGCGGCGGCCTGCTGCGCCAGGCGGTGGAAATGGTCGACCTGTTCGTTCCGGCCGGCGAAATCATCGCCACCAAGGGGCGCCACGCCAGCAGCTCGCGCACCTACCGGGCGTCCGGCGAGGCGATAGCGGTAGGCGTGCCGATGGTGGTGCTGATCAATGGCCATTCGGCGTCGTCTGCCGAGATCGTCGCTGCGGCCCTGCAGGACCACCACCGTGCGCTGATTGTCGGCACCAACTCCTACGGCAAGGGCCTGGTACAGACGGTAGTCCAGCTGCCGAACGAGGGGGAAATGGCCCTGACATGGTCGCGCGTCGTGACACCGTCCGGCTATCCGCTGCAGGGACTCGGCGTGCTCCCGACGATCTGCACCAGCGCCGACAAGGCGGGCCTGAAATGGCAGTTCGACCGGCTGCGCGAGGGCAGCGAACTGGAGATCACCCGGGTGCTGTCGGAGTGGCGCCTGGTGCGCGACGCGCAACCGGCTGTTCTGGAGCGCCTCCGCGCCGCCTGCCCCGGCCCCGAGAATGCCGCTATCGAACTCGAGGCGGCACATTCCCTGCTCGTCGAGCCCGGGCTTATCGACCGCGCCATCCGCATGGAGCGGGGCGCGCCGGGCCCCGCGGCCACCGAGGTCATCGGCCTGCCGGGCGAACCCGAGGGCGAGCGCGCCGCGTATCACTGACCGGCGCGCTTGACACCCGGCCGGCAGCGACTATCTTCCCGGCATTGCGGCCTCCGCCGGGAACGGCATTGACGAAGCACAGGCTCGGACAGGAACGATGGCAAAGCCGAATACCGTACTGGTGAAGCTGGAAAGCACCGCCGACACCGGCTACTTCTACGTGGCCAAGAAGAACCCGCGGACCCAGACCGAGAAGATGTCGTTCCGCAAGTACGACCCGGTCGCGCGCAAGCACGTCCAGTTCAAGGAAACCCGCCTGAAGTGACCGGCCGGCCTGGCGGTCCGCCGGGCCCTATTCGCCGCGGATTTCCTCGACCATCCCCTCGAGCCGCTCGACATCGAGGATACGCAGCGCACCCTTTTCCCGCTTGACGACGCCCTGACGGGCGAGGTCGTTCATCACCCGCGCCACCGTCTCGCGTGTCGTGGAGACCCGGCCGGCTATGTCGGCGTGGATCGGGATCGGCGAGATCACCGCGCTGTCTCCCTCCTCTCCCAGCTTGGCGAGGCGCAGCAATTCGGCCTGCACCCGGTTGTTCGCGGCAAGGGTCGAGAGATCCATGATGCGCCCGGTCGACTGACGCACCATCTGCGCCAGCCGGTACATCACCTGCATCGCGATCTTCGGCTGCGCTTCCAGCAGGCGGCGGAAGTCGTCGCCGGGCAGCGCCGCCACCATGGCCTGGTCGATCGCCATCACGCTGGCCGAGCGGGGCTTTCCGTCAATCGCCGCCAGTTCGCCGAAGAAGCCGCCGGCGGGCACGTCCTCGAGCGTCACCTCGCGTCCCGACAGGCTGTAGATGACGATGCGCACCGCACCCTCGGCGACGAAGCACACCTCGGTGCCTTCGCTCTGGCGGTCGAGGATCTGCTCATGCGTGCCGTAGCGCTTCCACCGGCACTGCCGGGCCAACCGCTCGCGTGCCGCCGGGTCCATCCCCGACAGCAGCGTGATGCCGGACAGCGGGTCCGATCCGATCTCCGCGGTCTGTGCCGTCACAACGGCCCTTCCCTGGTCATCCGTGCCCTGCCGCACCCTGTGGATAATAATTATACACTCCATTGATGACCAACGGTTTAACACTGCACTATTCAGGCGCCATGTCAGTTGCTATAGGCCGGATGCCATGACCATCGAACGCGACAGCATCGCCTTTCGCATCCTCGAGCGCCTGTGCGCCATGCCCCGGCCGGTCCGCGGCATGACCGGCACCAAGCTGGAGGCGGAGTTCGGCTCCCCCGACACCGTCGACGAACTCGCGGCGGCCGGGCTCGTGACCCGGCGCGGTTGGCACGACGGGCCCCCTGGCGCCGTCTGGATACCCACCGCCGCCGGCGAGAAGCTGTATCGCAAGCTTTCGGAACAGGGTCAGCGCAGGGCCGGCAGCACGCCGTTCTGAGACCGGCTCCTGTCCTACCATCCTACCGCATAGGCCTGCCGGCGCGGATCGGCCCCCGCGATCCTCAGGCCGCTGTCCAGGTCCACCCGGATCATTGCCACGGACCCCGCCGCCCAGTGCTGCTCGGGCCAGCGGCCGACGTCATGCCCCCGGGCCGACAGGGCCTTTTCCGCGTTCGGTGCGACGCCCCGCTCGACCATGAGCCGTCCCGGGGCATAGGCATGCGGGATCGCCGAGCCCGGCCAGGAGTAGCTGGCGATGCGCGGCGCCTCGACCGCCTCCTGCGGCGACATGCCGAAGGCGGCGACGTTGACGAACGCCTGCACCATCGCCTGCCCGAGCACCTCGCTTCCGGGCGAGCCGAACGGCATCACGAATCGCCCCGGTGCGATGGCAAGTGCCGGATTGGCCGCCATGCGCGGCCGCCGTCCCGGCCCGACGCATGCCGGATGCGCCGGGTCGGTGTAGGCGCGCGATCCCCATTGCGAGGCGATGATGCCGGTGCCCGGCACGACCGGCCCGGTGACAGTGCCGTCGCTCGGCGTCGATGCGAACACGTTGCCGGCACCGTCGACCACGCAAAGGAAGGAGGTTTCGGCCGGCGGTGGTTCCGGCGCCGCCGGCTGCGCGCTGGGGTCTGCGCGCCAGCGGCGCGGCCGCCGCCCGTCGACGCTGCCTGCCGGCGGCATCTCCGGGCACGCCGTCTGCATGTCGAGCCGCCGCACGCGACGGTCGAGATAGCCGGCCGAAAGCAGCGCGTCGACCGGTACGTCGACGAACTCCGGATCGCCGAACCACGACTCGCGGTCGGCAGCCGCCAGCTTCAGCGCTTCCGCTATCGCATGAAGGTGTTCCGCGCCACCCGGCGCCATGCCCGCGACGCCGGCACGCTCCAGCAGGGCCAGGGCCTGCAGCACCATCGGCCCCTGCGACCACGGGCCGCAGCCGTACAGGTCGATGTCGCCGAAACGGCTGCGGCAGGGCGTCTCGACCTTCACCCGGTAGCCGGCCATGTCGGCGGCCGACAGCAACCCGCCCTCCGATTCGTGGAACCGGACGATGGCCCGCGCCACGTCGCCTCGATAGAAGGCCTCGCGCGCCGCCTTCAGCCCTGCCGCACGGCCTCCCTTTCCTGCCGCCGCACGCTCCTCGTCGGCGAGGTACTGCAGCGTCGCCGCGAGATCCGCCTGTACGAAACGGTCGCCGACGGCCGGCAACCCTCCGCCGGGCAGGAAGATCGCCGCTGTGCTCGGCCAGCCGCGAATGGTCTTCGCCTTGTCGGCGATCCGGTCGCGCATGAACGGATACATAGGGAAGCCGTCCCGGGCGAAGCGAATGGCCGCCGCCGCGACATCGCCGAACGACATCGTCCCCCAGCGCTCCAGCGCCGTCAGCCAGGCGTCCGGCGCCGCCGGAACCACCGAGCGCAGCACGCCGGGCGGCACCCTGCCGCCAAACCGGTCATTGAAATACGCGCAGGACGCCGCTGCCGGCCAGGTGCCGATGCCGGCGACGACCGCCATCTCGTCGCCCTCGGCCATATAGACCAGCGACGGCGCGACCCCGCCGAAGCAGACGAACTCACTCTCCAGCACGTCGGTGGCGACGCCGGCCGCGACGCCGGCATCGACGGCGTTGCCGCCCGCCTCCAGGACCGCGAAAGCCGCCGTAGCCGCCCAGGGATGCCCCGCGACGGCGACATGCCTGGTGGCGATCAGGTCAGGACGATGAGTCTTGGTTGTCGCGCGGGCCATCGCCCCATCTTCGCCGCCACCGGCGACGAAGGCCAGCCTACCGCGGCAGCGCCGCTTCGACGGCGGCTCCCAGTTGCTCCGATTCCGGCGTCACACGCGACGGATAGGCTCCGAGCAGCCGGCCGTCCGGCCCGACCAGATACTTGTGAAAGTTCCACGACGGCGCATTGGCGGGGCCGAGCGCCTCGCTGGCCCAGCGGTAGAAGGGATGCGCGCCGGCGCCCCGCACCTGCTGCTTCCCGGTCATCGGGAAGTCGATGCCGAAATTGACCTCGCAGAAGCTCTTGATTTCGCCGGCGCTGCCCGGCTCCTGCCCGCCGAAGTCGTTCGACGGCACCCCCAGCACGACGAGACCGCGGTCGCGATACCTCTCCCACAGCGACTGCAGGCCCGCGTACTGGGGCGTAAACCCGCAGAAGCTGGCGGTGTTGACCACCAGCAGCGCCTTGCCGCGGTACTGCGACAACGGCAGCGGACCGCCCTCGATAGCGGTGAACCCGAAGTCGTGCGCCGTTCCGCCGGCCGAGGCCGGCGTCGCGGCCAGGGCCAGCACGGCGAGCAACAGGGCGGCAACATAACGCTGCATGCGGAATTTCTCCGAAGTGTGAGCGTCATCATACTTGTAAATAGTGCAAAGGGTTCAACTGCAGGTAAGGAACGCCGGTCCTCAAGGGACCGCACAGTTGTGGCATCCCCGCCTTGGCCATATTTTACATGCGGGGGTGTCGGGCCATGTATGGAGCGACTCCCTGGGACGATGACGGACCGACGCAGCCACCCTGCGGAGCCGTGGGCATTCGCGCAAGGCGAGATGGCGGGACGGATTCGCGCCTTCGACTGGGCGTCGACGCCGCTCGGCCCTCTGGATTCATGGCCTGAAGCGCTGCGGACGGCAGCGGGGATATTGCTCGGCGCGCCTCAGCCGGCCCTTATCGGCTGGGGGCCGGGCCGCATCCTCCTCTACAACGATGCCTGCATCCCGCTGCTCGGCCCCATGCATCCGCGGGCGATGGGACGCGGCAGCCGCGATCTCTGGGCGGCCACATGGGAGGTCTTCCATGCCGCGGCGGATGCCGCCATGAAGGGGTCCCCCGGCATTCTCGCCGACCAGGCGTTCCCTCCGGCCGGCGGTCCCCGCCACCGCCCCC
>JBBDQX010000128.1:0-6393 GCA_040905765.1 Acetobacterales bacterium
GGGCTCACTCTCCTTGCTGGCGGGAAGCTGTTACGGCAGACGGCGACCCGACGATGCCGGGCAGACGGACGAGGATCTCCTCCTCGTCGAACTCCAGCGTGGCGCCCAGCGCGTGCGAGTTCTCTGCGAGGGGCAGCAGTTCGTCCCGCTCGCTCGCCGGGCGGGGGAACCACGTCTCGTTCCGCTCATTGTGGCGGACCGGGCGGAAGGCGGCCTCGACGAGCCGCACCCCGTCGAACACGAGGCGCGGCATCATCCCGAGCCAGTCGCCGTGCTTGCGCCCTCGATGGCCAATGTCGAATGAGAATCCGCCGAGTCCATAGAAGATCGGCCGGTCGCGGTAGATCTCCACGGGCAGCGACTCGTGCGGGCCATGCCCCATCACCACGTCGGCGCCGGCATCGATGACGGCGTGCGCAATCTCGCTCTGGTACTCCAGCACCTCTCCGCCATAGCCCCAGTGCTGCGACGCCACCAGCAGGTCGACGTCGCCGCGCAGGGCGCGCAGGTCGTCCAGATACGCGTCGAGATCGCCGCGGTCGGCCCAGGTCAAGATTTCCGGCGGTGCGCCCGGCCGCGTGGCGGCCTTCGACACCTCCATGCGCGGCCGGTAGGCGGTGTGGCCGCGGATCGTCGCGACGCCCGGCGAATTCGGACCGGCTATGTGATCGGTCGGCCAGAACACCGAGGTCCGCTGGAGGAAGCCGATGCGAAGGCCTTCATGCTCGACGACCGCCGGCGCCCGCGCCGCGGCGGCGTCGAGCCCGGCACCAGTGTGCGGCATGCCGATGGCATCGAGGACATCAAGCGTCGAGCGGATGGCATCAGCGCCATAGGTGACGTTGTTGGCATGGCCGACCGCGTCGACGTGCGCCAGTCGCAGCGCGGAGGCGACCCTGGGCGAGGCATAGAAGCCCTCGCGATGGTGCACGTCACGCGCGCCGTCCGGCTCGTAGAAACAGCATTCGAGGTTGGCAAGCACGACATCCGCCCGGGCCAGCGTGTCGGCGACCCGTGCGAATGGCACCTCCGGATCGGCGACGCCAAGCAGGTTGATGTCGCCGAGAAGCAGAACCGTCCGTCGCATGCGTCTCGTATCCCGGAAGGGAACGGTCAGGCGGGCGGGCGGCGATGGCGCAGGAGCCCCTTCGAACAACCGGTACCGGAAGCCGGCCGGGCCGGCCCGCGCGCTTGCCGCCTCTCGGAAGCCTAAGCTAGCCTCGGGGCCTCGGCAAAAAATTTCCACGTGGCGGCATCATGCAGCACCAACCACTTACACCGCACCTCGGCGAGGAGATCATCGGCATCGACCTCTCCGCGCCACTGGACGACGACACGTTCGGCCGGATCGAGGATTTGTTCAGCGAACGCTCGGTACTGGTGTTCCGCGACCAGCAACTCGACCCGACCGGCCTCGTCGCCTTCAGCGCCCGCTTCGGCGAGATCGAGACGCCGTTGCTCAACCAGTTCACGCTGCCCGAGGCACCGCAGGTGCTGGTGCTGAGCAACTTGAAAGAGGGAGACAAGCCGAAAGGGGCGCACCGGCAGGGCCATCTCTGGCACACCGACCTGACCTATATGCCCGAGCCGAGCCTGGGATCGCTGCTGTACGGCGTGGAGGTTCCCCCGGAGGGGGGCGATACCCTGTTCGCCAGCATCAAGGTCGCCTACGAGACCCTGCCGGAGCAACGGCGCAAGGCGCTCGACGAGCTGAAGGCGGTGCATAGCTACCCGCACGCTTACGCCCAGCTCTATCCGGACCGCGAGCCGCTGAGCGAGGAGCAGAAGGCACGGGTCCCGGACATCGTGCACCCCTTGGTCCGCACCCATCCGGTGACGGGCCGCAAGGCTCTCTATATAGGTGAGCACATCATCAAGGAGATTAGCGGTCTCTCGGGGGAGGAGACGGCCGCACTGGTGAAGGAACTGATCGCGCACATCACGCGCGAGGCAATGATCTATCGCCACAAGTGGCGCGCCGGCGACCTGCTGATGTGGGACAACCGCGGTGTCCTTCACCACGCCACCGACTACGACGACCGGAAGTACCGGCGCGTAATGCACCGGACCACGATCAAGGGCGACCGCCCCTACTAGGTGGCAGGTCGCGAAAAAGGGGGAAGCGACCATGGCGGACGTCGACCTTTCGGTTTCGATCGGCGGCCTGAGCCTCGCCCATCCGCTGATCCTCGCCTCGGGTCCGCTGAGCGTCACCGAGGACCAGCTCGTATCCTTCGGCCAGGTGGCGGGGGCCATCGTCGCGAAGTCGACATCGGAGAAGCCGTCGCAAGGCAGCCCGCAGCCGCGCATCGTCGCCATCGACCATGACGGCATGCTCAACTACGAGGGCGGCCCCAACCCCGGCATCGACGCCTTCGCCGACATCATGCGCAGGTCGCTGCCGCAGATGCGCTGCCCGATCATCGGCTCGATGTCGGCGCGCACACTGCGCCTGCAGAAAGGGATGGAGCGGGTTGCCGCGCAGTTCGAGGACGCCGGCGCCGCCGCGCTCGAACTCGACTTCAAGTACCTCTACGACCAGGCGAGCCTGCGCAGCGACTTCAGCCTGGAGCAGATCGGCGAGACTATCGGTGCCCTGCGCAGGATCGTCTCGATCCCGCTGATCGCCAAGCTGGCCTTCGGTCCGACCGACATCACCGTGCTGGCGAAGGCGGCCGAAGACGCCGGCGCCGCCGCGATCACCGCGATAAACACGGTATTCCCGGGCATGAAAATCAGCATCCGCCGGCGCATGCCGATGCTATCGATGAAGTACGGCGGACTTTCCGGCGCGCCGATCCGGCCGCTCGCCGTCGCCTGCGTGTACCAGATCACCGATGCGGTGAAGATTCCGGTGATCGCGTCCGGCGGTGCGATGACAGGGGACGACGTCGTCGAGTTCCTGATGGCAGGCGCATCCGCGGTGCAGATCTACACCGTGGCAATGGCGGAAAAGCAGGCGGCATTCACGCGCGTCAACGACGAGCTGTCGGCGTGGATGCGCGACAACGGCGCGGCGCGGGTGAGCGATCTGGTCGGCGTCGTGCCGAAGCAGATCGAGCCAAAGCGGAAGGACCAGCAGTGGAGCGCCTTCGTCGACGAGACGGAGTAGCGCCATCCGACAAAGGCCGGCGCGCACCCGCGCGAAACGGCGGCACAGGGAGGACAAGCACGTGGCACATGCGGCCGGAGGCGACAATCCGTATACCCGCGGCATCGCGAAATTCATCGCGACGCTGCGCTTCGAGGACATCCCCGAGGAAGTCCGCGCGCGGATCAAGCTGCTGATCCTCGATTCCCTCGGCTGCGGCCTGTATGGCGCGAAGCTGCAGTGGAGCGAAATACTGATGAACACCCTCGCCACGGTCGACACGACGAAGGGCGCGTCGGCCTGGGGGACGAAGCTCAAGTTCTCGTCGCCGCATGCCGCGCTGGTCAACGGCACGCTGGTGCAGGGTTTCGAGCTCGACGACGTGCACCGGCAGGGCGTGCTGCATGTCGGCGCGGTGACCCTCCCGGCGCTGATCGCCATCGCCGAGACACGGCCCGGCATGAGCGGCCGTGATTTCCTCCGCGCCGCCGTCGCCGGGTACGAGATAGGCCCGCGCGTCGGCATGTGCATGGGACCCGAGCATATCGGCCAGGGCTGGCACTCCGGCGCCACCGTCGGCGTCTATTCCGCGGCCGCCGGCGCCGCGGCCGGTCTCGGCCTGGACGAGCAGCGAGCGGTGCATGCGCTCGGCATCGCGGGAACGCAGTCGGCGGGCCTGATGGCGGCGCAGTACGGCGCCATGGTCAAGCGCATGCACGCCGGGCGGTCGTCCCAGAGCGGGCTTTACGGCGCGCTGCTGGCGGAGGCCGGTTTCACCGGCATCGTCGACGTGTTCGAGAGCGACTACGGCGGGTTCTGCACCACCTTCTCGCGCTCACAGGACGGCTTCGACCTGACGCAGCTCACCGCAGGGCTCGGCGAGCGATTCGAGACCATGCGCATCGCGCTCAAGTTCTATTCCTGCGTCGGCAGCAACCACACCACGCTCGATGCCATCCGGCTGATGCAGGAGCGCCACCCCTTCGGCCCGGACGACGTCGGGAAGATCGTCGTGCACGGCTCGAAGGTGACGATGGACCATGTCGGCTGGGAGTACCGGCCGGAAGGCATGACCTCGGCGCAGCTCAACCTCGGCTTCTGCGTCGCAACGCTGCTTCTGGAGGGCGACGTGTTCGTCGACCAGTTCGACTCCGACGACGTGGTGCACGACAAGGCCCGCATCGCGCTGTCGAAAAAAGTCGAATGCGTCCACGACGCAGAGATCACCGCGCTTGGCGGCACCGCCCGCCACATGGTGCGGGTGGAGATATTCCTGAACGACGGGACGCGTCTGGAGGAGACGGTCGAGTCGGGGCGCGGCAGCGAGCACCGCTTCGCCAGCGACGCTGATGTCGTCGACAAGTTCGAGAAGCTGGCCCGCCACGCGCTGCCGGAGAAGCAGATCGCCGAATTGCGCGACGCCGTCCTCGGACTGGAAGACCTGAAGGATGCCTCGGAGATCGCCCGCCTGCTGGCGCGGCGGTAGCGCTCAGCCGAACAGGGCGCGGACGTCCGGCAGTTCCTCGATGCCGGCGAAACGACGGTAGAGTTCCTCGCCGCCCTTGCCCGCCAGCAGCAGGAACCGCCGCCGGAGTGCCGCCTCGTCGAGCGGCGCCTCGGGCGTGCCGAGGAAGTGTTCCAGCGTCCGCTCCAGCAGCGTCCCGTTCGCCAGGGTCAGAGCAACCCGGCTGGCCCAAGCCTTGCCGGGTTGCGTGCACAGGTCGAGCGGCTCCATCCGGACTCGACGGCTGAGGCCCCTCACCTCCGGGTCATCATGGCCGGCTTCAAGGAAACTGCGCGGGTCCTCGGCATCGCGCAGCACCGCCAGGGCGGCGCACCAGGGTACGCTGTACTGTGCCGCCGTCATGTCGCCTGGCACCGGGATGTTATGGCGTGACAGCACTTTCTCCCCCGCTGCGACCGCGAGGCCTGCTACGTCCTGCGGCGTGACACCGTTGTCGGCCATCAGTTCCCCGATCGCCTGTACCGGCGTATGGGCGGTGACATGGCAGGCGTAGCGCTTGAAGCAGATGCGCAGCGTCTCCCACTCCTCGCCGAGACCGCGCGCCAGCCGGTCCGGATCGGATTCCGCCGTATAGGCTTCGAGGAATCCGAATTCGCCCTCGATCACGTTCGGCGGTCCCGTGAAGCCGTCGCGCGCCAGCGAGGCCGCGAGGATACCGCCCTCCGCTGCCCGGCCCAGATGCAGCCGCTTCACCATGCCGCCGCTGCCCGCCCGCGAGAAGGCCAGCAGGCCCGAGCCCAGCGAAGCGGCGATGCCAAGCGCGTTGGCCATTCGCGTCTCGTCGAGGCCCATCAGATGGCCGGCAGCGACGGCACTGCCGAACACGCCGGTCAGGCCGGGCGCATGGAAGCCCCTCTTCTCGGCGCTGTGCCGGGTCGCGAGGCCGATGCGGAACATCACCTCGCAACCGGCGACGACAGCGGTAACCAGCGCGCGGCCCCCGGCACCTGCCGCCTCTGCCATCGCCAGCGCCGGCATCGCCACCGTCGCCCCAGGATGCACGCCGGTGCCGGGCTGGCGCAGGGAGTCCATCTCGAAGGCATGGGACGCGGCGCCGTTGGCGAGCGCCGCCTGCCCCGCCGGCACCTTCTCTCCACGCCCGATGACCGTCGCTTCGGCGAGACCGCCCGATCGGGTCGCGAGGTCGGCGACGATGCCGCTCCACGGCAGCCCGGCGCCGAACGAGGCGACACCAACAGTGTCGAGGATGCAGTCGCGCGCCCGCGCACGGACCGGCTCCGGCACGTCGCCGTTGTGCAGAGACGCGGCGAAGCGGGCGAGCGCCTGCGTGCTCATCGATCTCGGCGGCGGCTCAGGCCGCCACCCGCGCAGCGGCGTTTCGCCCGGCGATCCGTCCGAACACCGCGCCGGCGACAAGGCCCGTGCCGCTCGCGTAGCTGTGGTAGTAGAGGCCGCCGACCAGTTCGCCCGCGGCATAGAGGCCCGGGATCGGATTGCCAGAGGTATTCTCGATTTCCGCGTCGCTGCTGACCTTGAGGCCGCCGAAGGTGAAGGTGATGCCGGTGGTCACGCAGTAGGCGTGGAACGGCGGCTCGGTCAGCGGGTTCGACCAGTTGCTCTTGTCGATCGCCAGCCCCTCGGTGCGGCGCCCGTCGTGCACGTTCGGATCAAACGGCCGGTCAGTGCGGCAGGCGGCATTGAACCCGCGAATCGTCTCGATCAGCCGGTCCCGGTCGACCTTGCCGTCGTCCGACTTCGCCAGCTTGTCGGCCAGCTCCTCGATGGTGTTCGCCTCGACCCTGGTGATGCGCGGGAT
>JBBDQX010000129.1:0-6378 GCA_040905765.1 Acetobacterales bacterium
GCCAGCGGGGCTCGCCGCCGTCCCCGTGGACGTGGTCGAGGCGGGTCAGCGACAGCGTCTCGGTGCGGAACGCGAGCGCCCGGTCTGGCGTCAGCCCGAGTGCGATGCCGAGCGCCGCCCGGATGGATCCGCTGTGGGCGACGCAGACGATGTCCTTGCCGCCGTGATCGGCGATCAGGCCGTCGAGCGCATCGCCGACCCGCGCCATGACGTCGACGAAGCTCTCGCCCCCCGGCGGGCGCTCCTCGGGCGCCACCTGCCAGAAGGCGGGCTTGGGCATGCGGCGGTGGCGCACCAGTTCGACCTGCGGCAGGCCCTGCCAGTCCCCGAAATGCTGCTCGGCGAGCCCCCCGACCGCGATCGGCTCGGGGGCCGGATACCCCGCGTCGACGATGGCGCGCGCCGTCTCGATGCTGCGGCGGAGCGTCGTGGTGACCAGCACGGCCGGCCGCGGCAGTGCCTCGGCCAGCGCCGTTACCGAGGCGACCGTCTCGTCCAGCACCGCCGGCAGGTCGTCATGTCCGTAGATCAGTTCCCGCACCGCTTCCGGGACCGGCGCGTGACGCACCATCCAGAATCGTGTGGTCTGCTCTTTCATTGCCGTGCTCCCGTCATCATTCGCCGATGTTGAGCAGCAGCCCGTGCCGCCGGGCGGCGCGGAAGGCCCAGAGGAAGATCGCGGCGCCGACGGCGAGGTAGATCACGTTCAGGCCGGCCGCCGCCGCGAGGTGCCCGGCCTCGAAGTTGCCGTCGAACATCACTGCGCGCATCCCCTCGAAGACATGCGCCGAAGGCAAGGCCCACGCCAGCGGCTCGATGACGTCCGGCAGCGTCGAGACCGGGTAGTAGACGCCGCTCAGCGGCGCGAGGGCGAAGATGACCGCCCAGGCCAGGCTCTCCGCGCCCAGTCCCTGGCGCAACACCAGCGCGCAGACCAGCAATGCGATCGCCCAGCCCATCACCAGCAGGTTGAGGAAGAACAGCAGCAGCGGAAAGCCGATGCTCAGGATGTTGAAGGCGTATAGCACCCACGCCAGTCCGGCGGCCGGGATCGCGCCGCACAGCACACGCAGCGCGCTGATCCCCATCAGCGCGGCGACGAACTCCCAGGGCCGGAGCGGGCTGACGAACAGGTGGCCGAGGTTGCGGGCGTACATCTCCTCGAAGAACGAGACCGACATGCCGATCTGCGAGCGGAACAGTATGTCCCACAGGATGACCGCGCCGATCAGCACCCCGGCGGCCTGTGCTACCCAGTCGCTGTGTCCCTGGAAGAACTGGCTGATCAGGCCCCACAGGACCATCTGCACGGTCGGCCAGTAGGCGAGCTCCAGCAGCCGTGGCCAGGATGCCCGGTACAGGTAGAGGTGGCGCAGCATCACCGCACCGGCGCGGCGCAGCGACAGCGGCCTCCCCCCGGGCCGATCCGCCGTCATGACTCCACCCTCCCGGCTCGTCGGTCGCGGGCGATGTCGAGGAACACCTCCTCCAGCGTGCGGCGGCCATAGCGCGCCAGCAGTTCGCCCGGCGCACCGGTGTCGACGACGCGCCCCGCCCGCATCATCATCACCTGGTCGCACAGGCGCTCGACCTCGCTCATGTTGTGCGACGCCAGCAGCACCGTTGCGCCGGTGCGGCTGCGGTAGTCCTCGATGTAGCTGCGCACCCAGTCGCCGGTGTCGGGATCGAGCGAGGCGGTCGGCTCGTCCAGCAGCAGGACCTCCGGTTCGTTCAGCAATGTCTTGGCGAGCGCCACGCGCGTCCGCTGCCCCGCCGACAGCTTGCCGTAGGGCCGGTCGCGCAGTGCCTCGAGGTCGAGGTCCGCGACCAGCCGGTCGATCCGTGCCTTCAGTCCGGGCACCTCGTACAGCATGCCGTAGACCGTCAGGTTCTCCCGCACGGTCAGGCGGTGCGGCATGTCGACATAGGGGCTGGAGAAGTTCATCCGCGACAGCACGCGGTAGCGTTGCCGCACGATGTCCTCGCCGAGGATGCGGATCTCGCCCGTGGTCGGAATCAGCAGGCCGAGCATCATCGAGATCGTGGTCGTCTTGCCGGCGCCGTTGCCGCCGAGCAGTGCCGCGGTGGCGCCCCGGGGCACGGTGAAGTCGAGCCTGTCGACGGCGACGACGCTGCCGTAGTGCTTGCTCAGCCCCACGACCTCGATCGCGGGAGGGGCGGATTCATCCATCGGGGCAACAATATGATCGGTGGCGGTCGGCTCAGCGGCGCAGGCCGGGGGTGGACCGCAGGCGCACCTGCTCGGTGACCAGCTGCTCGATATGGCGACCCTGGAACAGGGTGATGCCGAGCGACGAACCGAACTCGATCGCCTCGGTGCCGCCGCACCGGCAGAGGATGATGCGGGTCTCCCCAGCGCGCTTGAGGCGGCGGCGGAAGTCGTCGCCGTGCTCGCCGCGCGCGTGCCGCGCCAGCTCCGGCGACCACACCAGCTTGAGCAGGTCGACGCCCAGCTTCTCGCGCTGCACGAAGGGCAGCGTCTGCGGACCGAGTCCGTCCACGCACAGCCGGTAGCCCCGCTCGTGCGCGAAGTCGCGGGCGAACAGGAAGGCCGCGATGTCGGCGAAGATGTCGACGAGACTGATCTCGAGCACGATCGTGCCGCGCATGCCGGCCTTGACGTTGTCGTCGAACTTCAGGAACTCGGCGCCGAGCAGCGTATTGACGTTGAGGTTGATGCTGATGTCGCCGAACACCGAGGCGTCGTCGTTCTTCACCAGCAGCGACAGCATGCGGCGGTCCAGCGTCTGGGTCATGTGCTGGAACAGCCAGGGATTGCTGGTTATGTCGACATGCGGCAGGAGGGTCTGGCGCAGGTCGGCGATGGAGATGAACAGCTCCGAGAAAACCGGCTGCGGCGGCGCGTTGCCGATGATTGCGCAGACCGACTGCCGGCGCATCAGGTTGGAAACGTCGGCGCTGGCGAGCGTCGTCTCGATGCGCGCGAGGATCTCCGGGGTCAGCGGGTCGCCGCCGGGCTCCTCGCTCTCTTCGGCGACGACGACGGCCTCGTCCGACTGGGTGTCCTGCTTGGCGCGCGCGTCCTGCACATAGCGCTGGGACACGCGCAGCAGCGTGTCGAACTGGTTCTCCACGCTGTACCAGGTGACGAAGGTATCGGCCGGCTCGTCCTCCTCCCGGCCACCGTCGAGCAGCGGGTCGTCGCGGAACAGGAACTTCAGCTTGAAGATCGCGGCCTCGACGTCGTCCTTTCCGGCACCGCGGAACCCGAAGGCGATGTCGCCGTTGTGCAGCGAGAACATCGAGCCTCCGATGCCGCGCGTCTGCCCGTCGAAGCTGGCGATGGCCGTGCGCAGCTGCGTATCGCGCCGGTTCTGCGGCTGCAGGCGCGACAGGTGCACGATCACGACCTGCCGGCCGCTTCGAGCATTCTCGAAGCTCCGGACCAGATCGACGAACGCAGCCTCTTCGCGCCCGAGCGCCGAACCGGCTTGTGCACTTTGCAGGGATGCCATTTGCCCCGGTGACCTTCGCAGTGCGGGGATCGCGACCGTTGCTACCATATGGCTTCGGCCACCCGCTTTCAAATCTTACTCACCGTGCGATCGCGCGGATCAGGCGAATGCGGCCATCACCTCGCGCGCCCAGCCGCGCAGCCCCCGCTCGGTGCCGTTTTCCCGTTCCCCCATCAGCCAGTCACGCACCGGGATGGCGAAACCGGTCTTCGGCCGCCCCAGCAGCGACGCCGGCAGCGATGGCCGTGCGGCGGCCGCCAGGTCGCTCTTGCCGGGCGGGGCGGGGCCCGCCAGCGCCGGCAGGACCGCTTGCAGCAAGGTCGCGTCGACCAGCGGGGTGCGGATCTCCACGCCGTGCGCCATGCCGGCCCAGTCGGCGTCCCGCAGCAGCTGGTTGCGCAGGTACTGCGCCGTCTCGAAACCGGTGACGCGCAGGCGGTCGCTGTCCGTGGCGGCGGTGACGTCGGCCAGCGCGGACAGCGGCGCCAGCGTCTCCCACCCGACGCGGGCCATCTCCGGGTCCATCAGGCGCGGCAGCTCCCAGGGCATGAAAAGTCCGCGGCGCAGCAGATAGGCGCCGTGCGGTGTGCCGCCCAGTTCGATCAGCCCCGCCGTTTTCGCCGGGATGCGGGACGAGAGGCTTCGCAGCAGCGGCGCGGTCACCAGGCGGAAGCCCCGTCCGACCCCCGGTATGGCGGCGAGCGGCCGCATCAGCCTGGCCAGACGCGGCACCTGCCGGAAACTGTCGTAGCCGCCGAACAGTTCGTCGCCGCCGATCCCCGACATCGCCACCTTCAGGCCTGCCGCGCGTGCCGCCCGGGCGACGAACCAGACGTTGACGCCGTCGATCGACGGCTGGTCCATCGACGCCAGCAGGGCGTCGCGGCCCGCGGCGAAGTCGGCGGCGCGGACGGTCTCGGTACGATGCGCCGTGCCATAGGCCGCGGCCACCTCGCCCGCGAGGGGCGATTCGTCGGCCGCGGTGCCGGCGAACTCCTCGAACCGCAGGGTCAGGGTGCGCAGGGTCGGCGCCCGGGCCTCGGCCAGGCACTCCGTCGCCAGCGCGGCGATCGTGGCGGAGTCCCGGCCCGCCGACAGGAAGACCCCGACCGGAACGTCAGCGACCAGATGGTGGCGGACGCTGTCCAGCAGGGCCGCGCGCAGGTCGAGGGCGGCCTGCGGCGCCGTGGATGCTGCCGACAGCACGCCGGCCAGGTCGAAATGCGCCGCCGCGGGCGCGGCGCCCCTGCCGTCGATCCATTGCCAGTGGCCCGCCGGCAGGGCGCGGATGCCGCGATACAGGGTGTGGGGCTCGGGTACGCTGCCCCACAGCCAGAACCCCGCCTGCCCGGCCGCATCCGGCGCGGTGTCGATGTCGGCGCGTGCGGCGGCCAGCAGCGCCCGCACCTGGCTCGCCGCGCGCACGGTGCCGCCGTCGTCGGCGAGATACAGCGGCTTGATACCCAACGGGTCGCGCGCCAGCAGCATACCGCCCCGGGCGCCGTCCCAGAGGGCGAAGGCGTACATGCCGCGCAGAAGGCAGAACATGCCGGTGCCGTCGCGGCGGTACAGGTGCAGCAGCACCTCGGTGTCGCTGTCGCTGGCGAACCGGACGCCGCCGGTCTCCAGCTCCGCGCGCAGGGCCGGATAGTTGTAGATCTCGCCGTTGTAGGCGATCGCCAGTTCGTCGCCGCCGGCGGCCACCATCGGCTGCGCCGCGGCGTCGCTGAGGTCGATGATCGACAGCCGGCGGTGGGCCAGGCCCGCCCGTCCGTTCGCCGACCGCCATGTGCCCTCGGCGTCGGGGCCGCGTGCCGCCATGGCGTCGCCGAGCGCGTCCAGGGCCCGCGGCTCGACCGCCGGCGCGTCGGGGCCGTAGGCGAAGATCGCACCGATGCCGCACATGGCGAGAGGCTTAGCCGATCCGCGCCCGCCGCGCAGCCGCCTTGCGCGCCCTCGCATATCGAAGGCCGCAGGTTTCATCTATAACGGGTGTTCGGGGCGGGAACCCCGGAGGGAACGAGAAATGTCCGAGATCGCCGACTACGCCGCCGTCCTCGACCGCCTGAAGAACGCCAGGGTCGCCTGCGTCGGCGACCTGATGCTGGACTGGTTCATCGACGGCGAGGTCGAGCGCATCTCCCCCGAGGCGCCGATCCCGGTGCTGCGCATCACCGAGGAACGGTCGATGCTCGGCGGCGCCGGCAACGTGGTGCGCAACATCGTCGCGCTCGGCGCCACCGCCACCTTCGCCTCGGTGATCGGTTACGACCAGGCGGGCCGCGAGGTCACCGCGCTGCTCGAGAAGGAGATCGGCCGCACACCCGGCCTCGTGGTCGAGCAGGACCGCCCCAGCACTATCAAGACCCGCTATTTCGCCGGTGCCCAGCAGATCCTCCGCGCCGACAAGGAGACGCAGAGCCCGCTCGGCCGCGCCGCGCAGGACGACCTGCTGCAGCGCTGCGTGGCCATCGTCGGCGAGTGCGACGTGCTGATCATGTCCGACTACGCCAAGGGCGTACTGACGCCGACGGTCATCGAGGTGCTGATCGCCCGTGCCCACAGCAACGGCAAGCGCGTGGTGGTGGACCCCAAGGGGGCCGACTATGCCCGCTACCGCGGCGCCTACGTGATCTGCCCCAACCGCCGCGAGCTGCACGAGGCGACCGGCCTGCCGGCCACCACCGACGAGGAGGTCGTCGCCGCGGCGCGGCACCTGCGCGACAACTGCCGCATCGAGAACGTGCTGGTCACCCGCAGCCAGGACGGCCTGACGCTGCTGGCCGGGGACGAGGTGCACCACATGCCGGCCCGCGCGCGCGAGGTCTTCGACGTTTCCGGGGCCGGCGACACGGTGGTCGCGGCGCTGGCCACGGCGCTC
>JBBDQX010000130.1:0-6345 GCA_040905765.1 Acetobacterales bacterium
AACGACAGGATCGGGGTGCCGCGGTCGACGTCGATGGCCCGGGCCAGCGCCTCCTTTGGCGCCAGCACGCGGCCGATCAGCAGCACCTGGTCGACGGCGAGGCCGTAGGCCGCGCTCTCGGTGACGAAGCGGTGGCGCAGCGTCTCGCCCATCGATTGCAGCCGTCCGGTCTTCCACAGCCAAAGCGGTGCGGCGATGCCGGCGGCGATGCCGGTCAGCAGCAGGCCGAACAGCACGCCGCGGGTGATGCGCCGGATCACGCTGCGCCGCTGCGCCGGGCGCGCCAGGCCGCGGATCGGCAGAGCGTCGTCCTCCGACCAGGCCACGATGGTCACGTCGTCACTGCGTCCGCTCATGGATCGCATGACGCGTTCTCCACCATCCAGCTCACCAGAGCAGTGAAGTCGATGCCGACCGCGGCCGCCTGCTCGGGCACCAGCGACGTCGGCGTCATGCCGGGCTGCGTGTTCACCTCCAGCATCACCAGCCGGCCGGGCTCGCCCGCGCTGTCGTCGTAGCGCAGG
This sequence comes from Acetobacterales bacterium, assembly GCA_040905765.1. GTDB lineage: Bacteria > Pseudomonadota > Alphaproteobacteria > JBBDQX01 > JBBDQX01 > JBBDQX01. Next base: position 525 of record JBBDQX010000130.1, read on the forward strand.
TCGGCTCGGGTGACGCCGCGGCAGCCCAGCGTCTCATGTGCCAGCAGGCTTAGGCGCATGGCCTCGGCATAGGTCTCTTGGGGGATCCTGGCCGGAACGACGTGGCGCGAGCCGCCGGCGACATACTTGGCGTCGTAGTCGTAGAAGCCGCGGTCGGTGGCGATCTCCGTCACCGCCAGTGGACGGTCGCCCATCACCGCGACGGTGAGTTCGCGGCCGGGCACGAACTTCTCGACCATCACACGCTCGCCGAACCGCCAGTCGCTGGCGCCGAACGGCGGTGCGTTGTCGCCCGCGCGCACGATGTGCACGCCGACGCTGGATCCTTCGTTGACCGGCTTGACGACGTAGGGCCGGTCCATCGGGTCGCCGGCCACCGCCTCGTCCTTGGAGACGATGCGGTGCGGCGCCACGGGGATTCCCGCCTGCTCCATGAGGCGCTTCGCCACCGGCTTGTCCATGGCGATGGCGGACGCCAGGATGCCGGAGTGGGTGTAGCGGACGCCCAGCATCTCCAGCACGCCCTGGACGCAGCCGTCCTCGCCGTAGCGGCCGTGCAGCGCGTTGAACACCACGTCCGGTTTCGGCGACAGCGCCTGCATCAGCGCGGCGAGGTCGCGTGTCACGTCGATTTCCGCCGCGTCGTAGCCGGCGTCGCGCAAAGCGCGGGCCACCTCGGTACCGCTCGACAGCGACACCGCGCGTTCGGCCGACCAACCGCCCTTCAGCACGGTGACGCGGGGGCCGCTCATGGAGCCTCCTCGCCGGACACCGTGGATAATCGCTCGCCCGGTTCCCCGATGCGGCGGATTTCCCACTCCAGCGTGACGCCGCTGTGGGCATGCACGCGGCGGCGCACTTCCTCGCCCAGCCCCTCGATATCGGCGGCGGTGGCGCCGCCCTCATTGATCAGGAAGTTGCAGTGCTTCTCGGACACCAAGGCCCCGCCGCGGCGGAGCCCGCGGCAGCCGGCGGCGTCGATCAGCTGCCACGCGCGGGTACCCGCGGGATTGGTGAAGGTGCTGCCGCCGGTGCGCATGCGGGTCGGCTGGCTCTCCTCGCGCTCGGCGCGGATCTCGGCGATGCGCTGGGCGATCTCGAAGCGGTCGCCCGGCTCGCCGCGCAGCGTCGCTGCGGTGACGATCCAGCCCTCCTCCAGCGTGCTGTGGCGGTAGGTCAGGTCCAGGTCGTCGGGCGTCAGCAGGTGCCGCGCCCCGCGCAGGTCGACCGCCTCGGCATTGACCAGCACGTCGCCCAGCTCGCGACCGTAGGCGCCGGCGTTCATCCGGACCGCACCGCCGATGGTACCGGGGACGCCGCTCAGGAACTCCAGTCCGGCGACCGATCCTTCCATCGCCGTCAGCGCCACCTTGAGGTCGAGCGCGACGCCGCCTGCGCGCACCTGCGGGATCTTGCCGTGGCTGATTTCGATGCCGGCGAAGCCGCGGCCGAGGCGGATAACGACGCCCCGCACGCCGCCGTCGCGGATCAGCAGGTTCGAGCCGACGCCGATCAGCGTCACCGGCACGTCTGCCGGCTTGCGGCGCAGGAAGTCGCACAGGTCGTCGATGTCGACCGGGCGGAACAGCACCTCGGCGGGGCCGCCGACGCGGAACCAGGTGACGCGGTGCAGCGGCACGCCGGCGCGCAGCTCTCCCCGCACCTTCGGCAGGCGGGTCAGCAGGCCGTCGTCCTGGCGGCTTGCCGGCATCATACGCGCGCCTCCCTGCGGGGGCCGCCGGCCAGCTTCTCGAGCTCGCCGGGCAACTCGTTAGCCCATTGGGTGATGTTGCCGGCACCGAGGCAGACGACGAGGTCGCCCTCTGCGGCGAAGTCATGGACCATCGCGGCGAGCATGTCGCGCGAGGGAAGCGCAAGGGCGTGCCGGTGTCCGTGCTCGCGTAGGCCGCGCACCAGCGCGTCCCGGTCGACGCCCTCGATCGGCGTCTCGCCGGCCGCGTAGACCTCGGTGACGATCACCGCGTCGGCGTCGTTGAAGCAGGTGCAGAAGGAATCGAACAGGTTCTGCAGGCGCGTGTAGCGGTGCGGCTGCACCACCGCGATCACCTTGCCGTGCGTGGCGGTCCGCGCCGCGGCCAGCACCGCGGCGATCTCCACCGGATGATGGCCGTAGTCGTCGATCACCGTGACGCCGCCGACCTCGCCGGTCCGGGTGAACCGCCGCTTGACACCGGAGAAGGCGGCCAGGCCGGCGCGCAGGGTGTCCTCGTCCATGCCCATCTCGATGCCGGTCGCCAGCGCCGCGAGCGAGTTCTGGACGTTGTGGCGGCCGACCATCGGCAGGCGCAGGTCGCGCCAGGCGCGCGACTCGTCCTCGATGCGCGTGGCGCTGCCGCGTCCGGTGATGACCACGTCGAACAGCGACCCGCTCGGGTCCATCCGCAGGTTCTCGGCGCGCACGTCGGCCTGCGGGCTGAAGCCGTAGGTGATGATGCGGCGTTCCGACAGCTCCGGGATCATCGCCTGGATCTGCGGATGGTCGAGGCACAGCACGGCGAAGCCGTAGAACGGGATGTTGCGCACGAACGTCTTGAACGCCGCGCGTAACGTGTCGAACGAGCCGTAGAAGTCGAGGTGCTCGGGGTCGATGTTGGTTACGATGGCGATGGTCGCCGGCAGCTTCACGAAGGTCCCGTCGGACTCGTCGGCCTCCACCGCCATCCAGTCGCCGGTGCCGAGGCGTGCGTTGGTGCCGTAGGCGTTGATGATGCCGCCGTTGATCACCGTCGGGTCCATGCCGGCGCCTTCCAGCAGTGCCGCGACCATCGAGGTGGTGGTGGTCTTGCCGTGCGTGCCGGCCACCGCGATCGACCATTTCAGGCGCATCAGCTCGGCCAGCATCTCGGCGCGGCGGACCACCGGGATCATCCGGTCGCGCGCCGCGACGACCTCGGGGTTCTCCTGCTTCACCGCGGAGGACACGACGACGACGGAAGCCTCGCCCAGGTTCTCGCCGCGGTGCCCGATGGATACGGGGATGGCCATCGCGCGCAGTCGGGCGACGTTGGCGCTCTCGGACAGGTCGCTGCCCTGCACGTTGTAGCCGAGGTTGTGCATCACCTCGGCGATGCCGCTCATGCCGATACCACCGATCCCGACGAAGTGGATCGTGCCGATGCTGAGGGGCAGCGCCATCATAGCACCGACTCCCGTACTGCCGGGCTCAGGCTCTGCATGCCGCCCTGCGGTGCGCCGTCGGCCCCCGCCAGCCGCATCACCTGTTCCGCCAGCCGCTGTGTCGCGTCGGTCCGTGCGTTGCGGCGCGCCGCCTCGGCGGCCCGCGCCAGCGTCTGCGGCAGCATCATCAGGGATTCCAGCCGCGATGCGACGGCCTCAGGCGTGAACGCGGGCTCCGGCAGCAGCCAGGCGCCGCCGCCTTCCTCGAGCGCCCGCGCGTTCGCGGTCTGGTGGTCGTCGGTGGCGTAGGGATAGGGTACCAGGATCGCCGGGATGCCGACGGCCCGGATCTCCGCGACCGTCGAGGCGCCGGCGCGCGAAATGATCATGTGATTGCCCGCCAGGCGTGCCGGCATGTCGTCGAAGAAGGTCGCGAGATCGGCCGCGACGCCGAGCCGGCGGTAGACCGCCCGGACCCGCTCCAGGTCTTCCGGCCGGCACTGCTGCGATACGTACAGGCCGCGGCGCCGGTACTCCGGCAGCTTCTCCATCGTCGCAGGCAGGATATTCGAGAACACGCTGGCGCCCTGGCTGCCGCCCAGCACCAGGATGCGCAGCGGCCCTTCCGCCGACGGTAGCGGACGCGGCAGGTCGGCCAGCGACAGGATCGCCGGTCGCACTGGGTTGCCGGTGACGGTGACGCGGTCCCGCAGGTCCTCCGCAATACCCGAGGTGCGCGGGAAGGAGGTGGCGATCGCGGTCGCGCGACGGCTGAGGAAGCGGTTGGCCCGGCCGAGCACCGCATTCTGCTCGTGCAGCAGCGTCGGCACGCCGAAGTGCGCGGCCGCCAGCAGCGGCGGTGCGCTGGGATAGCCGCCGAAGCCGACGACCACGTCGGGCGACAGCCGCTTGATCAGGTCACGCGCCTGTATCAGGCCGACCGACAGCTCGGCGACACCGCGTAGCGCGCCCACCCAGCCCGAGCCGGCGAGGCCGCGGCCGCGAATCTCGTAGCGGTCGATCTCGCCCAGTGCGCCGGGATACTTGCTGCCGCGCCGGTCGGTCACCAGCACCACGCGCATGTTGCGCGCCAGCAGTTCCTCGGCCAGCGCCTGTGCTGGGAACAGATGTCCACCGGTGCCGCCGGCGGCCAGGACGGCAAGCTTGCGCTGCGGCATGGCTACCATGCTCCTCTCCCGGGGCCGTCGCCGGCCGGACGCCGGCGCGTCAGCGCCAGTACCATTCCCATCGTCATCGCCAGGGCCAGCAGCGAGGAGCCGCCGTAGGACAGGAATGGCAGCGTCATGCCCTTGGTCGGCATCAGGTGCAGCGTGGACGCCATGTTGATCAGCGCCTGGAGTCCGAACATCGCGAGCAGTCCGGAGCCGGCCAGCATCGTGAACAGGTCGTTCTCCTGGAAAAGCCTGCTGAAGCCGCGCAGCACCACGAAGGCGAACAGACCGACCAGCAGCAGACAGAAGATGGTGCCGAACTCCTCGCCGGCGACGGCGAACACGAAGTCCGAATGTGCGTCCGGCAGCACGCCCTTGACCGTGCCCTCGCCCGGCCCGGTGCCCAGCGCGCCGCCGTGGCGGAAGGCCTCCAGCGACTTGCTGATCTGGTAGTTGTCGCCCGATGCCGGATCGAGGAAGCGGTCGACGCGGCTGCTGACGTGCGGGAACACGAAATAGGCGCCGACCGACCCGACCAGCCCGAACAGGACCATCGCGCCGACCCAGGTCAGCGACAGGCCGGCGAGGAAGAACTGGCCGAACCACACGGCGGCGACCACCACGCCCATGCCGACATCGGGCTGCAGCAGCAGTGTGCCGACCACCGCGACGAACAGGCCAACGGCGATGGCGTTGCCCGGCAGGCCGCCCTCGCGGTGCTGCTCGGCGAACATCCAGGCCGCGACCACGACGAAGATCGGCTTCATAAACTCGCTCGGCTGCAGCGACATGCCCGGCAGCAGCAGCCAGCGCTGCGCGCCCTTGATCTCGGTGCCGAACAGCGCGACGAACAGCGACAGCAGCCAGGCGACCAGGAAAGTCGCCAGCGCCAGCCGTCGGATGCCCCGCTGGTCGAGCAGCGAGACCGACAGCAGCACGAGGCCGGCGACGGGCAGGTAGAGGAACTGCCGCCGGGCGAAATAGAAGCGCTCCAGGCCGATCCGCTCGGCGACCGGCGGGCTCGCGGCAAGCGCGAGGATGGCGCCGCAGACCAGCAGCACGGCCAGCGCCGCCAGCGTCCAGCGGTCGACGGTCCACCACCAACGGCCCACCAGGCTGGTATCGGCGCGCGACAGGCTCATGCCCGGCCCCCCGGCGATAGCCGGCCCGTGGCCAGCGCCTGCGCGAGATGGCGGAACAGGTCGCCGCGCGCCTCGAAATTGCGGAACTGGTCGAACGACGCCGCGGCGGGGGACAACAGCACGACGGCACCGGGCGAGGGGGCGCGTTGCGCTGCCGCATGGGCGGCCGCGAGCGCGGCGGCGAGATCGCCGCACTCGCTGTGCGACACGTCTTCGCCGAGGGTGCGGGCGAAGCGCGGCGTCGACTCGCCGATCAGGTAGGCATGCGCGATGCGGCCGAACAGCGGCCGCAGCGGTTCGATGCCGTCTTCCTTGGCGACGCCGCCCGCGATCCAGTGGACGCGGCGGTAGCAGCGCAGCGCCTTCTCG